>NZ_JAPDCN010000002.1:24498-484318 GCF_027706185.1 Aeromonas sp. Y318-3
CGATGGAGAGATTGCTGGGCTAAATCAAGCCATCGTAGAGCGTGATGGAGAGATTACTGGGCTAAATCAAGCCATCGTAGAGCGCGATGGAGAGATTGCTGGGCTAAATCAAGCCATCGTAGAGCGTGATGGAGAGATTACTGGGCTAAATCAAGCCATCGCAGAGCGTGATGGAGAGATTGCTGGGCTAAAGCATGCTCTTGTTGAGAGGGATTTACAGTTAGATGAGAAAAACACAACCATTAATAAATTGTTAAATTCAAATTCATGGCGGATAACAAAGCCATTAAGATTTCTTTCTCGTCCATTGAAACTTGGAGAGATGTTACAGACTGCTTTCAATCGTGAAGTTAGATTGATACGGCATAGTTCGTTGTTCGATGCGAATTTTTATAGAGATTGCTATCCAGACGTACGTGCATCGAAGATTGATCCAGCTAGGCACTATTGTCTTTTCGGGTGGAAGGAACATCGAGATCCATCATCATCATTCAGTACCCATCGTTATTTGGAACTCAACCCGGACGTTGCTTCTGCAGGCATTAACCCCTTATTTCATTACATAAAATATGGAATAGTCGAGGGTAGACAGAATTCACTGTTACAGATAACACACGAAAATACAGTAGCTAATAATGTGGAAGCTACACTGATTATTAATGATATTGACAAAGACCTCTCTGTTCAGGAATGTCATGATATGCCTCATGTAATTGAGGTGAGGGATGATTATATTGATGACAATGAAATAACCAATCAGCGCATCGAGATAGAAATAAAAGATATTATAAATTCTGGTCTATTCGATGTAGAGTATTATATGTCAATGTATCCTGATATTAAATTGGTATCAGAGGATTGCATACGTCATTATTGTGAAATTGGTTGGCATCAGGGCTTAAATCCATCAGATGATTTCGATACAAATACTTATCTTGAGGCCTACTGTGATATAAAAAATGCAGGGCTTAATCCATTTTGGCATTATGTTGTTGCTGGTCGTTCTGAATCTAGACTTTCAAACCCGTTGAAAAAAAATATTTATGAAGAAAATGATTGCAATAAGATAGCTTTGGAGATAGAGGATATTAAGCTATCTGGATTATTCGACTCAGCTTATTACTATGGGATGTACCCTGATATCCAACCAAAACCCTCTGATCCGATTCGTCATTACTGTGAAAAGGGATGGCGTGAGGGGCGTAATCCTTCGGATGATTTTGATACGAGGGGGTATCTTGATGTTTATAATGATATAAAAAATGCCGATATCAATCCATTTTGGCATTATGTTATTGCTGGTCGCTCCGAGTCTAGACAAGCCACGCCAGACTCTAACAATCGGTATGAGGATGACATCTATTTTGGTTCTGTAACAAGTGACATTAAGCTCGTTGCTTATTATCACAATCCTGATTGGTCCTCATTTGAAGATACTCGAATAGCAATGAAAGGGATTGGTCAGCAGATAATTCCCAATGAAGCGTTAGGGCTATATAATTCATTTTCATCAGAGGTCATGATAAAACAAGCTGATATGGCCCGTAAGCATGGTATACTCGCTTGGTGTTTTCATTTTGATCTGGCCAATATGCCTTTGATTGGTAGTCCATTATATGAATTTATTTCAAATCCAGACATTTTGATAGGTTTTATTCTTGAGGTGAATATTTCTGAATCATCATATAATGAGTCACAAATTGATAATTTAATTAAACTATTATCCGATGAACGTTATATGCGTGTGGATGAAAGACCAGTATTGGTTCTTGCATCTAGTGAGATAAGTCGAGAAAATCTAGGCGCTCTAGATGCTTTGCTTGATAAGTTGCCATCGCTTTATCTGATTTTTCGAAGTAAGGGCTCGATGTTTAAATCTGAAAACTTTGGCAGTTCATTCAGATGTCAATTTGATGCCGTATTGGATTATCCTATAACTCCTATGGAAGGGGAAATCGGTGACTTCACTCCGCTACGAAAAAATGGCATGGATTCGGTACCATATAGCGTAGTTGTGTCTCAAGCAATCGAAAGAATGCATAGAAATAAGAGTGCAAGCATATCATGTCATCATATAGTTACACTTGGCTACGATGACTCTTCACTTAAACCAAAAGTTCCACTTCGGTACACTAGATATCATCAAAAAGAATATCGCCGATGGCTTGATGCGGCAATACATACGACAAGAGAACATCATGCCGCTAATCGGCGCATTCTATTTATCAATGCGTGGAATGATTGGAATAGAGGTGCTGTGCTTGAACCTGATGAATCGACAGGTTACAGCAAATTGAACGAAACTAGCCGAGCATTATTAGATCTTCCATTTGGTCTTGATATGCCAAAAGTATCTGTTATCGTACCAAATTATAATCATGAGAAATACCTACGTCGTCGTCTCGAAAGTATTTATAATCAAACCTATTCAAATATAGAAGTGTTTTTGTTGGATGACTGCTCGACTGATGGTAGTCGAGACATATTTAAAGAGTTTGCAAGTAAATACCCTGAGATAACTACAGTCTTAATTAATGAAGTAAATTCAGGCGGTGTATTCCGTCAATGGGCTAAGGGTATTAAAGCTGCAGCAGGCGACATTATTTGGATTGCAGAAAGTGATGATTATTGTGATCAAAATTTCCTTGAAAAGTTAGTTCTCTGCTTTGATGATGAGGCTGTATTACTTGCATATGCAAATACTGAGTTTGTCCAAGCTAATGAAACTACAATGGCGGATGGCTTTTGGCATCATGTCAAAAATTTGGATTGTAGAAATAAATGGAAAAAATCCTATGTTAATACCGCACATAAAGAAGTCTCCGATTCACTAGGTGTGTTAAACACGATACCTAACGCTAGTGGGGCCATTTTCAGGAATCCATTAAAAATGCCATTGCTTGAAGATGAAAAATGGCTATCTATGCAAGTTGCTGGCGATTGGGTCTTTTATTTACATTTGTTGCGTGGAGGGAAAATAGCATTTTCTACAGAGACCAATAGTTACTTTAGACGATATATAGGTAGTACGGCAGAGAAAACATATCAAAAAGAAATATTTTACCGTGAACTTACAGTCGCGGCAAAAACAGTTCAATCTCTTTATAATACACCATATAGTGTTGTTGAAGATTTCCGCAGAAGCGTAAAAGAGAGTTATGATTATCATGTTGGCCATAGTGATCATGAGTTCAATGAGTGGTGTAATATTGATGAAATACTAGCTTCTCGGGAAGAAAGAACACCTAATATAGCTGTATCTACGATGGGTTTTTATCCGGGTGGGGCTGAGATTTTACCAATTAGAATGGCAAATGAATTTAAAAGACAAGGTCATTCTGTCATTCTTTTAAGTGCAGGTCACGGTCAGCGTGAGGATGGTGTTCGTAGGCTACTAAGAAAAGACATTCCGATAATTGAAACATCTAGTGTCGAATTAACAAAAGAGCTGATTCATGATTTTGGAATAGAGGTTTTGAATTCTCATCAGTGGCATGTGCAAAAATATCCAATATATGTTTCTGATGTTTTTAGTGAACTTAAATCACATCTTGCATCATTACATGGCATGATTGAATATGGTGATGCATTTGGCGTGACCCCCGAGCAACTAAAAATAGCAAATGATAATGTTACCACGTGGATTTATACTGCGGATAAAAACTTAGGCCCTTTTATAGAACATGGTCTCTATGAAAATAATTTGTCCAGTTTTGTCAAGCTTCCAAATGGTATGGAACCCCCAGTGATCGAAGCTGTATCACGCAGTAATCTTGGAATTCCTGATGATGCATTTGTATTGTGTTGCGTTAGTCGAGCAATCCCAGATAAAGGATGGTTAGAGGCTATTTCAGCAGTGTCTTTAGCTCGGGACATATCCGGTAAAGATATTCGATTGATTCTTGTCGGCAATGGACCTGTTTATGACGAATATTGTCATTCTGGTGTACCCGATTTTGTTTATCTTGCGGGCTTTAGTGAGAACTCTGTCGGATATTACGCGACTGCTGATATGGGTATAATGTTGACAAAGTTCAAGTCTGAAAGTTTTCCTTTAACGATTGTTGATTGTCTCTTTGCGGGTAAGCCATATATCGCTACTGGCGTTGGGGAAATCAAAAATATGCTGACTACCGATGAGGGTATGGCAGGGCAGGTCATAGAACTGGATGATTGGGAAGTGCCAGTCAGTCAAGTCGCTCAAGTCATCGCTACTTATGCTACTGATTCAGAAGCACTGCATTTAGCCGAGGCCATGGTTGAAAAGGCTGCCAATAGATACAGGATTGATGTAGTTGTCGAGCAATATGCATCACTATTTGAAAAATCAAGAGGAAATGAGTAAGCATGCATAAGTGGCTTATTAAATTTACTTCCATTGGTCGCGCCATTAGGCAAGCCGTCCGGTTTTACCAAGGATCTCCAATCCTTGCAGTAAAGCGGGTATTCCGTATTTGGCGACGAGAGGGAATTCTGGGGGTGCAACGTCGGGCAAATATTTTGGTGGGGGGGCTTAGGGCCTCCCCCCTTAATAAGGATGGAGACAATATTTATGTGATAGAATCTGCTGAAAGCACAAAATTCAATCCTAAGGTATCGGTCATTGTTCCGAACTATAACCATGCTCCTTATCTTCAGCAGCGATTAGAGTCTATATACCGACAGACATATGAAAACATTGAAGTGATATTACTTGATGATTGTTCTAGTGATAATAGCATAGAGATATTAACAGATTTTTCATCACGCTTTCCTAATCGAACTATTTGTAGTTTTAATGATGTCAACTCTGGAGGTGTGTTTCGACAATGGAAAAAAGGTCTTGGTATCGCTAGTGGTGAGCTTGTCTGGATAGCAGAAAGTGATGATTTTTGTTCGGATGATTTTCTGGCTGAGCAGGTGAAGGCATTTAATAATCCCGCTGTCATGCTTTCTTTCTGTAACGTAGAGTTTGTCTCCGGTGAGTCTTGCGAGCCAGTTTGGTCATTGGCTTCATATCTTTCCGAGTTGGCTATGCATGATTGGAGTAAGCCATTTATTAGATCCGCACACTCTCTGGTCTCTTCAGGTTGGGGAATTAAAAATCTGGTACCAAACGTTAGTGGCGCTGTCTTCAGAAAACCTCATGATTTTTCTTTGCTTGATGATGAGCGTTGGCAGAGTTTACGTATGTGTGGTGACTGGGTCTTTTATCTGTCACTCATCAGAGGTGGTTTGGTCTCTTATACACCTGTTGCAACCAACTATTATCGACAACATAGTGCTAGTACGTCACAAACAGCACAGAAACAAGATGTTTATTATCTAGAACATGAGATTGTGGCATCATATCTCGTCCAATACTTTAAAGTAGATAAAAGTCTTTTAAGCAAACAGTATGATGTACTTTATAATCATTGGTGTAGTTTGAGGGGAAGTAATTTACAGCCTCAATTTCACAAGCTTTACGATTTCGAGCGTATATGGCAGCTCACCTGTGAGCGAAAGCCTAATATTGTTATGGCTGTTTATGCCTTAGTGTCCGGTGGTGGCGAGACGTTTCCTATCATTTTGGCAAATCAACTGAAGAAAAATGGTTATGCGGTAACCGTGTTTAACTGTAAAGAGCGTGTAACTGAGCCTGGCGTGTTAAATATGTTAGAACCTGGCATTCCTGTATTGGAGCTCTCTAACATGACTATGGTTCGAGCTGCGTTTGAAGATATGGGTATTGAGATAATACATTCTCATCACGCATGGGTTGATCTAACCTTAGCCAGTTTATTGAGTGGTAATCAAGATATAAAGCATGTGATTTCCATGCATGGAATGTATGAGATGATGTCGTCTGCCCAGCGTGAAGCGGTGACGCCTTTACTTATGTCCCGTATCAATCATTTTGTCTACACGGCAGAGAAAAATCTCCAAGGATTACCTGAATCCATTCAGAGTACAAAATCGTTAACCAGAATTAACAATGCCTTGCCAGTGACGAAAGTTGAACCTGTAGACCTATCTTCTCTACAGATACACAAAGACGATTTTGTTGTTTGTATGGTCGCAAGAGCTATCCCTGAGAAAGGGTGGGAAGAGGCAATTCATGCTGTTAATTTGGCAAATATGTGTTCGGTTAGAAAAATACATCTTTTGCTGATCGGTGATGGTCCAGAGCACGATAGATTGTGTCAATCAATGAGCTCCGATACAATTCATTTCCTTGGTTTTCGCCAAAATATTCGGGACTACTTTTCATCGTCACATTTAGGATTATTGCCTTCAAAATTTAAGGGGGAAAGCGCTCCACTCGTTGTCATTGATTGCTTACTGGTCGGTAAGCCGATACTTGCCAGTGATATTGGTGAAATTGCAAATATGATAAGCTCTCCAGAGGGCATCGCTGGTCAATTATTGGAGTTGGATAAATGGGAGCTCAATCCGAAAGAAATGGGTGAATGCATTGTAGCGTTGGCGAATCAATCAGATAAATATCAAGAAATTTGCTCACATGTAGCATCTGCATCCAGTAAGTATTCGATTGATTCGATGACCAATAGCTATGAAATGGTTTATCGTTCATGTCTCACCAACAACTAATATCTACAACTAACGAGAGTGTTATGATATCAAGCATTAAGAATATTCAAGGTATGAGAAAGCGCTGCTTGGTTTTAGGGGGGCTTGGCTTTATTGGCACTCACCTGGTAAAGGCCCTGCTTGATTTGGGTTTTAAGGTCCGCTGTTTTGAACGTCCGCATACTAATTCGGTGATGGCAGATTTCTTTAAGCATCCTGAGTTTGAGTTGTTTGAAGGGGATTTCTCGAGCGAAGCTGATGTGGCAGAGGCGATCAAAAATTGTGATTTTTGTTATCACCTAGTGTCAACGACACTTCCTAAATCATCTAATTTAGATCCAGTTTTCGATGTTGAGAGTAATTTGATTGGCACAATCCGCCTTCTACAGCATGCAGTAGATAATGGAGTGCAGAAAGTCATCTTTATCTCATCCGGCGGTACTGTGTATGGTACACCAATGGAACTACCTATACCGGAAAATCACCTTACTGATCCTACTTGTTCCTATGGTATAACTAAACTCGCGATTGAAAAATATTTTGCTCTTTTTCATCATCTTCATGGATTAGACTATACAGTATTACGCCTTGCCAATCCTTATGGAGAGGGGCAGCGGACACTTTCACAACAAGGTGCAATTGCAGTTTTTCTCGGTAAAATTCTACGTGGTGAAACTATTGAAATATGGGGGGATGGATCTGTTGTTCGAGATTACATTCACGTTTCGGATGTAGTTGACGCTCTTCTTTTATCATTGGAGCCTTCAAATGGTAAACATTTATTTAATATCGGTTCTGGTACGGGCCATAGTTTAAATGAGATCATTTCAACAATCGAAGATGTCACTCATAGCCATGCTATTGTAAATTATTTGGATTCAAGGGTGTTCGATATACCAGTAAATATATTGGATATAAATAAAGCTCAAGCTTTATCAGGATGGCATCCAAAAATTAATCTTGTTACTGGAATAGAACGTTTTTATAAATGGCTAAGTATTGATGACTCTTGGCTTAATAAGTGATTTTTAAGTTTTATTCTGGTAGGCATACTTTATTCGTGTTTAGATATATTTCATACATGAATTGACCACGTGTACTTTGTAAGTTTATATCTTAATAGAAATAGTTTTATCGGTGTACGACCTCAGTCTCAGTCTATGACTCTAAAAATTATGGTTAAAAAATGAAATTAAACATTGATGCTCTTGAGTCTGAATCAATAGCTATCTTTAGGGAGGTTGTTGCTCAATTTGAAAATCCGGTGATGCTGTACTCCATTGGCAAGGACTCTTCTGTGTTATTGCATTTAGCTCGTAAAGCATTTTACCCGGGCAAGATTCCTTTTCCTTTGTTACATGTGGATACAGGCTGGAAATTTCGTGAAATGATCGAGTTTCGAGACCGTATGGCAGCCGAGCATGGTTTTCAGTTGTTGGTACATACCAACGAAGAGGGACGGGCACAGGGGATTAACCCTTTTGACCACGGTTCTTCTTATACCGATATCATGAAAACGGAAGGGTTAAAGCAGGCTCTCAATCAATACAAGTTCGATGCCGCATTCGGAGGAGCCCGACGGGACGAGGAGAAGAGTCGAGCCAAAGAGCGGGTCTTTTCATTTCGTGATGCGCAGCACCGTTGGGATCCTAAAAATCAGCGGCCTGAGCTGTGGAATCTTTACAATACCCGTGTCAATTCAGGCGAGAGTATCCGGGTCTTTCCGCTCTCTAACTGGACCGAACAGGATATCTGGCAATATATCTACCGTGAGAAAATTGAAATTGTGCCGCTCTATTATGCGGCCCCCCGTCCTGTGGTTGAACGTGGCGGCACCCTCATCATGGTCGATGATGACCGGATGCGTCTGATGCCGGGCGAAACACCCACGTTGAAAACAGTACGTTTTCGCACCTTGGGCTGTTATCCCCTGACCGGGGCAATCGAGTCTGAAGCGGATACCTTACCGACCATTATTGCCGAAATGATGCAGGCCAGAACCTCCGAGCGGCAGGGGCGACTCATCGATTCGGATCAGTCAGCCTCGATGGAAAAGAAAAAAATGGAAGGATATTTTTAACATGGCTGAGAATGATGTCGTGAATGAGTTTGAGGCCTATCTGGCCGCTAACGAACATAAATCGCTATTGCGCTTTTTGACGTGTGGGAGTGTGGACGATGGCAAGAGTAGCCTGATTGGTCGTCTCTTGCATGACTCGAAGTTGATTTATGATGATCAGTTGGCGGCAATAAAACGCGATTCGCGTAAGTTTAATACCACCGACCAAGAAGTGGATCTGGCGTTGCTAGTTGACGGGCTGCAGGCCGAGCGCGAGCAGGGCATCACCATCGATGTGGCCTATCGTTATTTCTCGACCGATCGTCGCAAATTTATCATTGCCGATACACCGGGCCATGAGCAGTACACCCGAAACATGGCGACCGGGGCTTCTCACTGCGATCTGGCTGTCATTCTGGTGGATGCCAGCAGTGGTGTAAAAGCGCAGACCCGTCGTCACAGCTTTATTTGTTCGCTGTTGGGTATTCGGCATATTGTGGTCGCCATCAACAAGATGGATCTGGTGGCATATGACGAGACCCGTTTTAACCAGATTCGCGATGATTTTTTAGCTTTTTCCACGGAGCTGGGATTTGTGAATATCACTTTTATTCCACTTTCAGCCTTGCGTGGCGACAATGTCGTCGAACCCGGTAACAAGATGCCCTGGTATCAGGGGCCTTGTCTGCTCTCTTGGCTCGAAACGGTGCACATCGCCCCGCTCGACATGGGATCGTTTCGCTTTCCGGTACAGTATGTGAACCGTCCTGATGCGGATTTTAGGGGCTACTGCGGCACGGTGGCTCGGGGACAAATCGGTGTCGGTGATCCTGTGCGGGTATGGCCGTCCGGCAAAGCGAGTCGGGTCGCTCGTATTGTCACTTTTGATGGCGATAAGAGGAGCGCCATCATGGGCGAGGCGGTGACGCTGACGCTAGATGATGAAATTGATATCAGCCGGGGGGATATTCTGGCTCCAGCCGATGAACATTGGTGTTCTGCGGAGAAGGTCAGTTGCATGTTGGTGTGGTTACATGAAACACCGCTGCAGCCCCATCGTCAATATGAGATAAGAATTGGTACTCGTACTCTTACCGGATTTGTGGAGAGCATTGATTATCGGGTTGATATCGAAGATTTTTCCCATCATCCAGCGGTGCATTTGCAGCTTAACGAAATAGCGCACTGCCAGATCCGGTTCACCATGCCGATACCGGTCGATTCCTATGCCAGATGTCACGAAACGGGAGCGTTGATTTTGGTTGACCGTCTGACAAATGCCACCATGGGGGCCGCCATGATCGTGCAGGCGCACAGTGAAGAACCTCAGTCGAGACATCCCTTCAGTGAATTTGAAATTGAGCTTAATGCATTAATTTGCAAGCACTTCCCCCATTGGGAGGCAAAAAATCTGAAGGATTTGATCTGATGACAATGATGGCATGGTGGGTGTTGCTGGTTTTTGTTGGCGCACTGATGGCTCTTGCCCGTTGGCAGGACAAGGCTGATCGTATTTTCGGTCTGGTGTTGATGCTGCTCTATTTGCCAGGTGCCATCAGCAGTGAGGCATTACTGGCCAGTGCCGCGAACAATGGCCTGATCACCTTGGTGTTGTTGATTTGCACAGCATTTGTACTGGAAAAAACGCTGCTGTTACAACGTGCTGCCGCCTGGATGTTGACACTGAACTTTGAACGTTGTTGGTGGCGAGTGATGCTGAGCAGCATTGCCAGCTCAGCCTTGTTGAACAATACCGCGATTGTATCAATTCTGCTCGGCCCTCTGCGTTCCGTCACTCATCATCCCGCTCGTCGATTAATCCTACCGATGACCTATGCCGTGTCGATGGGGGGAATGCTGACACTGGTTGGTACTTCGACCAACCTGATTGTTAATTCAATGATGATTGAGGCGGGGTTACCCGGTTTTCATCTGACGGATTTTTTTCCGGTCGGCGTGGCCGTGGCCATTGTGGGTATTATCTGGTTGTGGTGGCGTCGTGACCAACTTCCGGCCGCACCATTGAATGCGGAGTCGGTGGAACACTATCTGGTGGAAGGCCGTATCGAACCGGATTCGCCACTGATTGGCAAGACGATTGCTCAAGCTGGGTTACGTCATCTGCAGCGTCTGTTTCTGGTCGAAATTGTCAGGTCCGGTGAAAAAATCTGCCCAGTGCCACCATATGCCCAACTCGAAGCCGATGATCGGTTGCTCTTTTCGGGAGACCCGGCTTCGATTGGCTTGTTGGCCCGTTTTAAAGGGTTAGCCAGTTATGCGCAACGGCAGGGATTGAATGCCGGCGAATTGACGGAAGTATTGATTTTGCCAGATTCTTCCCTCTGTGGTGTGCGTCTGAAAGATTCCGACTTTCGGGCCAAATTTGATGCTGCCGTGGTGGCGATCCGTCGTAACGGAGAGGCGCTGAGCGGTGCCATCGGCGAGCAGATATTGTGTGGTGGCGATTTCTTGGTGCTGGCAACCGGGAAAGATTTTTTGGGGCGTGCCAACCTGACCAAAAATTTTCTGATTATACGAGGTGCCAAGCCGGCTGCGACGATCAAACCATTGACCGAATGGTTGATGATTGGCGGGTTTTTACTGGCGATTACCCTGTCCGCGTTGGGGTGGGTATCTCTGTTTAAATCCATGGTTTGTTACCTGAGCATTTTACTTTTGTCAGGTACGTTGACCTTGAATGAACTGCGGCGACGTTTTCCTTTGGGGCTTTGGTTGATTGTGATGTCGGCTCTGGCGTTGGCAAAAGCGATGGAAACCAGTGGCTTGATGGGGGCCGTGACCGATTTGGTCAAGGTTCATCTGGAAGGTGCTTCACCTCATTGGGCATTGGTTGGTATGTTGGTTGCGACATGGTTGGTGACGGAGATGGTGACCAACAATGCGACTGCGGCCATGATGATACCTCTTGCCCTCGCGTTGGCGCAGGGGTTGGGCGTGTCGCCACTCCCGTTTGCGATGGCGGTAGCATTTGGTGCCAGTTGCAGTTTTGTCAATCCTTATGCCTATCAGACCAATCTGATGGCACTGAATGCGGGTGAATATCGTCTAGTTGATTTTTTACGATTGGGACTGCCTTTGGCTTTGCTCTATCTTGCTGTGGTTGCAGCATGTGTTCCTCTCTTTTTCCCATTTTTTCCCGGATGAGGCTAGTTTCTTATGAATGATCTGACATGGCATGATCATCAGGTATTGCCAGCACAACGAGCACAACAAAAGCATCAGTTACCCGCAGTGCTCTGGTTTACCGGATTAAGCGGATCGGGAAAATCGACCATTGCCAATCTGGTTGATGAAAAACTCTATGCTATGGGTTATCACGGATTCGTGCTGGATGGGGATAATATTCGCCATGGGCTGAATGGTGACCTGGGATTCAGTGATGCCGAGCGGGTGGAAAATATCCGGCGGATTGCTGAAGTCGCTGTTCTCATGGCTGATGCCGGTCTGATTGTTTCGACTGCGTTTATTTCTCCTTTCGCCAATGATCGGGCTTTAGTCAGAGAACGATTGGGAGCCAGGTTGATTGAAATTCATGTCAGCACCCCTCTTTCAGTCTGTGAGCAACGGGATCCCAAAGGGTTATATCGGAAAGCAAGAACAGGCAGCATCCAGCATTTTACCGGTATCGATTCACCTTATGAGGTTCCGTTAAATCCGGAACTCGTATTGGATGCGGGTGAACTGTCCGCAGAAGAGTGCGCCAGCAAGGTCTTGGATTATCTGAACCAAGGTGGATGGTTACTCAAGGATGGTAATAAATGACCTCGGTTTCAGTTTCGATAAGTCTTATAACCTATGAGCCGGATAAGGCGTTATTAGCGTCAACACTATTGGCGATGTCTAAGGCTGTTATTGATGCTGGTGTAAGTGTGCGGCTAACACTGGTAGATCATACGCCGTTGGCACGGCTGAATATTGATCGACAATGGTTGGCTGGCATCTGGCATCATTCCTTTGAATTGATTCAGCATGGCGATAACCCAGGTTTTGGTTGTGGGCACAATCTGGCATTGCAAACAGAGACGTCTGACTATCATCTGATTCTTAATCCCGATTTGGGCATCGCAGCGGATGGTTTGGTGTGTGGATTGGAATTCATGGCACAAAATCCGGATTGCGGATTATTGACGCCTTTCGCTACATGGGAAGATGGTGAGGTACAGCGGCTTTGCAAACGCTATCCAACCGTATTTGATTTATTGCTGCGTGGTTTTGCTCCTGGGTTCGTGAAAAAATTATTCCAGATTCGCTTGGCGAAATATGAGATGGCTGATCAGCTCAACGATCAGGATGTACTGTGGGATCCACCCATTGTCAGTGGTTGTTTTATGCTGTTTCGCACAGATGTTCTGCAGCAGCTCGGAGGGTTTGACCCTCGCTTCTTCCTCTATTTTGAAGATTTTGACATCAGTTTGCGGGCTGGAAAGATCAGCCGGATTGCTTATGTCCCTCAGGTGAAGGTCGTTCATCACGGTGGGCATGCATCCAGCAAAGGCTGGCGCCATATCTGGATGTTTGGGCACTCCATGGTGACTTTCTTCAATATTCACGGTTGGCGTTGGTGGTAATGGTAGATATCAAAAGTACAGTCTTGGTCACAGGAGCCAATGGGTTTGTAGGCAAGGCGGTCTGTGAACACTTGCTGGCGCTGGGGGCGAATGTGAAAGGTGCAGTACGCAGTAGCCCGCTCGCTTCGTACCAGGTTCAGGCTCCCTCTTTGACTGCGGATGCCAACTGGACAGCCCAATTGCAACAGGTGGATGTGGTTGTTCACTGTGCAGCCAGGGTGCATGTAATGTCGGATACCGCGACAGATCCCCTAGTCGCATTTCGAGCGGTGAATACAGAGGGCACCCTCGCTCTTGCCCGGCAGGCTGCTGAGGCAGGGGTGAAGCGCTTCATCTTTATCAGTTCGATTAAAGTGAATGGCGAGCAGACCGAGCCAGGCAAGCCATTTGATGAGAATGTGCAAAGTCCGCCAGAAGATCCCTATGGACGCTCGAAGTATGAGGCGGAACAGGGGCTGATGGCACTCGCGAAAGAGTGTGGTATGGCTGTAACCATCATTCGTCCTCCTCTTATTTACGGGGAAGGGGTGAAGGCTAACTTTGCCAGCATGATGACGTGGGTGCGCAAAGGGATCCCGCTACCCTTTGCCCGTTTGACCAATGCGCGTAGCCTGTTGGCGTTACCTAATCTGTGTGACTTTGTTGCCCATGCGATGGAGCACCCTGCTGCAGTGAATCAGGTCTTTTTAGTCGCAGATCCTGTCGCAGTGTCGACGTCTCAGTTGTTGGCGGCGATTGCAGAAGCAGAAGGCGTTAGCTGTCGGCTCTTTTATCTCCCACCAGGAGTAATAAGAGTGCTTGGACGCTGTTTGGGGATTGATGCCAAGCTACAACGGATTTATGGCTCTCTGGAAATGGATACCCGCAAGGCTCAGAGCCGATTACAATGGTCGGCACCCTATTCGCTCTCTCAGACCCTATCTCTGATGGCGTCAATCCATAGTGAGTCGTCTTGATGCTGGCATTTGTTTTGTTGTCGATGTTTTGTCTTTTTCTTTCAATCACCATGACCGGCCTGCTCAGGCGCTACGCACAGACCCGCTTGCTTGACCAACCCAATCATCGCAGTTCGCATCAGGTGCCCACCCCGAGAGGCGGTGGCATGGCTATCGTGGCGACCTTTCTGCTGGCAGCCCCGTTGTTTGTTACCCTGATCCCACTTCCCTCCGGCATATCCCAGAGCAGCTTCGCATTGATATGGGCTGCGGCGCTGGGGATTGCCTTGGTTGGTTTTATCGATGACCACATCTCTCTCAAGCCCCGAACCCGCCTGATTGTGCAGAGCATGGCGGCAGCTTTGGTGGTATCTGCGGTTAATGGTTTGCCTGCGCTGCCCTTCTTTGGCTGGCAGCTTGATCTGGCCTGGTTTGGTTACCTGCTGGCCTGGCTGGGGGTGATCTGGTTTATCAACCTGTACAACTTTATGGATGGCATCGATGGCTTGGCGGCAGGTGAAGCCGTTGTCGTCTGTCTGTTCATGACGTTATTTCACTATCTGGTTGGGGGGGAGTGGTCGTCTGCCAGTTTGATCCTTCTACTGGGGATTTCGGCGGCGGGCTTCTTGTGCTGGAATTTTCCACCCGCCAGGATCTTTATGGGAGATGGTGGCAGCGGATTTCTTGGCTTGATGCTGGCTTCCCTGATGCTGCTGGATGCTGCTTCTGCACCTCAATTCCTATGGGCATGGCTTGTCATGCTCGGAGTCTTTGTGGTTGATGCGACCTGGACTTTGCTGAATCGCTTTCGTCTGAAATGTCGTCTGAGCGAGGCTCATCGTACTCATGGCTATCAATATCTGGCGAGACGTTGGCAAAGTCATCGAAACGTGACCTTGGCTGTGCTTCTTATAAATAGCCTTTGGCTTGCTCCAATCGCTGTCATGATTGTATTGGGCCAGCTCGATGGTGTGAGCGGTCTGGTCATTGCCTACTTGCCGTTAGCTTTTCTTGCGTATCACCTGAATGCAGGAGTACCAGAATGAGAAATGAGCTTTTACCCGGTGGGAGCTGGCTACTGACTTGCCTGGGCTCCCTGTCACGAGCCAGCAAGCGTGCCATCTCTGTCACCGTTGATATGATCCTGATCACCATGACCTATTGGGGAGCGTACTGGATCCGGCTTGAACACAACTGGCCAATCGATAGCCCGCATCACTGGGCACTGCTTGGCGCAATTATCATTGTCAGCATCGGTCTGTTTGTAAGGCTTGGGCTTTATCGCGCAGTGCTCCGATATGTCAGCTTTCGGGTGCTATGGACAATCTTGCTAGGGGCATTTCTTTCAACCTGCTTCTTTGTTCTCTCTGCGTTTTATTTCGATATCTTTCTGCCGAGAACGGTCTCGGTTATCTATCTCTCCTTTTTGGTGTTACTGGTTGGTGGTGTGCGGCTGTTTTTCCGGGCGCTCCTTAATACCACCCGTTTGGCTCGTACCCAGGTATTGATCTATGGCGCGGGCTCTTCGGGTCGACAACTGCAAATGGCCTTGTTGCAAGGCAATGAGTTTTATCCCGTCGCCTTTATTGATGACGATCCCGCCAAACAGGGATGCGTGATCCAGGGCTGTACCGTTTATCACAGTGCTCAGCTGCTAACCCTGATTGACCACCATGGGGTGCAGAAGATCTTGCTGGCCATGCCGAGCAGCACCCGGGCTCGCCGTCAGGAGGTGATCAATGCACTTGAGCCCCTCTCTTGCGAAGTGCTCTCTATCCCGGGGATGGCCGATCTAGTCAATGGCTCTGCCCGCATAGACCAGCTCAATGAGGTCTCCATCGACGATCTATTGGGCAGAGATCCGGTAGAGCCTGTGGCCACCTTGATGGAAGCCAATATCACAGGCAAAGCGGTCATGGTGACAGGTGCCGGTGGCTCTATTGGTTCTGAGCTCTGTCGCCAAATCTTGCGGTGCCGTCCATCCACTCTGGTACTGTTCGAACTATCCGAGTACGCCCTCTATGTCCTGCACAAGAACCTGCGGGAGCAGTGTCAGCGTGAAGAAATCGAAACGGATCTGGTGCCGTTACTGGGGTCAGTGCAGCGCCAGCATCGTCTCAAGACGGTGATGCAGAGCTTCAGGATCCAGACCGTCTACCATACGGCTGCTTACAAACATGTCCCGCTGGTTGAGTTCAACATCATTGAAGGGGTACGTAACAACGTATTCGGCACTCTTTATGCGGCACAGGCGGCCATTGAGGCAGGGGTTGAAACATTCGTGCTGATCTCTACCGATAAAGCCGTGCGGCCAACCAACACCATGGGGGCCAGCAAGCGTCTGGCCGAGTTGATCTTGCAAGCCTTGACCCGCGAGAAGCACAGCACCCGTTTTTGTATGGTGCGTTTTGGCAATGTTCTTGGATCTTCCGGCTCAGTGGTACCGTTATTCAGGCAGCAGATCGATAAGGGGGGGCCCATCACTCTGACTCACCCCGATATCATCCGTTACTTTATGACGATACCTGAGGCTGCCCAGCTGGTGATCCAGGCTGGCGCCATGGGGGAGGGGGGCGACGTTTTTGTGCTCGATATGGGGCAACCGGTACGGATCATGGAGCTGGCCAAACGCATGATACGCCTCAGCGGCCTGACACTGCGTGATGAGCAGCGGCCAGATGGGGATATCGCCATCGAGGTGACGGGTTTGCGGCCGGGTGAAAAGCTCTACGAAGAGTTACTGATTGGTGATGATGCCAGAGGAACCGAGCATCCCCGGATCATGGTGGCACAGGAGAGCTGGCTGCCCTGGTCGCGACTGCGCCCCTTGCTGGCCTCATTGGATGATGCTTGTCACCGTTTTGATCAACAGCAAGTGCGCGACATCCTGATGCATGCTCCTGCTGCATTCGAACCGACAGATGGTATTTGTGATCTGGTGTGGCTGGCCAAACAGCAGCTACCACCAAGTGATAATGTTGTTAAATTGCCCTCACATAACATAGATTTTTTGCTTGCCAGTCACTGAACTTTTATATGTACGCCCGTTATTGGGCGCTTTTTTTTGCTTCCCCACTAATTTGTTTGTTTTTTAATCGATCGAGCCAGTCGCGGACTAGATTGGCTACTCATTTCGATGAACCATAGGTACAATCCCCCCCCGCTATTTCGGAATTATCCTACATTTTGGCATGAAATATTGGTGCACAGTGTAGGGGCTATGGCGAATAGCTGGCGTGGCGACTGGTTTTGTCGCCCCTCTTGCCAGAGGCTGATGATTGTAAATCACAACGCCATTTACTAACTCTTTTAACAATATAAAAAGACTGCATGCACACTGGGAGCTGTAACTCAGGGGCGGTAGCCATTATTTTTTTTATAGATTGGATTGTTTTTTAGCCAGCAACTGACTTCTTTGTAGTCAATTCGGCACTTTAGCGATAGCGATGATATCGATACAAGAGGGACCGTCAGTAGTCCCCAGATACATGGCACGGGATAGAGAGTGTGACAACGCCGGAGTGTGATCATTCGGGTGTCTGTCACTGGTTGGCAATCGATTGTAATTGAAATGTTTTTACTGCCGGACTCGTCAACTCGACGAGTTTGCCGAGCTCCTCCTGTCCAGCCCTTCGCTTTCAAATAAAAATCAATCTCTTTTCTTTGTTCGTTTCTCGCTGTGGCTCGTTTCGACAAGCTGCCGGAGGGAAACACAAAATCTACGTGACGTGGCAGTCGAATGCCGATGAGACAAACCTCGATGGTTGTTTCTCTGGGTATAGACATGAAGAGAGCTTATGGGAATGCATAATAAAATAGACAGTAGTGCAGCCTTCGGGATTGCTGCGAATGAACAGTTGACGGCCGAGAGCCATTCACTGGATATTGGTAATCTGGTGTATGAGCTTAAGCGGGTTCACATGAAAAGTGATGAGCTTTATGTTTACTGCAGTGACAATGACAAAAAGCTTATCGAACGGGTGCTTGCTGATTATCCGTTCACATTGAACTTCAATGTGACAGACCTCTCGGCCCTGAAAGGCAAAACCCTTGTGCATTACAAGAGTGGTGACCTTCCCGATGAACTGGCCGCAATGCTGGTGTTGGCCACCAAATATGGCGCCTACGTTGAACCGCTGGTCAGTTATCTGGATCGTCGTTTCGGCCGCACTGAAGTGGAGTTGCTGCACAGCGGCTACTTCCTGCACATGAAATCTTTCTCCATCCTCTCCCGTCCATCCAATCGCATTGTCAAGCGTGCGCTGGATCTGGTCTCTGCCATTGCGCTCAGTCTGGTTGCCATTCCCATTGGCTTGCTTGCTGCGCTGGCCATCAAACTGGAATCACCTGGTCCCATCTTTTATCGTCAAGCCCGGGTTGGCCTGTTCAACCAGGAATTCGACGTAATCAAATTCCGCTCTATGCGAAACGATGCCGAAAAAAATGGTGCTCAATGGGCAAGCAAGAACGACGCCCGAGTCACTCGTGTTGGACGTTTCATTCGCAAGACCCGTATTGATGAACTACCGCAACTGATCAACGTCTTTAAAGGCGAAATGTCTCTGGTTGGCCCAAGACCCGAGCGGGAAGTATTTATAAAAGAGCTGGAAGCTGTTATCCCGTACTATCGCTTCCGTCATGCGGTCAAGCCCGGCATTACCGGCCTGGCCCAGGTCAAATACCCCTACGGGGCATCTATTGAAGATGCCGTTTGGAAGCATAAATACGATATCTTCTATATCAAGCATCAAAGCCTGATGTTGGATATCAAGATCCTGATATTGACTGTTAAGACTGTACTGTTTGGCATGGGGCGGTAATTATAGTGTGCTCCGGCTATGTCCAACTACCTATGATGCCTTATTAAGTCGATAACATTTGACTGAGTTTGTTGATAACTCTTTTTTGTTTTTGATGCATTTATTTTAAATAAAGTAGGATTTATATGTCTGGAAAAGTTCTTAATGTTGGTGTTGTAACAATGCATAGAGTTGTTAACTATGGCTCATTTTTACAAGCTTATGCAACACAGAACGTTATAGAAAATTGTGGGTGTAAATGCGAAATAATAGATTATATGTTTCCTAATGAATGGCATTATGCAAGAGGTATTGAGGGGCAAAGTTTTCTCAAGAAAAAAATTTCTGATATTATCTATAAATTAGGGATCAAGGCTGGTCATCGTAAAAAGTTAAAGCTTGAAAAAGCTGTGAATAAATATCTAAAATTATCAAAGCCTTATTCGAGCCCAGATGAGATAAGTAAAAATCCTCCATGTTATGACGTATATCTAACCGGTAGCGATCAAACTTGGAATCCAAAGCATACCAAGGGTGATCCAACATTTTTACTATCGTTTGCACCAGAAAAGGCAAAAAAAGTGTCTTTTTCTGCGAGTATTGCTGGGAATAGTATTAGTGATGAATACAAGTCTTCATATACTACTGGATTAAAAAAATATAACAGCGTATCGATTAGAGATTCTGGTGGAAATCATGTAGTTCGGCAACTTATTGGCCATGAAGTTGACGTGACGTTAGATCCAACGTTAATGATGAATAAAGAACAGTGGGGTGTTTTTTCAAAAAATGAGAAATCAATATATCCTGATGATGGATATATTATATTCTATCTCATAACCCATTCATTTGATGTGACCCCATATATATATAACATTCTCAAATCGTTGCAAAATAAAACTGGTTTGAAAGTGTTCTCATTTTGCCCAATACCTGAAGATTTTAATATCAGCTATGAGCTTTGTAGTGATATTGGCGCTGAGAATTTTATTGAACTATTTGAAAAATCATCATACGTAGTGACATCCTCATTCCATGGCACAGCATTCGCTGTAAATTTTGGCATTCCACTTTATTCTGTAGTAAATAATATAAATAATTCTGACGATAGACAGGCATCGCTTTTAACAAAGCTTGGTATTGAAAATTGCTTAGTTCCGATAAATACTCCATTCGATGCTATTTCCCCTACTTACAATGTTGAGTTAGAGCAGAAAAAACTTGATGAATTAAGAGCTGAGTCAATGCATTTCATTCGTGAAGCATTGCGCTAGTGTAAAATTACATGTCGTGATTTTAGGTGTAATTTTAAAATCACGACATTTTATTGTTTTTATGTAACTAGAATTTCTAATAAAGACTTATTTATTTATCTCACCATCCTTTTCGATAAATAAAAAGGCTGTTTATATTAAATAGGGGTGGAGTTTAATCTTCTCAGCCACATGTAAATTATGGTTATGCATTAATACCATTAGGTGTATTAAATGACGAAAAATAAAAATGAAAATATCACAATAGTAAAAAACACTGTCATCTCATACTTGAGAATTATATGCACAACCGTCTGTTCATTGCTAACGGTAAGATATCTTATTGGTTCGCTGGGGGTTGAGAGGTATGGGGTTTATGCCCTAATTACCGGTGTGATAATTATATTGACCTTTTTAAATTCGGCTATGACGGTGTCCACTCAGAGGTATTTGTCATTCTATCAGGGGACTGGTAATAAAGAACAGTTGGGGGTTGTTTTTAAAACAAGCTGCATTCTGCATTTGATTGTAGGGACGCTTCTTGCGGTGATATTGCTGTTGCTGATGAACACAATATTAGAAGATTTTATAAATATAGATAATGCACTCGTTGATGAGACTCGTTATCTATATTTAGGTGTGGTTGCATCAATAATAGTTTCTATAATAACTGTTCCATTGAATGCCTTAGTTATTTCTCGTGAGAATTTCAGAGTAGATGCACTAATATTAATATTTAAATCGCTAATGATGTTGTTAACATCATTATATATGAATGCTATTGGTGAACATGCTCGATTAGCATTTTTAGGAATTGCAATTGCAGCTATAAGTACCATCACTTTTCTTGCTTATTTTTTGTACTGTAAGGTTTATTATATTGAATGTACTTTTAAAACACCACTTGTAAGAGGTGTTTTTATTGAGATGTCAGCTTTTGCTTTATGGAGCTTATATTCAAATATTTGCTATGTCCTAAACACACAAGGTATTAATGTAATAATTAATAAGTTTTTCGATGCCAAAATGAATGCGGCGTATGGGATTGCATTTCAAATTAATGGTCAAGTTAAGAACTTATCCCAAACATTGTTATCAGCGATGAACCCACAAATTATGAAAAGTGAGGGGAAGGATAATAGAGATAGAACCGTCAATGTATCTATAGTGGCCAGTAAAGTGGGTTTTTTTTTGGTTGCATTGATAACAACGCCACTGTTATATATATTACCTGATGTTATAGAATTGTGGTTAGGTGTCATACCTGATTATGTTGTTATGTTTTCTTTTTTTTTCTTGTTCTCAAATCTAGTCAATCAACTTACAGTTGGGGTTACTCCTGCTATTCAGGCAATAGGTAACATTAAAAAATTTCAATTATGGATTGGTTCAACTGCGTTATTGGTTTTACCAATTTCATATTTAATGCTTTATTTTAACGCTCCAATATATTATGTAATGTGTTTGTTGTTGTTGATTGAATTTGTAACTGGTTATTTAAAGGTTTACATATTTAGTGAGTTTTTTGACATAGGAATTAAATGGTATTTAAATAAAGTAATCTTACAAATGGCGCTTCCATTTATCATAACTAATGCTGTTGCTTTAATTTTTTCTTCATATGTGGTTTTTTATGGCAGCGAGCTGTTGATTGCTGTAATAAGCGTGATGCTGTATTTATCTTTTTCTTATATATATAGTCTCGAAATGAATGAAAAAATTGTATTAAATAAAATCATGCGTAATTTAATAACGAAATTCAAAAGTTAGTAGTGAGAATTAATATGACAAAATTAGTATCAGTTATAGTTCCTATGTATAACGTAGAGAAGTATATAGAGAGTTGTGTTAACTCGATAATCAATCAGACATATCAAAACTTAGAAGTTTTACTTATTGATGATGGTTCCCCTGATGGCTCTGGTTGTATAGCAGATAGACTATCTTATGTAGATCATAGAATTAAAGTAATACATACAGAGAATAAAGGCGTAAGTCAGGCGCGAAATTTAGGTATTAGTACATCTTCTGGTGATTATTTGGTTTTTGTTGATGGTGATGATTGTCTAGAGCCGGACTTTGTTGAATACATGATGGGGTTGGCCATGCAAAGTGGAGCTGAGTTTGTAATGTCAAAGAATTGCAACTTGTTCCCTGGTTACATTAATAATAATGTTAAGCTTGACTCAGTTGAATACTGGTCACCAGCCAAAGCATCAGCAGAATTACTTTATCCTGGGAAAATTGAAATTGGTTGTTGGAATAAGCTTTTTTCAAGAGAGTTTATTGAAAAAAACAAAATTATATTTCCAAATAAATACTATATGGGGGAGGGGCTTCATTTTATCGTAAGTGCTGCACAAAAAGCACGATTTGTATGTGTTGGAGAACGGTCTGTTTATAATTATAGGAAGGATAACCAACAAAGTGCTACTACAGTTGTAAATATTCCAAAATATATAAATGCATTGGCTGCTATTGATGATATAAGTAACGGGATTATCTTAAAGTCTGACATTCTTGATCTGGCTGTTATGTATCATAAGTATATGACGATGTATATTGCGCTTCATACAATATACATTACCGATAATGCTGATGATTATAGTGATGAGGTGGAATGTTATAAAAGATACTTGAGAAAGTATCTATATGAATTCTTGAACGGTGAGTTTGCGACATCTGTGAAAATGAAAGCAGTTATGTTTGCTGTAGATCCTAAATTAGCTTGCGAGACATTAAAAACAGTCAAAGCTATTATTCGATAAAATTGGTACGAAATTTTATCATGTGTTTGATTATGCATTACGCTATGCAAGTGAGTTTGTCTAGAGGTGTGTTCATATGTATTCACCTGATTGTTATCCATAATCAGGGAGTGGTCATACGGCTTCAAATCGTATACCCAAATGGTACCCCGGCGCGTTATCTCTGTAGTCACCGTATGATCACCAACGAGAAAAGCTCGTTGCAAACTCAGCTCTGCTAGAGCTTGCCAAAGAGCTCAATAACGTCAGAAAGTTTGCGAGCTCATCACCTACCGCCGTCAGCAGTTCTACGAAATTCGCCGGAATTACTAGGTCGATAGTGCTGAGGGCTTGCTCTACAAATTGCACAATTGTTAAGGGGGCTAATCCCAACCGAATGCCCCCAACCCTAGATTGAGCAGGCCATCCTCGAAACCTACCCATGGCCAGTGCGCGGGCGCAGGAACTCGCTTTGTAGGGTATCAACGTCAGAGCTGCGGAGTGCGTGGCGTGTACAACGTCACGACCTGCTCTTCAAACACGACCGCTTGCTGCGCCTCGAGAAAACCCACCAGGAACAGGTCATTGAGCTCAAAGACGAGAAAATTCGCCAGTTAGAGGACTTTAGTCCCGAGTGCCGCGAACGCCATTGAGATTCACTAGGCTGTCGACACCTTCTTCGTTGGTGTGTTCAAGGGTGTCGGCAAGGTGTATTTGCAAACCGTGCTTGACTGTTACAGTCTCCACGCCTAGAGACTGCTCTACACCAGCAAGCTGCCGGTGATCTCACTCCAACGAAACAGTGCTGCCATTTTTCGAAGCCCATTAGGCGCTGGTCTATCATGCTGCCGTACAATGGGCGCGAGTTCTGTGGGCGGCTGACAACCAAGGTGCGTGGGCCACAGAGCTGCGGCTTGATCGAGTGACTATAAGCCCCCTGGTTGATGAACACTGCCGTGTCAAGGGGTGGATAACCTGGTATGAGCCTGTAGAGCAGATGTAGACAGATCTGGAAAGCTACCTGTAACACGACAATAACCAGCGGCCACATCAGGGCTGGATAATAGAGGGGCAGACCCCCTACAACATGTTCAAGACGGGTCTGAAATTGATAACGAAGGAAGTGCGTATAAAGTAGCGTAAACAAGACCCCGGTTTGAGGCCGGTGTCAGGTGATAACTAGGTCTGTACATAGCATTGTTGACTTCATGTTGATGAGAATTTAACTCCTAGAAATATCACTTAGTGAATCACTTTTGTTTTTGATGAAAAGATAAATATCATGAGATTTTATATGCGTGAAATAAGTCTGGCTATATTGTTTTGTTTTCTTTCGTTAATGAGTTCAGGCCTATACATGTTAGGCATGGCTATTGTGTGGTTAATATTCTGTCTGCTCATTAATTACAATAAGATTGGTAATATTCGATTGTTAAACGGAGATTACTGGCTTGTGTTTATATTTGTATTTTATTGTATCTTTTCGATTTCTGTAAATAAATATAACTCAAGCGTAAATATATATATTGTTGCTCTTCTCTATATGTTTTTCTCCTATTTTTCTGTTTCACTATTACTTAGTTATAATATTTGTTTAGGTGTAAAGATCTTCAGGTTTTTAATCGTAATCTTATGTTGTTCTTTATTGGTCCAAATAATGGTTTATTGGGTGGGAGGATATTATGTTGACTTTAATAGCCTATTTTCATTTGGTTATTCAGAATCTAGATATCTAAGTAAAACGCTTCAAGAGTTTGAAATCATTCGACCTACTTCATTTTTTACTGAGCCATCCAATGCTAGCGCTGTCATATCAATAGTAACATTTTGCTACTTAATACTTTTGAAAAAAGTTGATGGTTATGTATTCCTAGGGTTCATATCATCTATGATGACTTTGTCGACAGCGGGGATTCTAATTTGCTCAATATCAATATCTGTTATCTTTATATTTAATAGATCAGGCATTAAAAATATACTATTGAAGTATGGTTTAATTCCTGTCATTAGTTTTACGTTAATAGCATTATTTTTAATGTTTAGCTATGAGCGTCTAAATAATGTATCAGAATATGATATGCTTGCGACGAGAAGCGTTTTAGTTGATATGGTCTTAAATCAAGATTCACTGTTTCACATTTTTGGTAATGGGATTAATGTGATATCCACGCCAGTATATAACAAAGGGTATTATATATATGATTACACAATTCGAGATAGTGGTTTCCTTCTTAACTTATACTACTCATTTGGCATTTTTGGCACGATAGCATTTGTCGTTTGGTCGAGAATTAAACTGAAAGATAATATGCATTTTATATTATTTTTTATTATTTTGAATGGAAAGTTTGACTATCTACAGCCTGTTTTTTGGATGCTTATATTTATAGTGTCGATGATTCCAAGAAATAGAAATGCTGTATTGGGGAATGAGGGGGGGTAGTAAATTTTTAACCGACTTGTCGTAAACTCTAATCAATTATTGATATGTGTGGTGCGAGGTGTAAATGCTAACGGGAAGAATGTTTGACATTGGTTTAAAAAATACGTTAAAGAGGTTGGAGTTTGATAAGAGTGTCGGTTCGATACAAGATGATATATATAAAAAAAGAGCCAGTTCACCCACATTGTCTGCAGTCTTCAGAGTAAAAAATGCAGAAACATACTTAGAGGTATCTATAAGCTCGCTAGCTCTTATTTGTAGAGAAATCATTATTGTTGATAATAATTCATCTGATGCGACTCTTGAAATTGCTTACAGATTGAAAGATCAACTATCTCATCTGTGTATAATTAAAATCTATTGTTATAATCATAAGCTGGCTATTGCTGGAGAGAGTTATTCTCGCAATCTAACAAAGGAGAACTCATTAGCAGCATATTATAACTTTGCTTTCTCAAAAGCCACTTCTGATTACGTCATGAAAGCAGATGCTCATTTGTTGTATACTCCATCAGCGCTTATTAAAATTCAAAATCTAATGAGAAAAAATAAGAGGGTAATAATATTTAGAGGCGTTGAAGTATATGGAATGAAGTTATCCTTTGAAAGATATGTTTTTAAAAATGATGGTTCATTTAATTTTGTTGATGGCGAATATTACGAGGAATTGAAGTTTGATTATAAGCTTTCTAAGCTTGAACAATATCGTTCTACAATATTTACACCATGCTTTATTCATTTTAAGAGAATTCGTTATATAAATATGATAGGGCAAGAAAATTTAGTTGAAAAGTTATATAGATAACTTTGGCATGTAGATTGTTTATTTTGGAGAGTGCGTAAGTGATTAATGTTGTTGTGTTTAATTGGAATTATTCTGATTTTTTGACAAAACTACTGACAAAGATGGAGCCAATTTATAATGACGCATACTTCAGGATACTGATTTGCGATGATGGTTCCACAGATGATAGCCTTAAGATCATACATGAATATGTTTCCAAGGGGATTAATAACATTGTTGTTTTTGAAAGGAGTGAGCTTAACTACGGAAGAAAAATGCCATACATGGGGCAAATTGAAAGTTTAGGGAAAGTCATGGCAAGTGATTATTTTTCATCATCAGACTATTATTGGCTTATGGATGCAGATGATTACTTCGACTTCTCAATCATAAGCGCTGAATTCAAACGAAAAATCGAGTCATCTGTAGTAAACTTTACTCAAGTGAAAAATGTTTCTGAAAATGATATATATTATGAAAATATAAAAAGAAAAGTTTGCTTTAACAGTTCAATATTCCCCACGATATCTGTTACATCATCGATTATTGTTTCAGGATTTTTTTTAGAAAAATATAAGGCGTTCATCTTCAAAGACGGCTTTGATGATGTATGGTTAGATTCTCGTATTAACATGCTTGCATGTTTACTAAACTCTGATGAAGTGGCATATATAGACGAGCACGTTTGCCGTTTAATCCATGGTGGGAATGACTCCATTAATATGCCAGTGTTACGGGCTCTAAAAAAACAGATCGTTGCTCACAATTATTATAAGTTTATCAATGGGAATAAATTTTTACGGCATCATAGGATGATAATTCTTTGGTGTGCTTCAAAGTTAATTCGCCCATTTAAACGTTAGCATTTTTAATTCGGTTTTATTTGATAGTAAAGTCATAATTCAGAGCGCTTATATACTGGGCGATATGTTATGACTATGATTTTATGAATGCGTGGTGTTTAATATAGGAAAGGCTTTTAGCCATGATTGAAACAGTATCAATTATTATGCCTGCTTACAATGCGGAAGCATTCATAGTATCCAGTATTAATTCTGTGTTAGCTCAGACTTATGAAGACTGGAAATTGTATGTTATTGATGATGCATCGATAGACAATACTGAAAGCTTGGTTTTATCTTTTAATGATCCAAGGATTTGTTATATTCGGCAAGTCAGTAACCAAGGAGTATCAATAGCGAGAAATGTTGGGATCTCTGCTGCTCAGGGACGTTATATTGCATTTCTCGATAGTGATGACCAATGGACTAAAAACAAACTAAAGAGCCAATTATTTATGTTGGAAAATGGCTATGACGTCGTCTGTAGCAACTATTCAACATTTAGTAATTCGATAGACTCCACGATATCCACAAGAACTTTCCCTAGTGAGTTTACTTATTCTGATATGCTAACCGGAAATAAAATTGGGAACCTTACTGGTGTGTACAATCAGGAACGTATAGGTAAGGTTTTTCAGCGTCAAGTTGGACATGAAGACTATATTATGTGGCTTGATGTGATGAGCCGCACATCGAAATGTTTCTGTGTGCAAGACAATTTGGCGTATTATAGAGTGTCAGAGAAATCACTCTCTGGAAACAAGTTTAAAGCCAGTTTGTGGCAATGGGATATATATAGAAAACATTTAGGTCTTGGTGTTTTTAAAAGTGCTTACTATTGGCATTGTTATGTATTGAATGCATTGGTGCGTTAGTTTTCTATAGCATATGAGAATTTGGCGTTATTATTGCGGCTCAATTTGTCACAGTTATGTTTATAATTTGGCTGGTTGTCAGTTTGGGCCTGAGTGATTAGAGTAATCCAATCATCAACGATATAACTTGGTTGCATGATAATCATATTTTTATAGATGTTATCTTCCAGAGCCATGCTTACTTTTATTTGGTGATTTTTTATAAATTCCTCTCATATTTATCCGAAATTTCCGCTATCATACGGCGATTTTTCCGTTCAGTTCTTGATGGCAAGCTTAATAAGGTGTGGTAGTGAAAAGGATTCAGCTCATTCCTCTGTTGTCGGCCGTGGCCCTGCTCAGTGCATGTACTGTGGTGCCCGGTACCAATCTTTCCACCAGTGGCAAAACCGAGGTGGCTACAGGTTCCGTTGATGTTGATCAGCTGGCAGATGTCTATCCGGTCACACCGGCGTTGATCAGCCAGCTGCGCAAGGCGCCGGTGGTGGGTAAGGCCAACCCTGAGCTCAATAGCGAGATCAGCCGTTACGAGTACCGGATTGGTGTGGGCGACATCCTCAATGTCACCGTGTGGGATCACCCCGAGTTGACCATCCCGGCCGGCTCTTACCGCAGTGCCAGCGAAGCGGGCAACTGGGTCCATGCCGATGGCACCATCTTCTACCCCTATATCGGCAAGGTGGACGTGGTGGGTAAAACTGTCGCACAGATCCGTACCGATATCGCCAAGCGTCTGGCCCAGTATATCGAGAGCCCGCAGGTGGATGTGAGCATTGCGGCGTTCCGCTCCCAGAAGGTTTATATCTCCGGTGAGGTAACCAAGCCGGGCGCCCAGCCTATCACCAATGTGCCGATGACCCTGCTTGATGCCTTCAATCTGGCTGGCGGGTTGACCCCGACCGCGGATTGGCACCATGTGGTGTTGACCCGCCAGGGCAAGGAGTTCCCGCTCTCCATGCAGGATTTGCTGCAGTATGGGGATCTCTCTCACAATCAGTTGATGCGTGACGGCGACATGCTCTATGTACCGCGCAACGATGCCCAGAAAGTCTTTGTGATGGGAGAGGTCAACAAGGCATCGACCTTGACCATTGGTCGTGAGGGGATGAGCCTGACCGAAGCGCTGAGCAGTGCCGAGGGCCTTAACCAGAATGCTGCCAATGCGACCGGCATCTTCGTATTGCGTCCTGCCGCGAAAGCCCAAGAGAAAGCCGCCATTTATCAGCTCGACCTGAGTGATGCCACTGCGCTGGTGATGGGTACCGAGTTTGCTTTGCAACCTTACGACGTGGTCTATGTCACCACGGCGCCGGTGACGCGCTGGAATCGCGTATTGAGTCAGCTGGTGCCCTCCATCAACGGCTTTAACGAGCTGACCGAAGGCATGCTGCGGGTTCGCAACTGGTAAGGCAGTGATGTTGCTTAACCTCTCCCGCTGGGTTGACGTGTAGCTGTACTCCCTCAGGGAGACGGCATTGAGGGGGGCTGATGCCTCCCTTATCTCCGGTTGTTTGTTGCCTTGATACGGAGACAAACGGGGAGGATAGGGCAGGGCAGTATGCCCTCTATCCGCCTTCCTTCAGGAAGATGCACGTAGTGAGGGGCGGTGGCTGCAGATTTTATTTTTAGAGAGCGACAGCGATATGTTTGAAAAAATTCTTGTGGTGTGTGTGGGCAATATTTGCCGCTCCCCAACCGGTGAACGACTGCTTCGCGAGCGTTTGCCCGGCCGTCAGGTCAGTTCTGCCGGGGTCAGTGCCCTGGTTGACAAGCCGGCCGACAAGGTCGCGAGCGAGGTGGCAGAGCAGCATGGTCTTTCCCTTGAGGGACACGCGGCGCGCCAACTGACCCGCGAGCTCTGTCAGGATGCCGATCTGATCCTGGTGATGGAGAAAGGGCATATCTCTGCCGTCACGGCTATCGATCCGGGGGCCCGTGGCAAAACCATGCTGTTTGGCCACTGGCAGGGGGAGAGTGAAGTGCCCGATCCCTATCGTCTGAGCCGGGAAGCTTACGAACATGTTTACCAGCTGTTGGTACGTAGCGCCGATGGGTGGGCGAAAAAACTGTAACGACATCCGCAGCGTCTGGTGGTGTTTGGGTTGTATCTGACAATAAAAATGGATTGTGTTTAATGACGACTTCTTCTGTTTCGTCCCGGCAGAGCAGTGCCGCGGTGGAGAATGACGAGATCGATCTGGGGCGCCTGCTGGGTTACCTGATCGATGGCCGTTGGTGGATTGTGACGATCACCACTCTGTTTATGGTTCTTGGCGTTGCATACGCCCTGTTGGCGACCCCGGTCTTCAAGGCAAACGCCTTGCTGCAGGTGGAGAAAAAAGCCAGTGGTGCCGCGCTGCTCGGGGATATGGCTGATGTATTGGGCGGTGAACAGCCCGATGCCGCCGCCGAGATTGAGCTGCTGACTTCTCGTATGGTGCTTGGCCGTACGGTACAAGAGCTTCACCTCGATACCGTAGTGACACCCAATTTCTTCCCGCTGGTTGGCCGTGGTCTGTCACGGCTGATGGGGCACCCCTATCCCAAGATGGCGGTAAGCCGTTTTGAAGTTGCGCCTGAATTGCTGGGGACGCCGTTGACGCTGACGGTTGACGCAGACAAACACTTTACCCTTGAGGTTGAGGGGCGGGTGCTGGAAGGTCAGGTAGGCAAGCTGCTTGAGAAAGAGGATGTCACCCTGCTGTTGTCTGATGTGGCAGCCGCTGAAGGGCAGGTCTTCACGCTGGTCAAACAACCTGCTCTGGATGTGATTGCCGAGTTGCAGCGCGATCTTCAGGTCAGTGAAAAGGGCAAAAATACCGGGATCATCTCGCTGGCGCTGGAAGGGGATGACAAGGGCCGCATTCGTGCAGTGCTCGACAATATCAGCCAGAACTATCTGCAGCAGAATGTGGTACGCAAGACCGAAGAGGCCCAGAAGAGCCTGGATTTCTTGCAGACGCATCTGCCTCAGGTCAAAGAGGAGCTGAATCGTTCTGAAGAGCAGTTGAATGTTTATCGCCAGCAGAATGAGTCGGTCGATCTGTCGCTGGAAGCGAAAGCCGCACTGGATACCATGGTGGGCCTCGAGAAGCAGCTCAATGAGCTGACCTTCCGGGAAGCGGAGTTGCAGCAACTCTATACCCGCCAGCACCCCGCTTACATCGCCCTGATGGAAAAGCGCCAGACCTTGATGAATACCAAAAATGCGATCAACAAGTCGATCAAGCGTCTGCCAAAAACCCAGCAGGAGATTTTGCGTCTGACCCGTGATGTGCAGGTTGGTCAGGAGATCTTCGTCCAGCTGCTCAACAAGCAGCAGGAGCTCAATATCATGAAGGCGGGCACCATCGGCAATGTGCGGATCATCGATGATGCCGTTGTTGAGACGAAAGCGGTCAAGCCGAAGAAACCGTTGATCGTGGTACTGGCGACCCTGCTGGGTGGCATGCTGTCGGTGGGGTTGATCCTGGTGCGCGCTGCTTTCCACCGTGGTGTGGAAAGCCCGGAACAGTTGGAAGAGATGGGGCTGTCGGTCTATGCCACTATCCCCTACTCCTCTGAGCAGGCCACCATCGAGCAGCAGCAGAAGAAGCGGCGACAGGCAATGCCTCTCAACGAGGCCTTGCTGGCTGCGCGAAATCCGGCCGATCTGGCGATGGAGTCACTGCGTAGTCTGCGAACCAGCCTCCATTTCGCCATGATGGAAGCCAAAAACAACATAGTGATGATCTCTGGCCCAGGCCCGGGTCTTGGCAAAACCTTCGTGTCGACCAACTTTGCTGCCACGTTGGCTCTGGGCGGCAAGAAGGTGCTGGTTATCGATGCCGACTTGCGCAAAGGCTATATGCAGAAGGTTATGGGGCAGGAGATGGGCGCTGGTCTGAGTGCCTATCTGGCGGGTCAAACAGAGCTGGCACACGTTGTGAGCCAGACCGGGTTTGATGGCCTTGATTTTGTCTGTCGTGGGGCTGTGCCACCCAACCCTTCCGAGCTGTTGATGCACCCTCGTTTCAAAGCGCTGCTGGATTGGGCGAGCGAGCACTACGATTTTGTCATCGTTGACTCCCCTCCCATCCTGGCGGTCACCGATGCGGCCATCGTTGGTCAGCATGTGGGGGCATCCTTGCTGGTTGCCCGCTTCGCCAAGACTGCGGTCAAAGAGGTGGAGGTGGCCATTCGCCGCTTCGAGCAAAACGGGGTCGCTATCAAGGGGATCTTGCTCAACGCGGTCGAGAAGAAGGCGAGCAGTTATTACGGTAACTACGGATATTATCAATACAGTTATGGCAGCAAGGAAAAAGCCTGACATTCTGTTTGGATAACCGCAATAGGTGAATGCAGGGTGCGTCTTCATGGCGCACCTTTTTTATGACCACCATAAAATAGTTTTCGAATGCAACCTGTATTTCAGTGCAATAATAGCGTCCCGATGGTATGCTATATTTGCAATTATCTATGTTTACAATGAGTTACTTAACTTTATGTGAACATGGCAATGCGTTGGTAAAGGGATATATGGTAATAGCATTGTTGTCATGCCATATTTTCTCCGAGCCACAAGTAGACAATAAACAAGGAAAGATGAAATGAAAAAAACCGCCCTGATTCTGGCTGCTGCCATGGCATTCTCTCATGGTGTGATGGCTGCTGAAGAAACTGCTTCTACTGCATCCACCGGTTCTGCCGGCGCCGCAGGTGCTGGTGCTGCCAGTACTGCTGCCATCGGGACTGGCACCATTGTTGCCGTTGGTGTAGGTGCTGCGGTTATTGCTGGTGTTGCCATTGCAAATGCCAACTCCAACGATGATGCCGGCCGTGGTACCGGAACCACAACCAGTACTCGTTAATATGATATAGGGCTGCTTTGGCAGCCTTATTTTTTTATATGTCACTGTGGTCACTCTATGTCTTTATCGCGCAATCTTGTTTTTCTTGGTTTGTTATCTCTCACCGGTTGTTCAAATACTGCTTCTGTGACGAGCGAAACTATCAAATATGCCGTGTTGGGGGCTGATGATGTGACCGTCAGTGCCGAGCATGTCAATAAACTGCCTTATGCAAGCGCTTATCTGAAAATCGGTGATAACCCGCGGATCTTCGTGGTATTGGCTTATGTCAATGGAGATGAACTCTCTTGGCTGACAGCCGACCGGGTCATGATTATTACCCGCCACGGTCGGGTCATTAAAACTGTCGGTATGGAAAATGACCTGGTCATGAGCGAGAGTGGTTCTGCCGACCCACTGTCGATGGCTGCCACCTCATCTGCCAACTGGAGTACCTTGTCAGAGTGGGAACAGCGCTATCTCAGCGGCTACCGTCTTGAAGGGAAGATGGTCCGTGCCGGACAGGATGAGCTGGATCTGGTGACGCGCCGAGTTTCAGCTACGCGTTTTGAAGAGACGGTTTCAATGTTCCCGGGGGGGAAATCCTGGACCAACGTTTTCTGGCGAGATCCGGTTAATGGACAGGTAGTAAAAACCCAGCAACATCTCGGCCCTGATCTGCCGGTCATTGAACTCACCATTTTGAAGCCATTCTCGTCATGAAAAAACTGACCCTATCTCTTTTATTGCTGTCCGGAGCTTGCTTCGCGGATACCAGTGTCAGCATTTACTATCAGGGGCGTCTTCAAGATCCCATCACCTTGAGTGAAGGGACACGCCTTGATGCCTTGCTGAGAAACAAGCTGCTGCCATCACCCATCTATTGGCGCTCTGCCCAGATTACGACGCCGGCCCGTCAACATGAGTTTGAGCTCAAGCAGGCGGCGGTGATCCGTGAGTTGGAGAGTCTGGCGAGCATATGGCGTAGCGAAGGTGAGGCTCAACGAGCCTCTTCTGCGGCTCGTCTTGCACATCAACTCGAAGGCATCACCGTTACCGGCCGCTTGCCTGTGATAGTTGATCCTGACAATGCCCAGCGCTCCCCGCAGGATAACCCTCGCCTGGAAGGCAACTACCGACTGTTTGTTGCTGCCCGCCAGCCTCAGGTTGCCATGTTTGGCCTGATGGAAGCGCTCCCCACGTTGCCTCTGGTTCCCGGTGCAGGTGTTGATGAATATTGGAAGCGTGATGCGCTGCTGGAGGGGGCCGACTCTGCTCATCTGCTGTTGATCCAGCCAACCGGTGATATTGATATGGTCCCCGTTGCCGTCTGGAACAAGCTTCATCGTGAACCCATGGCGGGGGCTGCACTGCTGGTCGGGTTTGATCCTGACCTGTTGCCCTCTTCATTTGCCGGAATAAATCAGCGGATCGCCGAGATAATTGCAAACAGGGTGCCTCATTAATGATTCCAAAACTTTCATATATAGCCCTGGCCGTCTCGACCGTTTGTGTTGCTGCACCCGGGGCGAATGATCCCTATGGCCCATCGCAAAGTGATTTCGGTGGGGCAGGTCTGCTGCAGATGCCCAGTGCCAGAATGGCCGCAGAAGGCGAGTTCAGTTTCAACTACATGGATAACGAAGAGTATCGACGCTGGTCGATCTCCATGCAGCCCTTTGACTGGTTTGAGGCCACGCTGCGTTATACCGATGTCAGAACTCGCCTGTATAGCCCTTACGAGCAGTTCAGCGGGGATCAGACTTATAAAGACAAGTCGATGGATTTTAAATTCCGACTTTGGCAAGAGTCTGATTACTTACCCCAAGTATCATTGGGCTTCAGAGACTTGATGGGGACAGGCCTGTTCGATAGCGAGTACGTTGTTGCCAGTAAACGTTATGGCCCGTTTGATTTCACCCTTGGAATGGGCTGGGGGAATATGGCCGAGAGCGGCAATATCAAGAACCCCTTCTGTGAATACAAAGAGAGTTGGTGCCAGCGTAATGATGGTTATGCGGGCAATGGCGGCAAATTTGAGGTCGATAGTCTGTTCCACGGCCCGGCGGCCTTGTTTGGCGGTATCGAGTATCAGACGCCATGGCGCCCTTTGCGTCTGAAACTGGAATATGACGGTAATGATTACAGCCGTGAGTATGCAGCCCGTAACAGCAAAGGCGGCTATGGAGCCTTGCCGCATAGCTCACCAGTCAACATAGGTGCCGTGTATCGTATTTTCGATAATATGGATACTCATCTCAGCTATCAGCGTGGCAATACCCTGATGTGGGGTATTACTATGCGGACCAACTTTAATGAGTTGCAGCAGGCCCATCTGGATGAGCCCCGGCCTGAGTATCAACCGGAAAAGAGTCCGGCCCAACTGGATGATGTCGATTGGGCTGCACTCAGTGGGCAGACGAAAAGCAATGCCGGATATCGTGATCTGGTCTGGTATGGCACGGACGATCGTGTTTTTGTCAGCGGTGAGCAGCTGAAGTATCGCAAGCCAGATGAAGCCGAAGATCGAATGTCATTATTGGCCGCGAATGCGTTGCCCGCTTCGGTTCACTCTCTGCATATCGTTGAGCAGAAGAAAGGGCTCGATATCCGTGAGACTGTAGTGGACATGGACTCTGTACGGTTGGCAAACAGTGACCTCCCATTGGGACAAGAGACTACTTATAAGTCGGATGTCATCGCAGCCAATGCACCGTCGGCACCTGTTCGCCATGAAAGTCGCAGCTCGGCGCTGAGTTACAGTGTGGATCCTGTGTTGAACCAGTCTGTTGGGGGGCCGGAGTCTTTCTACATGTATCAGCTTGGTCTCAACTTCAATGGTGATTGGCGGGTGACCGAGAAGAACTGGCTGGGGGGCACAGTATTTGTGAACCTGGCCAATAACTACGACAAGTTCAATTACAAGAATCCACCGCTGGACGGGGATGCTTTGCCCAGGGTGAGAACCTGGATCCGGGAGTATGTCAGCTCCTCCGATGTATTGCTTAACAACCTGCAAGCGACCCATTTCGAGCAGTTCTCACCTGAGTGGTATGGTCAGGCTTATGCCGGTTATCTGGAGATGATGTACGCCGGTGGTGGTGCCGAACTGCTGTATCGTCCTTTTGGTCGTTCATGGGCGATTGCGGCTGATGTGAACTGGGTCAAGCAACGGGATTGGAACAATACCTTGCGGATGGCCGATTACGATGTGGCAACAGGCCATGTGACCGGTTATTGGCAACTGCCCTATGTTGATGATGTGACTGCCCAGCTCTCTATTGGCCGTTATCTGGCAGGGGATGTCGGGGCGACACTGGATCTGTCCAAACGCTTCTCATCCGGCGTTGTGGCAGGGGTGTTTGCAACGCTGACTGATGTGTCTGCTGATGAGTATGGAGAGGGGAGTTTCACTAAAGGTATCTATGTGACGATTCCCTTCGACTTGATGCTGCTTCGCCCGACAACCAGCAAAGGCTCGATTGGCTGGATGCCATTGACCAGAGATGGGGGCCAGATGTTGGCCAGAAAATACAGTCTTTACAGTTTGAGTAGCAACGCATCATTCCCTGACTAATTAATGCTATAGCTTGAGTAAAGCGCTCTGAATATGGTTGTATGAAACACCATTTTTTCAGAGCGCTTTTTTTATGGCTACATTTCCGTCCACCGGGTCATCAGTGCTATCAGCCCATCGGGAAAAGCGAGTATTTTTTTTCTTCTGGGGGATAAGCATACTTTGGTTGGGACTTGGAATGCATTTTTTCATGCATAACCCGGGTGGGGCAGGTCTCTATCTTCCTTTCAACGCATGGGGATGGATATTTGCTTCTTTGATGATCTGTCTGGGGTTGTGGCATATCACGTCGAAAGGCGAATTGGTATCCAGCAGGCTCTTGCAAGTTTGGGGGGGGGCGATTGTATTGATGCTGCTACCCATGGCGTGGTCTGACGCCACCTTGCGTGATTACGCACTTCCTCGCCTCGGTGGTCTTGTCGGCGGCGGATTATTTCTCTTCTCGCTCTATCAGTTCCGTCTTGCACCGAAGGCGCGTCAACAGTTATTGACGCTTATGCTGGTCGCGATAGCTATCGAAATGACCTTGGGTCTGGTGCAGTATTACCTGCTAACACCGGGCAATTGGCTTGGCTATGACACCAAAGCAAATCGTCCCTATGGCATTTTTCAGCAACCCAACGTGATGGCCAGTTTTATGGCCACCGGTTTGTCTCTGGCTGCTTGGCTAAATACCCTCAACCAACATCGATGGCTGAAGGCACTTCAGGGGTATGTGATCGTTGGTTCAGTGGTATTGCTGATTGTTCTTCAATCCAGAGTTGGGCAACTGGGTGGAATATTGGCTTTGCTGATGATGCTTCCCTGGTTGAAGAGAAACCACGCTTTGAAGGTGACTCTTTCATGTATCTTATTGGGCGTGCTGTTCGGACTCGCATCTCTGTATGGTGTGGAAGGGGTCAAGCGGGGTCTTTCTGTCTATCAGTCGGGGGGATATCGTACGATTTATTGGTCGTATGCATTGCACCTGCTGTCACAACATCCTTTTACCGGATGGGGATATGGTTCTTTCGAATCTGTATTCCTGCATAACTATATGGCAGACAAGTTATTGAATCCGGCAATGCCACAGATTGAGTACAATCTTGATCATCCTCATAATGAGTTGCTTTATTGGGCTGTTGAAGGGGGTATCTTGCCAGTCATCGGGCTCTTGGTGATGGGCGCCGCTGTGATATGGCGTGTAGTGGGTCAATCCTGGTCGCATGGATTGGCCTTATTGGCATTAGTCGTACCCATTACACTTCATACCCAGGTCGAATATCCCCTCTATCACTCCATTGCTCACTGGATTTTTTTATTGATGTTGGTCTGGTATATCGATGAAACCTGTGGGGCAGACGCGGCCAGAGGGATAGCCGTATACCGTTACCCCCATAAGTTGTTGTTACGCTTTCTGGCGGTTTCCATCCCCTTGTTTATCGTACCATTCATGTTGACTGCGCTTCATACTGCCTGGGTCGTCACCAAATACGAACGGGGGGGGTATAAGGAGCCAGCATTGTTGCTGGATATTATTAATCCAATGGCTTGGTTGACGCGGGTTGAGTTTGATGTAAATGCGGTACGATTGATGGTGGGTTTACAGACTCAGAATAAGACCGAACTGGAAGCTTACCTGGCATGGGGGCAAGATTTTGTTCGCCATACACCCAGAGCAAATATCTACGCGAACATGGTTGTTGCATTGAATGCGTTGGGGCGCCCTGACGAGGCTCGTAATTTAAGAGCCGAAGCGCTCCGTTGGTATCCAAAAGAACCATTGCTGATTGAGGCAACCTCTAAACCAATGGTCAGTGGTGTGGATACGTTACCTACTGGAGCTGCCAACTAAGGCTTGGAAAATGGGATATGAGACAATCATAGCGGCTTGTCTCTATCCCGTTATAGCTGTAAGAATGAACCTGTGGTTTCCGTGTAAAAGGTAAGTTGGAGGGAGAATGCATCTTTAGTCGCGCGCCTTTTTTATGTTCATTGGGTTGTTTTTAACTTGTTGTTTTTAAATGATTTTAATCCCTGGCGCGATCGATTGGGTGATATGACGCATGGTCTTAATCTGCTCATGATGCGAGCAGGCATCGTTCTATTTTTTTATGCAGGTACTGCTCAGGAATCGTTTGACGCACTAGTTGCATTTTCTGAAAAATGTTGATGGCAATTACCCTGAACCTCATATTAATAGTTTCAGATGTGTATGTTCGATTTGGTGGTGATATCAAAAGAGATGTCTAGGCGAGATAGGTTTAATGGGTGAAAGCGTGAGTTTGTTGGCAAGTTTATTTTCATATTCTTTCCAAGTATGCCCTGATAGTAAAAATTGCATGTAGTTATGAATTGTCCATGCTATTCTGAAACAGTTATCCCTGTAACCGACTTTTTTGTGAGGAAATAATGAACGAGTTTCTGAAAGTTCTGCTGAACATTCGCAGTTTGCGTGCGGCTATTCGTGAGCTGCCGTTTGAGCAACTGCTGGAAGCTAAAGAGAAGTTTGACCTGGTTTACCAAGAGCGCGCCGATTCTGTTGAACAGGAGCGTGCTGAACAGGAAGAGCGTCAGCGCAAGCTGAATGAATTCACCGAAATGCTGCAGCAGGCGGGTATTGATCCTCGTGAGCTGTTGGCGACTGCCGCAGCTCCGGCTGCTGCGACTGGCGCTGCCAAGAGCAAGCGTGCTCCGCGTCCGGCTAAATACAAGTACGAAGAAGATGGCCAGGAAAAAACCTGGACCGGTCAAGGCCGTATGCCGAAAGCCATTGCTGCTCAAGTAGCACTGGGTAAAGACCTGAACGATTTCCTGATCTAATTCTTCAGGTTCAGAGATTGAATAATGCCGCCTTTGAGCGGCATTATTTTTGCCGTTTTACTCGTGGTTATCCAATCTGCCCCTTCGCCCCATTGTTATCTACATCCTCGCTTGTATCCTTTTTACCGTCGTTTCACTTCACTGTTACTTTGCTCAATATCACTCATTGTTTACGATTAATTTTGTCGTGCAGAATTAACTGCGTGATATCGCTTTTTGTATGCGTCGTGCAGATATGCGCTTCGGATATGTCTCTCACGATTCACGGGGCGCCGCTCGGCGAGAGTCGAGCTCTCTGCTGATGGAATATCCGGTAATCGTTATCTCCACAGGGTGCGTGAGGTATAGAGGTGGTCTCAAGGTATGGCCGGGATATTCTGGGTCGCCGATGCATGTAATTGGATCGGCTGCCGTAACTGCCCCTGATGATGAGCAATGGCGTTCGTCTGCCGTGTGGGCGAGGGAATTCGGTGCGGTCGATGGCGATGGTATTCCCCACTCTACAGGCAGAGTGGGGAATATTGGGGGGAGGCGTTATCGGGGCGCCACGCTATCGCTGCCACCCAGGGCGCGATAGATTTTGGCAGTGGTGGTGAGCTGCTCTTTTTGCTGGGCCAACAGGCTCTGCTGGGTATCCCACAGTCGGTTCTGCTCATCGAGCCAGGCTTGCACGCCGGTCGCACCCGCCTGGAAGCGAGCCTTGGCAAGGCGTTCGGCCTCCCGGGCATAACTCAGCTGCTCCTGCAGATAATCGAGTCGCTGCTGGCCATAGTGGCGTGCGGCCAGATTGTCTTCCACCTCCACCAGTGCGGTGTAGAGCTGTTTGCGAAACTCGGTTTCAGCAATCTGGTAATCCAGCTCTGAGCTTTCGATGGCGAGCTGGGTGCGGTTGTATTCAAGAAAGGGGAGGGCGAGGCTGGCTCCCAGCGTACCGACCGGATTTTGCAGCACCTGCGCCAATCTATCGGATGCGGTGCTGGCACTGCCGGTCAGGGTCAGGCTGGGGTAGAAGCTGGTGCGGATCTCATCACCTTTAGCCAGCGTCTTGCGCAGCCGCAATTCGGCCGCTTTGACATCGGGGCGGCGTGCCAGCACATCGGCCGGAATACCCACCGCAAGTTCAGGAATGGTCTGTTTTGCAAGTGAAGCGGGTGCATACTCCAGCGGCCCGCTGCTGCGGCCCAGCAACAGACGCAGGGCATTGCGAGCCTGCTCCTGCTGCGCCTTGAGGGAGGCCAGCTCAGCCTGTTTTCCGGCCAACTGTTGGCGTGCCTGCGCCAGATCGAGCCGGGTGATGGCGCCTGCCTGGTATTTGGTCTGGGTCAGCTGCTCGGTACGGATCAGATTGGCCAGCTGCTGTTCCCCAAGGGTGATGGCAGAGCCGAGATAGCCGAGCTGCCAATACTGCTCCAGGGTATTGCCGATCAGCAGTAGTCGGGTGCTGGCGAGATCCTGCTCGCTTGCCGCCGCCTCCCAGCTTGCCTGATCTCGTACCGAGGCAAGCTTGCCCCACAAATCTACTTCGTAACTGAGGCTCAGCGAGGGGCCCAGACTGTTGGTGCCTTTGCCGGTTTTCAGATCCTTGTTGCCACTGGCTGCGATAGTGCCATTGACCGAGGGGGTGAGGTTGGTATCGGCCTGCTCGGCGCCCAGTCTGGCGCTTTTGAGCTTGAGGGCCGCCACATGCATGTCCGGGTTGGCGGCTAGAACCGCCTCGACCAATTTGTCGAGTTGGGGATCATGAAATTCCTGCCACCATTGGCCTGCCTGCGCAGCCAGTTGGGCGCCCTCTGCTTGTTGCCATGTGGGGGCGATCGCCAGTTCGGGTCTTTGATAGGTGCTGTGCTGACTGCAGCCGCTGAGGGCCATAGAGAGAGCCAGCCAGGAGAGTTTGTGCATCGTTATTCCCTCGCCAGTGCGACAACAGGGTCGAGCCGCGCCGCATTGCGTGCCGGCAGGTAACCAAACAGGATCCCGATGAGTGACGAGCAGCCAAAGGCCATCAGGATGGAGAAGAGCGAGAACTGCATCTTGATGGAGTCCACCAACAGTGAAAAGAGCGCACCAATGCCTAGCGAGAGGCCGACGCCGAAGATCCCCCCCAGCAGGCTCACCATCACAGCCTCAATCAGGAATTGCTGCAGAATATCCGACTGGCGGGCGCCCACGGCCATGCGAATGCCGATCTCGCGGGTGCGCTCGACCACCGACACCAGCATGATGTTCATCACGCCCACCCCGCCGACGATCAGCGAGATCACCGCGATGGCCGAGACCATCAGGGTCATGGTGGCGGTGGTTTTTTCCACCGATTTGATGATGCTGTCGCTGCTGAAGGTGAAGAAATCCTTCACCCCGTGGCGCTTGGTGATCAGCTCGATCACCGCCTGCTCGGCCAGTGCCGGTTGTACCCCGTCTTTGACCCGGATGGTGATCTGGCTGAAGTGGTGCTGCGAGATGAGGCGACTCATCACCGCGCTGTAGGGCAGCCAGATATTGACCGACTGGCTGGTGGGGCCGAAGCCGGTCTCCTGCGAAACCACACCGACAATCCGCACCGGCAAGGTGCCGACCAGTACCACCTTGCCGACCGGATCCTCCTTGCCAAGCAGGCTGGTGATGCTCTTCTTGTCCACCACGGCAACAGCGGCACGCTGCTGGATATCTTGCCACTCCAGTAAGCGACCACTGACCAGCGTCATCCCCTTTACCTTGAAATAGTCGTTGCCGACACCGGTCACGTTGCCGCTGTTGGTCTTGTTGCGATAGCGCAACTGGCCTGAGCTGCCTATCTCGGGGCTGGCGCCCGCAAGATAGGGTTGCCCCAACAGGGCATCGAGATCCCCCTTGTTGAGGGTCTGGATGCTGGCCATCTTCTCATCGCCCCATCCTTTACCCGGGAAGATTTCTATGGTGTTGGTGCCCATCGCATTGATCTGGTCGATCACCTTGGCGCGCGCCCCTTGCCCCAGCGCCACCACACTCACCACGGCGGCGATACCGATGATGATGCCGAGCATGGTGAGGAAGGTGCGCATCCGGTGGGCGAGCATGGCATGCATCGCCATCCGTCCCGCTTCCCGATAACGATCCCAGTCGTGACCCATGGCGCCTGTAGTGGGCACTATTTTTTGAGGGGCAGTGGTTGTGGTTGTGGTTGTGGTTGTGGTTGTGGTTGTGGCTGGAGCCAACACGGCCGTTTGGCAGGGGCCGCTATCTTGTTCAATCCGACCATCCTTGAGAGTGATGATCCGGTCAGCATGGCTGGCCACGTTCATATCGTGGGTGACCAGAATGATGGTGTGGCCCTGAGCGTGCAGCTCCTTGAGGATCGCCATCACCTCCTTGCCGCTCTGGCTATCCAGTGCGCCGGTCGGTTCATCGGCGAGGATCACTTCGCCGCCATTAGCCAGCGCCCGGGCGATACTGACCCGCTGCTGCTGACCGCCGGAGAGCTGACCCGGGGTATGGTGGCTGCGATCGGCCAGCCCCAGTCTGTTCAGTAGCTGACGTGCGCGCGCCTGGCGATCCGGGCGGCTGGTGCCGGCATAGACGGCGGGGATCTCCACGTTGGCGGCGGCATCGAGATGGGGCAGCAGGTGGTAGCGCTGAAAGATAAAGCCGAAGTGGTGGCAGCGCAGGCGGGCCAGCGCCAACGCATCCATGGTGGCGGTGTCCTGACCGCGAAACAGATACTGGCCGCTGCTCGGGCTATCGAGACAACCCAGCAGATTCATCAGGGTCGACTTGCCGGAGCCGGACGCGCCGACAATGGCGATCATCTCTCCTGCCGAGATGGTGAGATCAAGAGGGTGGAGCACGGTGACTTCGCTGTCGCCGCTCTGGTAGCGTCGCTCGACCCCTTTCAGCTGGATCAACGGCAGCTGGTTCAGGGGCTCACTCATAGCATCACCGCCATCTCATCATTGTCGGCGGGGGCTCCGTGATTGAGCTGCACCTCCTCCTTCTCACTCAGCCCGCTGATCACCTCAATGCGGATCTCGTCCTTCATACCGGTCTTGATATGACGGGTTTCGGTTGTCTCATCGTCCTTGATCACGGTGACTTCATACTCGTTGTCACCCAACGACTTGCCGAGGGCGGTTTGCGGCACAGTGAGCACCTGCTTGCGCTCGCCGAGCACAATGGTCACCTGGGTGGTCATTGCGACCCGCAGGGTATGGTCGGGATTGGGTACATCGAACAGGGCGTAGTAGTAGACTGCCGCATTGCTGGTGGTGGTACCTGTGGTGGCCTGATCGTTGATGTTGGTAGGCGCTAACTCTACGGCGCGAAGGGTACCCTGATAGCGGGTATCCGGATCGCCGATCAGGGTGAAGTAGACCGGCATGCCGGCTTTGACCTTGGTGACATCGGCTTCGGAGATCTGCGCCTTGACCGTCATGGTCTCGAGGTTGGCCAGCTTGAGCACGGTCGGCACCGTCTGGCTGGCAGCCAGGGTCTGGCCCTGACGGGTCACAATGCTGATGACGGTGCCATCCATCGGCGCCAGGATCTTGGTGTAGCCCAGCTCGGTCTTGGCCCTATCAACCTTGATCAGGGCGTTGTCGATATTGGCCTGGCTGTTTTGCAGTTCGGCGCGGGTGACTGCCAGCAGTGCCTCGGCACTTTCCAGATCGGCCCGTGAGCTCGCCTCCTGCTTGAACATCTGCTGCTGGCGCCGCCAGGCGAGCTCGTTCTGTTTGAGTTGTGCCTGCTTGATCTTGAGCTGGGCGCGGTTGCTGGCAAGCTCCGCCTCGGCCGTCTTGAGGTTGTTCTGGGCAATCAGGGGATCGATCTCGGCCAGCAGGTCTCCCTGCTTGACCTGATCACCGGCCTCGACGGCCAGCTTGGTGACTTGACCGGAGACCTGGGCCCCCACATCCACCTGCTCTACGGCCTGTAGCACACCACTGGCCAGCACGGTCTGGGCAATATCCTCGCGGGTCACCTGAGCGGTCAGCATCGCCTTGGGTGGTTGACTGGGCCAGAGCAGCCAGCCGAGGAGCACCACGGCGATCAGCATGGTGATGGCCAGGGTTCTCTGCTTGGGGGTTATGTTCATCGATCACCTGAATGGAAACGGAAAAGGTTGTGCGCGGCGATTATCCTGCAGCAAAGCCCTGATAAAGAACAGCCGCAAATATGTAAGCAAAGTTATGGCGTTAACTGTCAATAAGCCATGAAAGGAGTAAGCGAGAGACCGCAGTGGTGAGCAAGATGGTCAGCAAGAGGATAGGGAGTACGGCTGGCGCTGGCGATGAAAAAGCCCTGCGCAGAGGCAGGGCTTTGGAATAGGTAATGGCGAGGGAGGATCAGGCCTTGGCCAGCAGATCCATCACCCAGGGCAGACCCTGCTTCTTGCGGCTGACAAAGCCCGGGTGGTAGCTGGACTCTGCCGGTACTTTGGCGTGTTCGGTAAAGTAGATTCGGCTGGCAGCCGCAGTCAGGTCAGTCACCATCAACACGAAGAAGTCGAGCCCTTCGCTCGCCACGCGCTGGGCCATCTCCTGCTGCAGGGCTGGCAGGTGCTCGGCCAGCTGCTGTTCGCTGCCCACTTCGATCTGGCTCATGATGAAGTTCAGACCTTCGGCCTGGAATGCTTTCTCATCCTGCTGCAGCAACTGCGCAGGAGTGAGGCCGCTCAGGTCGGTTTTTGCCATCAGCAGCTGTTGACCGAACTCGGCCAGCGATACTTCTGCCAGCGGTGCCAGACGCTCACAAGCGATCTTGTCCTGCTCGGTGGTGGTCGGTGAGGTGAGACAGAGGGTGTCGCTCATGATGGCACCCAGCATCAGGCGAGCCTGGCTGCGGGTCACGGTACCTTGCTGGCTCAGCAGATCGAAGGCGATGGTGCAGGTACAGCCGACGGCCCGGATCCAGGCATCCAGCGGGGACTGAGTGACCAGAGTGCCGAGACGGTGGTGATCCACCAGACCCAGTACATTGGCTTGTGCCAGTGTGGCGGGGCCCTGTTCCAGATCACTGAAATCCACCAGCCAGACATCTTCACCGGTCAGATCTTTGGTCAGCAACTCGGGTTCGCTGACGCCAGCCTGCTCCAGAATAAAACGGGTTTCAGTGCGCAGGTCACCCAGACGCCATGGGGTGGCCTGACGGCCCTGGCCATTGAGCCAGTCGGTGATAACCAGCGCACTGCAGATACTGTCGCTATCAGGATTCTTGTGACCAAAAACGTGGATCATAGACAAAGCCTCACAATTGGATACCCATAAAGGGGGGCAACACTATGCGAAATCCGCCACATGAAGGCAACCGGATCCACGCCCATGTTGCTGCCAGCTTCGCCTAACTCGCCATTTTATTGATCTGGGTCGGTAATCCTGACGCGAGTTCGGTTCTCACAGTTGGCTATTGGCTATTGGCTATTGGCTATTGGCTATTGGCTATTGGCTATTGGCTATTGGCTATTGGCTATTACTGGCTGCGCAGGCCATAGCTCTCGCCTGTGCCTGCGCAGTCAGCATGTTCGGTCAGCGCTATCAGTCGCCATCGCTGCAAATTGGCTTTATCACCTGATTCATCGACGCAGCAGCTCGCGGGCATTGGCCAAGGTGTTGTCGGTGATCTGGTCGCCACCGAGCAGGCGTGCCAGCTCGTTGAGACGGGCGGTCTCATCAAGGGCACTCATTTGGGTTTCGGTGGTTTTGCCATCGGTATGCTTGCTCACCACCATATGCTGGTGGCCGTTGCCTGCCACCTGAGGCAAGTGAGTGACCACCATCACCTGAGTGGACTCGCCGAGCTGGCGCAGCAGGCGACCCACCACGGCGGCAGTCGGGCCGCTGATCCCCACATCCACTTCGTCGAAAATCAGGGTCGGGGTGGAGACCTTGCGGGCGCTGATCACCACGATGGCGAGGCTGATGCGCGACAGCTCACCGCCGGAGGCCACCTTGCCAAGCGGCTGGATCGGTTGGCCCGGGTTGGTGGTGACCATAAATTCGACCCGATCTATACCCAGCGGAGAGAGGCTGCTCTGGGCATCGGGGCGCACCTCGATGGCAAAGCGGCCATCGGGCATCGCCAGTTCATGCATGCTGCTGGTCACCTTGGCGCCAAGCTCCTGGGCGTAACGCTGGCGGCTCTGGCTCAGGGCTTCGGCGGCCTGGACAAACGCCTGACGGGCCTCAGCCAGCTCATCTTCCATCCCCTCTAGACGTTCCTCGTCGGAGTTGAGGCGGGCGAGATCAGAGGCCAGCTCCTGATGGTACTGAGCCAGATCTGCCGGTTTGACATGGTGCTTGCGGGCCAGATTGATCGCCTTGGAGAGGCGGGCCTCCAGCTCGTTGAAACGTTCGGGATCCAGTTCCAGCCGATCGAGGTAGCTACGCAGTTCGCTGTGGCTCTCCTGCACGCCGATCAGCGCTTCGTTCAGCATCTCCAGTACCGGAGTGAGGCGGCTGTCCATGCTGACCAGCCCCTCGGCCCGATCGACGGCTGATTGCAGCAGCCCTGCGATAGTGGTCTCTTCGTTGTCATAGAGCAAATCGAGGCAAGCGCCGCACTCTTGCATCAGCTCTGTGCCGTTGGCGAGACGCTGGTGCTCCTCCTCTATCTCTTCGAACTCCCCTGGTTGCAGGGCAAATTCGTCCAGCTCCTGCACCTGGTACTCGATCAGCTGGCGGCGGGCTTCCCGCTGCTGCTGCTCGGCCTTGAGCCGGTTCAGCTCGTTTTGCAGTTGGCGCCACTGCTGATAGTGCTGGCGCACCTCGTCGAGCAGCAGATGGTGACCGGCATAACCGTCGAGCAGAGCGAGCTGGTAGTCGGGTTTGAGCAGCATCTGGTGGGCATGCTGACCGTGTACGTTGACCAGCAGCTGGCCCAGATTCTTGAGCTGGGTGAGGGGGACGGGCACGCCGTTGATATAGCTGCGTGAACGCCCCTCGGCTGAGATGACTCGCCGCACGATACACTCACCTTCGTTTTCCAGCTCGTTGGTGGCGAGCCAGGCGCGGGCGGCCGGGTTGTTGTCCAGCAGGAAGCGGGCGCTGACCTCGCTTTTGTCGCTATCGGGTCGCACCATGCCGGCTTCTGCACGCTCTCCGAGGCAGAGACCGAGAGCGTCGATGGCGATGGATTTACCGGCACCGGTCTCACCTGTGATGCAGGTCATCCCCGGTTGCAGATCGAGTTCGAGAAACTTGACGATGGCGAAGTTGTTGACGGTCAGCTGGGTCAGCATGGTCTCATCCTGTATAGGTCAACATTACTGTGTATGTATCCAGTATATACTGGTCTTATATACAGTAAAGAGGGCGCCGCCATTTTTAACACAGGAAGGGGGGAGCCAGTGTGGTATGGCTATGAAAATGCGGTACTGACTATTGGGACGCGGTACGGATATGAGAATGCAGGGGACGTTGCCACGACAAAAAAGAGAAGGGCGCCAATTCAGGCGCCCTTCTCTGGCAATGCCGTTGTCGGTCAAAGCTGATTAGAACAGCTTGCTGCCCCAGCCGAGCTTGTTGCGCAGCACGTGGAAGTAGCTGTAGTCGAGGGGATGCACCAGATGAAGCTGGTGGTGGCTCTTCTTGATGAGGATCTCGTCCCCCGGGTGGACCGCCAGGGTCACCTGACCGTCACAGCTGACCTGCATGGCATCGTCCTGATTGTCCGGTGATACCAGCAGCCGTACTTCGCTGTCGGCATCGAGCACGATGGGGCGACTGCTGAGGGTATGCGGGAACATGGGCACCAGCGTTATAGCGTTGAGCTTGGGGGTGAGGATGGCGCCACCTGCCGACAGGGAGTAGGCGGTGGAGCCGGTCGGAGTGGCGACTATGATGCCGTCCGAACGCTGGCTATACATAAAGCTGCCATCGATATAGACCTCGAACTCGATCATGTGGGCGATCTTGCCCGGGTGCAGTACCGCCTCGTTGACCGCCAGATTGCTCGACTTGCGCTCGCCGTGGCGATAGACCGAGGCTTCCAGCAGGAAGCGGTGTTCGCTCTTGTAGTGACCGGAGAGCACCTGCTCCAGCGGCAGCAGGTAATCTTGTGGCGAGAGATCGGTCAGAAAGCCGAGGTTGCCCCGGTTGACCCCGATCACCGCCACATCGAAGCGCGACAGCACTCGCGCCGCCCCCAGCATGTTGCCGTCACCGCCGACCACGATGGCGAGATCGGCCTGCTGGCCCAGTTGCACCAGATCCATCACGTTTTCATCGAGGATGCTCAGGGTCTGGGCGACCCGGCTCTCCACCAGAACTCGAAAGCCGCGGGCGGTCAGGTATTGATGCAGGCCGGTCAGCGTCTGGTTGGCCCCCTCATGGTGGGGTTTGCCAATCAGGGCGATGGTTTTGAACGGAGAATCCATAGTCAGTCAGATCTGGGATGGGTATTGCGGGCCAGTATACAGTGCTTTGCTCCGCTTGTGACGCTCTCCCGTGTGACGGGGCTGGCTATCCCCTTGAGGCTACTGGTTAAACGGTGAGCGGTAACCCGGATAAACCGACGGTTGCGGCTATTCAGCAACCCAGATTGCCCTTTACCCCTTGAAAGCCGGGGATGCATCCCCATAATAGCGCCAACATAGTCGGTCTGTTGTCGTCCGGTCGCTCAACCAGACGTCAGGGCCCTCATAAGTAACCCCGGAATTGGAGATGTCATGAACCACGAAGAGCAAAAGGTTGAAGCGATGGAGCAAGTGGAAGCCCAGCCAGTCGAGCCGACCGATGTAGACAGTGAAGTGACAGCCGAACAGGCCCGCATTGCCGAACTGGAAGCGCAGCTGGAAACCGCCATCCAAAAAGCAGCGGAAGAGCGTGAACGCGCCCTGCGTACCGCCGCCGAGATGGAGAACCTGCGTCGTCGCACCGAGCTGGATGTGGAGAAGGCGCACAAATTCGCTCTGGAGAAGTTCGCCAATGAACTGCTGCCGGTGCTGGACAACCTTGAGCGAGCCATCGAACTGGCCGACAAGGAGAACGAAGCCCTCAAGCCGATGATCGAAGGTGTCGAGCTGACCCTGAAATCCATGCAGAGCGGCGTGGCCAAGTTTGGTCTGGTGGCGCTCGACCCGATCAACCAGCCGTTTGACCCCAATGCTCATCAGGCGATGAGCATGGTGCCGAGTGCCGATGTGGCCCCGAACACTGTCATCGCCGTAATGCAGAAGGGCTATGACCTCAACGGTCGGGTGATCCGTCCGGCCATGGTGATGATCGCCAAAGCGGTCGACTGATTGGCTGTGGGTGCCCGAGCCCGCCCTGTGGCGGGCTTTTTGTTTCGCAGTGCACCCCCTGCTCATCTTGCCCGGTTTTACGGCTCAACGTGACCGCGCAACCATGACAAAGGGTGTGGTTTTTTAGGGGTGGGGCTTGAAGCTGCGTCTGGCGACCCCATATAGGTAGCAAGGCCGCGGCGGCACAAAAAATTTGATGCCGGGAGCTTGAAAGCCAGATTGGCAGCCCCCACCTAGCCGTTAACGCATTAAGGCGAGTTCCTCGCCAGTTTATTCAAAGTATTTGGAGATTCGTCAAATGGGTAAAATCATCGGTATTGACCTGGGTACTACCAACTCCTGCGTCGCTATTCTGGATGGCGACACTGCTCGCGTGATCGAGAACGCAGAAGGCGATCGTACTACTCCGTCCATCATTGCCTATGCCGATGATGGCGAGATCCTGGTTGGTCAGCCGGCCAAGCGTCAGGCCATCACCAACCCGAAAAACACCCTGTTCGCCATCAAGCGTCTGATCGGTCGTCGTTTTGAAGATGAAGAAGTGCAGCGTGACCTGAAAATCATGCCGTACGCCATCGCCAAAGCTGACAACGGCGACGCCTGGGTTGAAGTGAAGGGCAAGAAAATGGCACCGCCGCAGATCTCTGCCGAAGTGCTGAAGAAGATGAAGAAGACCGCCGAAGACTACCTGGGCGAGCCGGTAACCGAAGCCGTTATCACTGTTCCGGCCTACTTCAACGACGCCCAGCGTCAGGCTACCAAGGATGCCGGTCGCATCGCCGGTCTGGATGTAAAACGCATCATCAACGAACCGACTGCTGCTGCATTCGCTTACGGCGTGAACAAGGTCAAGGGCGAGCGCAAGGTTGCCGTATATGACTTGGGTGGCGGTACTTTCGATATCTCCATCATCGAGATCGATGAAGTGGAAGGCGAAACCACCTTCGAAGTTCTGGCGACCAACGGTAACACCCACCTGGGTGGTGAAGACTTCGACAACCGCGTCATCAACTATCTGGTAGACGAGTTCAAGCGTGAGCAGGGCATCGACCTGCGCAACGACCAGCTGGCTCTGCAGCGTCTGAAAGATGCTGCCGAGAAAGCCAAAATCGAGCTCTCTTCTGCCCAGCAGACCGACGTCAACCTGCCGTACATCACTGCAGATGCCACCGGTCCGAAGCACATGAACATCAAGGTGACCCGCGCCAAGCTGGAATCCCTGGTAGAAGACATGGTGAAGGACTCTCTGGAGCCGGTTCGTGTCGCCCTGAAAGACTCCGGTCTGGCAGTTGGCGAGATCGACGACGTGATTCTGGTTGGTGGTCAGACCCGTATGCCGCTGGTTCAGAAGACCGTTGCCGAGTTCTTTGGCAAAGAGCCGCGTAAAGACGTCAACCCGGACGAAGCCGTGGCCATGGGTGCTGCCATCCAGGGCGCCGTACTGTCCGGTGACAAGACCGACGTACTGCTGCTGGACGTTACCCCGCTCTCCCTGGGTATCGAAACCATGGGTAGCGTGATGACTGCGCTGATTGAGAAGAACACCACCATTCCGACCAAGAAGTCCCAGGTGTTCTCCACTGCCGAAGACAACCAGTCTGCCGTGACCATTCACGTGCTGCAGGGTGAGCGCAAGCGCGCCAGCGACAACAAGTCTCTGGGCCAGTTCAACCTGGAAGGCATCCGTCCGGCACCGCGTGGTCTGCCACAGATCGAAGTGACCTTCGACATTGATGCCAACGGTATCCTGCACGTCTCTGCGAAAGACAAAGAGACCAACAAAGAGCAGAAGATCACCATCCAGGCCTCCTCTGGTCTGTCTGATGACGAGATCGAGCGCATGGTACGCGAAGCCGAAGCCAACGCGGCCGAGGACAAGAAGTTTGAAGAGCTGGTACAGGCTCGCAACCAGGCTGATGGTCTGGTCCACTCCGTACGCAAGCAGATCACCGAAGCCGGTGAAGCCCTGCCTGCCGACGACAAGACCAAGATCGAAGCTGCTCTGAGCGAGCTGGAAGTTGCCATCAAGGGTGACGACAAGGCTGCTATCGAAGCCAAACAGCAGGCTCTGCTGGAAGCGTCCCAGAAGCTGATGGAAATTGCCCAGCAGCAGGCTCAGGCCCAGGGTGCAGCCGGTGCTGATGCCGGTCAGTCCTCCTCTTCTGCCAAGGCTGACGACGACGTAGTCGACGCCGAGTTCGAAGAAGTGAAAGACGACAAGAAGTAAGCCCTACCCAGATGGGCGGAGTCCGCTTCGCCCATCGGCTTGGTCAATGAATTCACGGGCGTTGGGTAACCAACGCCCGTCTGCGTAACCACAGGATGAGTATGTCGAAGCGCGATTTCTACGAAGTACTGGGTGTGGCGAAAGATGCCGACGATCGCGAGATCAAGAAGGCGTACAAGCGCCTGGCCATGAAGTATCACCCGGATCGTAACCAGGGTGATGCCGCATCCGAAGAGAAGTTCAAAGAGGTCAAGGAAGCCTACGAGGTCCTGACCGATGCCAACCTGCGTGCCCGTTACGACCAGTACGGCCATGCCGGTGTCGACCCGAGCCAGGGTGGCGGTGGCCACGGTGGCTTTGGCGGCGGTGCCGACTTCGCCGACATGTTTGGTGACGTATTCGGTGACATCTTCGGCGGTGGCCGTGGTGGTGCCCGTCGTGGCCCGGCCCGTGGCTCCGACCTGCGTTACACCATGGAGCTGACGCTGGAAGAGGCGGTACGCGGGGTCTCCAAGGAGATCAAGGTGCCGACTCTGGTTCACTGCGAAGTCTGTAACGGCTCCGGTGCCCACACCGGCAGCAGTGCCCAGACCTGCCCGACCTGCCACGGCTCCGGCCAGGTGCAGATGCGTCAAGGCTTCTTCGCGGTGCAGCAGGCATGTCCGCACTGTCACGGCCGCGGCAAGATCATCAAGGATCCGTGCCGCAAGTGTCACGGTGAAGGTCGCTACCAGCGCACCAAGACCCTGTCGGTGAAAATTCCGGCGGGCGTCGATACCGGCGATCGCATCCGTCTCTCCGGCGAAGGGGAAGCGGGGGAAGCAGGAGCTCCGGCAGGGGATCTCTACGTACAGGTGCACGTCAAAGAGCACGAAATTTTCGTGCGTGACGGCAACAACCTCTACTGCGAAGTGCCCATCAGCTTCACCGCAGCTGCGCTGGGTGGCGAGATTGAAGTGCCGACCCTGGATGGCCGCGTCAAGCTCAAGGTCACTCCGGAGACCCAGACCGGCAAGATGTTCCGCATGCGCGGCAAGGGCGTCAAGTCCGTGCGCTCCGGTCAGGTAGGGGATCTGATGTGCAAGGTGGTGATCGAGACGCCGGTCAACCTCACCGAGCAGCAGAAAGAGCTGTTGCGCCAGCTGGACGAGTCGTTCAGCGGTGCCGCTGCCAAGACCCACAAGCCGAAATCGGAAGGCTTCTTCGAAGGGGTGAAACGCTTCTTCGACGATCTGACCAGCTGATTTCAGCGACCCGAATAAACAGAGCCGGCCTTGTGCCGGCTCTTTTTTTGCCCGCCGTTTAGCCAGGATCCGCCCTATTGAGTGGATCCTGATGAGGGATCCTCCTCACAACTCCCGCCAATTCATGCTGTACAAATGTTATCCCGCTCACACTGTTTCTGAAACGGTTTAGTTGCTGTATTGAGTTGGCTAAAGCGGTTTAGCTATGCTCAGTCTGTCGATAACAACAGCGCCCGTCCGGGCCACAGATGACAGGTGAGGAAGATGATGATGTTCAAGAGCAAGTTGGCGCTGGCGGTAGCGCTGGGATTGGGGATGAGCAACCCGCTGTGGGCGGCGCAGGCGAGTGTTGCAGGTGAGAGTGTCGAGGCCAGACTGGCGGCGCTGGAGGCGCGGGTACAGGCGGCTGAAGCGAGAGCCGAGGCAGCAGAGAGCCGTGCCAGTCAGGCGGAAGTGAAGGCGAGTGCGGCCAGCGAGCAGGCGCAGGTGGCCAACAACCGCAGCCAGAAGGTGGATGAGAAGACCGCCGGTGCCCAGGGCTTCGAGTTTCACGGCTATGCCCGCTCGGGCCTGTTGGTCAACAGCAATGGCAACGGTGGGCGCGGCGGCCCCTACATCACGCCAGCCGGTTCGGTGGGTGGGGCCGTCGGTCGCCTTGGCAACGAGGATGACACCTACATGGAGGCCAACCTGCTGAAAACCCAGACCTTCGAGGATGGCAGCTGGGCCCGCTACAAGCTGATGCTGGCGGATGGGGTAGAGACCAGCAACGACTGGACCGCCAGCGATTCGAGCCTCAATACCCGTCAGGTGTTTGCCGAGATCGGCAATCTGGCGAGCTTCGACGGCCCCTTCAAGAATGCGGTGCTCTGGGCGGGCAAGCGCTTTGACCGCGACAACTTTGACATCCACTGGCTCGATTCCGACGTGGTGTTCCTGGCCGGTACCGGCGGCGGCGTCTATGACGTACAGCTGGCCGACAGCTGGAAGGCCAACTTCTCTCTCTATGGCCGGGATTACGGCGACATCAGCGCCAGCGGTCTCTCCGATATCGAGAGCTACATCCTCACCATGAACAACCGCGTCGGTAACTGGCAGTGGATGGTGAACGGTCTCTCGGCCAAGGACAATGACGCCCGCATCAATGACAAGGGGACGGGCAGCGAGGCGGCGGACAAGGGGGCACACACCCTGCTGGCCTACCACGGCGAGAGCTTCTTTGGCCTCAACCCAGGGTTTGCCAAGGCAGCGGTGCTGTACGGTCATGGGTTGGGGGCCGAGGTCAAGGGGCTGGGCTCTGACAGCGAACTGCTGCCGGACGCCGATGCAGTGCGGGTCGCCGTGTTTGGCGCTACCGATCTTAATCCGCGCTGGCGTTTTGCCCCGGCTCTGCTGGCCGAGCAGAGTCAGGATCGCTACGTGAAAGGGGACGAGTACCGCTGGCTTACCTTCAATACCCGGGTGGCGCAGGTGCTGAGCCAGAACGTCGAGCTGGTCTACGAGGCGGCCTGGCAGTACATGGACCTTGATCCCAAGGGCTACAAGGGACGCCAGGCGGTGAACGGCAACTTCACCAAACTCACCTTCGCCCCCACCTTCAAGGCGCAGACCGCCGGTTTCTTCGAGCGGCCCGAACTGCGGGTGTTCGCAAGCTGGATGGACTGGTCCTCCGAGCTCGACAACTACGCCAGCGACGATGCCATGGGCCAGAGCAACTTCACCGCCGGTGGCGAGTGGAACTTTGGCGTACAGATGGAAACCTGGTTCTAGTTCGTTATCCCGATCACAAAAATGGCAGCCGGTGCCGAGATCTGTTGGTTGGCTAAAACGGTTTAGCTGATAATGCCAGCCAACAGAACAGAGTTCGGGTTGGACCGTGGATCCGATGCAGCAGTGGAGTAGCAAGGTGACGAATCGTGTGTGGGTAATGGGGGATGCGGTGGTGGACTTGATCCCGGAAGGGGCGTTGCACTACCTCAAGTGTCCGGGTGGCGCTCCCGCCAATGTGGCGGTTGGCGTGGCACGGCTGGGTGGCGATGCGGCCTTTATCGGCCGGGTCGGAGCCGATCCGTTCGGCCGCTTTATGGCCGAGACCCTGAGCGGGGAGGGGGTGGATATCGGTGCGCTGCGGTTCGATCCAGACCATCGCACCTCTACCGTGCTGGTAGAACTGGATGACGAGGGGGAGCGCAGCTTCACCTTTATGGTGCGTCCCAGCGCCGACCAGTTCCTCACCCCAAATGAGTTGCCCCGCTTCAAGGCCGGTCAGTGGCTGCTCACCTGCTCCATCGCGCTCGCCAACGAGCCGGTGCGCACCAGCTGCCTGCAGGCCATGGCAGCCATCAAGGCGGCAGGCGGGCGGGTCTGCTTCGACCCCAACCTGCGCCCCGAGGTGTGGGGCAACCCCGCCGAGATGCTGCCGCTGGTACGCGAAGCCATCGCGCAGGCGGATGTGGTCAAGCTCTCCATTGAGGAGCTGCAACTGCTGAGTGGCGAGGATGAACTGGTCGCCGGGCTCGCCACTCTCTCTGGCCCGGCGCTGGTGCTGGTGACCAGAGGGGCGGCCGGTGTGGTGGCTCGCCTTGATGGCGAGTTGCTGGAGTGGGTGGGGCAGAAAGTGACGCCCATCGACACCACGGGGGCGGGGGATGCCTTCGTCGCCGGTCTGCTGGCGGCGCTGGCCGGGCGCTCGTCGCTGCCGACTCTGGCCGAGTTGCCCGCCATTCTTGCTCAGGCTCACGGCTGCGGGGCGCTCGCCACCACCGCCAAGGGGGCGATGACGGCGCTGCCGACCCGCTCCGAACTGAATGCCTTTTTGCGATCAGGCGCAAGCGGCTGTTGAGCTGAGGCTAGAAGCCCGGCTCGACAGCCCCAACTCTCATGTGACAAGGGCCCGCCAGCGTGGCGGGTCATAAGAGGAAGAATATGAATATCAGTGCGATAGCCAAGGATCTGGTGCCCCTGCTCGGGGGCAAGGAGAATATCGTCAGCGCTGCCCACTGCGCCACCCGGCTGCGGTTGGTGCTGGCCGATGACAGCAAGGTAAACAAGGCCGCCATCGACAAGCTGGAGGGGGTCAAGGGGTGCTTTAGCAACGCGGGCCAAATTCAGGTTATCTTCGGCACCGGTCTGGTCAACAAGGTCTATGCGGAGTTTGTGACGCTGACCGGTACCGGCACCGCCAGCAAGGCGGAACTGACCGACATGGCGACGGCCAAGCTCAACGTGGCCCAGCGGTTGGCGCGAACCCTCTCCAACATCTTCGTGCCGATCATTCCGGCCATCGTCGCCTCGGGTCTGCTGATGGGGCTGCTCGGCATGGTGCGCACCTACGGTTGGGTCAATGCCGACAGCGCCCTGTTTGTGATGCTCGACATGTTCAGCTCGGCGGCATTTATCATACTGCCGATCCTCATCGGCTTTACTGCAGCACGTGAGTTTGGCGGCAACCCCTATCTCGGGGCGACCCTCGGCGGTATTCTCACCCACCCGGCGTTGACCAACGCCTGGGGCGTGGCCGGTGGTTTCAAGACCATGGATTTCTTCGGGCTCGATGTCGCCATGATCGGCTATCAGGGCACCGTCTTCCCGGTGCTGCTGGCGGTCTGGTTTATGTCCCATCTGGAGAAACAGCTGCGCAAGCGCATTCCGGACGCGCTGGATCTGATCCTCACGCCGTTTCTCACCGTCATCATCACCGGTTTCGTGGCGCTGCTCTTTATCGGCCCGGCGGGTCGGGTGCTGGGGGATGGCATCTCGTTCGGCCTAAGCGCCCTCTATGAGCAGGCAGGCTGGCTGGCGGGGCTGGTGTTTGGCGGCACCTATTCGCTGATCGTCATCACCGGCATCCACCACAGCTTCCACGCCATCGAGGCGGGGCTGCTGGCCAATCCGCAAATTGGCGTCAACTTCCTGCTGCCCATCTGGGCCATGGCCAACGTGGCACAGGGCGGGGCTTGCCTCGCGGTCTACTTCAAGACTCGCGACGTGAAGATCAAGGCCATTACCGTGCCGGCGGCCATGTCCTGCCTGCTGGGTATCACGGAAGCGGCGATCTTTGGCGTCAACCTGCGCTACATCAAACCCTTCCTCGCCGGTCTGTTTGGCGGGGCCTGCGGCGGCGCCTACGTGGTGGCGGCCAAGGTGGGGATGACGGCGGTGGGGCTGACCGGTATTCCCGGCATGGCCATCGTCCAGCCGATGAGCCTTATTCATTACATCATCGGGTTGGTGATCGCCTTTGGCGCCGCCTTCGCCGCATCCTACCTGCTCAAGTACAAGGTGGAGTGATGAAGGAAAGCGATCTTCTCAACCAGATTGTCCGGTCGCTGCTGGCCGGACAGCTCAAGGCGGCGGCCGATCCCCATCGGCCCCGCTGGCATCTGGCAGCCCCGGTGGGGCTGCTCAACGATCCCAACGGCTTTATCGAGCACGACGGGCGCTACCACCTTTTCTACCAGTGGAACCCGCTTGGCTGCGAGCACCGCAACAAGGGCTGGGGCCATGTCACCTCCACCGATCTGCTGCATTGGCAGCACGAGCCGGTGGCGCTCTTACCCACCGAAGCCTATGAGAGCCACGGCTGCTACTCGGGCTCGGCGGTGAGCGATGAGCAGGGGCGTTTGACCCTCATCTACACCGGCAATGTCAAATACCCGGATGGCAGTCGTACCGCCTATCAGTGTCTGGCCCGCGCCGACAGTGAGGGGGGCTTCGAGAAGCTGGGACCTGTGCTGGATCTGCCCGAAGGCTACAGCGGCCATGTACGCGATCCCAAGGTGTGGCACGACGGCAAACAGTGGCTGATGGTGCTGGGCGCGCGCACCCTGGATGACAAGGGGGAAGTGCTGCTCTATCGCGGCGACACCCTGCAAAGCTGGCAGCGGGTGGGCCCCATCGCCGGTAGCGGGCGAGGGGGGCTGGGTGAGTTTGGCTATATGTGGGAGTGCCCGGATCTCTTCCCGCTGGGGGAGAGTCATGTGCTGATCAGCTGTCCGCAGGGGATTGCTCCGGCAGGCGAGGATTATCGCAACCTCTACCAGTGCGGCTGGCTGGCGGGGGATTTCGACGGCGAGCACTTCGCGCACGGGGCTTTCCACGAGCTGGATCGGGGCTTCGAGTTCTATGCGCCGCAAACCACCCGAGACAGTCTGGGTCGCCGCCTCCTGTTCGGTTGGCTGGGGCTGCCGGAGGAGAACGAGATGAGCCAACCTACGGTCGCTCACGGCTGGATCCACCAGATGAGCTGCCCGCGGGAGCTGTTCTGGCAGGATGAGTGGCTCTGCCAGCGGCCTGTGGCGGAGCTTGCGGCATTGAAGGGAGAGCTGACCCGCTTCGCGGGGACGCTCGGCGAATTTCCGGGGCTGGCCATCGACTCGGCCTGGCTCGATCTGGATCTGTGTGGTGAGGGGAGCCTCTGGTTCGGTGCCGTGGCCGAGCTGTGCTGGCAGCCGGGGCGCATCACCTTGCGGCGCCAGAACTGGCAGAGCGGAGTATGGGAGACCCGCAGCAGCCCATGGGCTGGCGGGCGGATCACCGTCCTGTGTGATCGCTCCAGTCTGGAGTGTTTCATCGATGAGGGGCGTCACAGCCTGTCGGCGCGCTACTTCCCCGGGGAAAAGCCGCAACTTTCATCAGGTAACGGCGATGATGGCTGCAAAATTTGCCTCAATCACTGGCCGCTGTCGGCGTGCCTAGTACAATAGCCCGGTTCTAGTCAGCCGGGAGGCCAGGTGGAGAAGAAGAAACGGATCACGATTGCCCAGATCGCCGAACTGGCGGGGGTGTCCAAGGCGACCGCCAGTCTGGTGCTCAACGGGAAGAGTGCGGAGTACCGGATTGCCGACGATACCCGCAAGCGCATTCAGGCGGTGGCGGAGGAGTGTCACTACCTGCCGAGCTTTCATGCCCGCTCCCTGCGCGAGACCCGCAGCTACACCTGGGGGCTGGTGATCCCCGATCTCACCAACTTCGGTTTCGCCCGTATCGCCCGCGCCCTCGAGGCGCACTGCCGGGAGGCGGGCATCCAGCTGCTGATCGCCTGCTCCGAGGATGATCCCGCTCTCGAGCAGCGGGTGGTGGACAACCTCATCAGCCGTCAGGTGGACGGGCTGATTGTCGCCTCCAGCGGCCACAGCGATGACATCTATGCCCGCATCCACGACCGCCTGCCGGTGGTGCAGCTCGACCGCCATATTGGCGAGTCGCGCCTGCCCATGGTGATCTCCGATGCCTGCAAGGCCACCGCCGAGCTGGTGCGGGACATGGCCAGCGAGTGCGGCGAGGAGATCTACTACTTCGGTGGCCTGCTGGATCTCTCCCCTAGTCGTCACCGGCTGGCGGGCTATGAGCTGGGGCTACATCGCGCCGGTTTTGAAGCCGATGCAGCCCGGGTCCGTCATCGCGACTATCAGCCGAGCTCCGGTTATCAGCTGATGGCCGAGCTGGTGGCCGAGCTGGGAGCGCCTCCCAGGGGGCTCTTTACCGCCTCCTTTACTTTGCTGGAAGGGGTGCTGCGCTACCTCAACGAAGCGGGACTGATGGAGACGGGCATGCGCCTGTGCACCTTCGACGATCACGACCTGCTCGACTGCATTCCCATGCGCATCGACTCGGTGGCACAGGATTGTCCGGCGCTGGCCCTCGCCGCTTTCGAGCTGATGCAGCAATTGATTGCAGGTAATCCCCCAGCGCAGACTGCCCAGGTGATCACCCCCAGGGTGCGCTGGCGCAGTCGCCGCTAGCCACTCTTCGCCCATCCCATATGAGAAAGCCCCGCCATTGCTGGCGGGGCTTTTTGCTGCGGGCGGATGGTTCGTTCCTCTGACCAACGGCTCAATCGGTGGTACTGGTGCGCCAGAACACCTGCTTGATATGGGGGTGGATGCCGAGTTTCACCATCAGGGCATCCAGCTCGTCGCCATCGATGGAGGTAGCCAGCAGCACCGCAGAGATCTCCAGATCCCCCTCGCCAAACGGCTCGATATCGAGTTCGCTCAGGGGGTAGTTGGCCTGCTCCAGCATCTCCTCGAGCCAGTGCAGCACCTCTTTTTGATGTTCGCGCTGGGTCAGGGCCGTCACCTTGTAGGTCACTTCGGTGTCGGTATTGTCCACCGGGCGACGGTTGATCTGATTGACCAGCGGTCTCAGCAGGGTGTTGGCGGCCAGCACGAACAGGGCACCCAGAATTGCCTCCATGGCGAGCCCGGCGCCACAGGCGGCGCCGACAGCAGCGACACCCCAGAGGGTGGCGGCGGTGTTGATGCCGCGGATATTGCCCGATTCGCGCATGATGACGCCGGCGCCGAGAAAGCCGATGCCGGAGACGATATAGGCCACCACATGGACCACGTTGTAGTTGCCGCCGTGCAGGTCATAGATGCGCTGGGCCAGACTGACGAACAGAGCGGCCCCTACGGCGACCAGCACGTTGGTGCGAAGACCCGCGGTACGCTGGCGGTACTGGCGCTCCAGCCCGACCAGACTGCCAAGCACAAAGGCGAGCAGCAGGCTGGCCAGAGTGTCGAGCAGGGAGAGCATGTCAATTTGTTGCCACATCTTCATGGCTTACTCCTTCTGATGAGCGCTGGCTTGGCGCAATCCATGATGAAACGCCGGGTGGCGGATGGATCAGGGGATGATTGCGCGGATGGCCAGCAGAAAAACAAAACGCTGCGTCCCGGGGCGCGAGCATCATCGGATGCCCTGACGCTCGGAGAGGACGCAACAAGCGGGGCCAGCGTGGCTGGCCCCTTTCACTGTGGTTAACGCAGGTGTGCGGTCAGTTGAGCTCGGGATCGCAGTCGATGCGCGGGCGTAGTTGCCAGCGCACCGGATGTGCCACCCCGACCTGATGAACAAACTGCACCAGATAGCGGCGCTGGGGCGGGGTGCACTGCAGGTTGAGCACCAGCTCTCGCCCACCGCCGCGACCCGGCTTCATCGATTGCATCGGTTGCAGCCCCGCCGGTTGCAGGGTGTGGTTCACCATATCCAGCACCTGCTCCATATCGGCGCGATCCTCACAGCGGATCTGCAGCCGGTAGTGGTGCTGACGCTGTTTGCCGCCCAGCCAGCGTGGCAGCATGCCACGGCCGAGCCGGCTCAACAGGGGGTGAGCCCGGGTAGCAACAGAACCTGTTGCGACCGCGCGATCCGCAGCCGGTTTGATTGAGATAAAACGCATAGCAGCCTCCTTGTGGGAAGCAGAAACTATGCAGGCATGGCGACCGTGGCGGTTGGCCTCTGGTTGCCAGACGTCAAGTGTAAAAAGGGAGAAGAGGGGAGTGGATTTCCGCTTCTCGCGGGTTGCGAGCATGCGGCAGAGAAAGACCTGCGGCTAGCTCGCGACCTTGGTACCGACGATGAGGGTCGGTCTACAACTGTCACTTGATGAGTTGCCCACTGATGGTCTCCGCTATTGATAAGAGGCTCGAATGATAGCCGAGGCGGCAGGCAGGGTAAACCCCGCGCTGCCCGCAGCAACATCTTGAAACATAATCGAAAGCCCCGTTTTGCCGCATCAAGCCGCTAAAAGCTGACCCGGTTATTTCAATCCCATCCGTTTGAGGATCATCGCGGCCGGACAGAAACCGGTGAACGCGCTCTGGATCAGGTTGACCCCGACAAAGGCACTCAACCAGACAAAGCCCGGATGAACCCAGGTGGTAAGGATCAGCGAGAGCAGCAACATGCAACCCGCGACGATTCTGACTCCGTTATCTACTGTCATGGTCTTTCTCCTTATCTACTTTAGATATTGCTAATTTAGTGTTGTTTTATACAATAGAACAAATATCAGCAATTGCTAATTTACTCTTATGAGCCAATTCGACGAGATGAACAGACATGCGACAGCCGCAGCCTCCCTGCTCAAGGCGTTGGCTCATCCCGAACGCCTGATGGTGCTCTGCCAGCTGGTGGAGGGGGAGAAGGGAGTCGGGGAATTGCTGGCCCACAGCCAGCTGGGCCAGTCGGCCTTCTCCCAGCAACTGTCGGTATTGAAGCGCTACGGCCTTATCCGTTCGCGCAAGGTCTCCCAGCAGATCTACTACTCGCTGGTGAGCGAGGCAGCTGCCGATGTGCTGGGGGCGCTGCAAACCCATTTTTGTCACTCGGAAAATAAGGAATCTTGATGATGGAAAGCCAATGGCTGCTCTCTTTGGGCGGCGGCATGCTGGCAGGGCTGTCGGCCCTGATCCTGATGTTGTTCAACGGCCGGGTGGCCGGGATCAGCGGCATTCTGGCCGGTGCGTTGCAACACCGGGCGCCGTGGCGGGTACTGTTTCTGCTGGGGCTCGGGGCGGGCGCCTGGCTGGCACTGAGCTTGGGCTGGGCCAGCATGCCCGCATTCACCACCTTGCCCGGTTGGCCTGTTGTGCTGCTGGCCGGTTTGCTGGTTGGCATCGGTACCCGTCTTGGCAATGGCTGCACCAGCGGCCACGGCATCTGCGGCATGGGGCGGCTCTCCCTGCGCTCCATTGTCGCCACCCTGACCTTTATGGCGGCTGGCTTTATCACCGTCTTCATCACTCATCATCTGCTGTAAGGGGCTGATTGCCATGAAATTGCTGACAAGTTTGTTCGCGGGCCTGCTGTTTGGACTGGGGATGGCCATCTCCGGCATGGTGGATCCCGCCCGGGTCACCGGTTTTCTCGATCTGGCTGGCGCCTGGGATCCCAGCCTCGCCTTCGTGATGGGGGGGGCCCTGCTGGTCTTTATGCCGGGTTACTTCTTGCTGGTGAAACCCCGTCGTCAGAGCGTGCTGGGCGAGCCCATCGCCGCCGTACCAGCTCCTCGGCTCGAGCGCAGGCTGATCGGCGGGGCTGCGCTGTTTGGCATCGGCTGGGGATTGGTGGGTATCTGCCCGGGGCCTGCTATGAGTCTCATTTCCAGCGGGCAGCCCATGATAATGTTGTTTATAGCGGCCATGGTGGCCGGGATCTTGCTGTTTGACAAAGGACTGGCCAGGGTGCTGACCAAGGCGCCAGCTCGGGGAGTGGATAAGGTGCGCCAGTCCCATACCACCTGATCCCGTGAAGTGACAGATTACGCCAGGGAAGGAGAGTAATGATGGAAAAGATCCGGTTGCTGGGGATCACCTTATTGGTGATGACATCGCAGGCCATGACATCCCCCCGGGCCTTTGCCGCAGACGGGGAGCCAAAGCCCCTGTTGACAGTGGCGCCGCAGGCGGTGACTGACTGGCTGACGCTGGATGGTACCGTCAGTGCCATCAATCAGGGGACGGTGGCGGCCCAGACCAGCGGCCGGGTCTCCCGCATGCTGGTGGATGTGAACGATCAGGTGCAGGCGGGGCAGCCGCTGCTGGAGATCAGCGGCAAAGAGCAGTTTGCCGCCGTCACGGGGGCCGAGGCGCGGCTGGCGCGGGCGCAGGCTCAGCAAGTGGAAGCCGAGCGCCAGCTTGCCCGTTTTCAGGCGCTGATTGCCAAGGGGGTGATCACCCGCGCCCAGCTCGACAATGCCCAGGCGACGGATCGCGCCGCCCGCGCCGAGGTGAATGCTGCCGATGCGGCTCTCACTCAGGCCCGCGAGGCCTACGGTTATACCCGCATTCTGGCTCCCTACGCCGGGGTGGTGACCAAACGGCTGGTAGAGCTGGGGGAGACTGTCGCCCACGGTACCCCACTGCTCTCCGGCTTCTCTCTCGACACACTGCGGGTGGAGGTGGAGTTGCCCCAATCCGCCCTGACGCTCGTTCGTGAGCCTGCGGATGTGCAGGTGCTGCTGCCGGATGGCAAGCTTGTTACCCCGGTCAAACTGACCCGCTTCAATTATGCCGACAGCCAGAGCCACGCCTTCAGGTTGCGCCTCGACTTGCCGCCGCAAACCGCCGGGGTATTGCCCGGCATGTGGCTCAAGGTGCAGCTCAAGCAGGGTGAACGTCAGGTGTTGCAGGTGCCGGATCGCGCCCTGCTGCGGCAAGGGGAGTTCAATGGCGTCTATCTGCTGCAGCCCGCTGGTTGGGCCCTGACGCCGGTGCGGGTCGGCCATTGCGTCGAGGGACAGTGCGAGATCCTGGCCGGGCTGCAAGCCGGTGACAAGCTGGCTCCCGATGCCTGGGCGCAGCAGCAGGAGGTGGCCCATGAGTAGCGAGCTGAACGGCAACAAGGAGAGGCTGGGGCCTGCCGGTCGGCTGGCTGCGCTGTTTCAGGGCTCGGCCATCACGCCGCTGCTGGCGCTGTTGGGGCTGTTGCTCGGCCTGTTTGCGGTGCTGGTGACCCCCAAGGAGGAGGAGCCGCAGATCGATGTCACCTTCGCCGATGTCTACATTCCCTTCCCGGGAGCCAGCCCGACTGAAGTGGCCTCTCTCGTCACCACCCCTGCCGAGCAGGTGGTCTCCCAGATAAAGGGAATTGATACCCTCTACTCTTTCTCCCAACCCGATGGCGCCCTGCTGGTGGTGGTGTTCAAGGTGGGGGTGAGCCGCGAACAGGCCATCGTCGATCTCAACAACCAACTCGACTCCCACCGTGACTGGCTGCCACAGGGGATCGGAGTCGGTCAGCCGCTGGTGAAACCCCGGGGGATCGATGATGTCCCCATCGTCAGTCTGACCTTATGGAGCAAAGAGGGGAGCAAGCAACTGGGGGCCCCCGAACTGACCCGGGTCGCCCATGAGCTGGAGACCGAACTCAAGCGCATTCCCGGTACCCGCGATATTTACACGCTGGGCAGCCAGAGTGCCGTGTTGCGGGTGATGCCGGATCCGGCGGCCCTCAGCGCCCACGGCATCAGCTGGGGCGAGCTGAGTCAGCGCCTTTCGGCCGCCAATCAGGTGGGCCCGACACAGGCCACCTGGCAGGACAACAGTGAGATCAAGGTACAGGTGGGGCAGTTCCTGCAAAGCGAGCAGGAGGCTAGAGAGCTGGTGGTGGGGCTGCACGACGGCAAGCCGGTCTATCTGGGGGAGGTGGCCAAGGTCTCTCTGGGTCAGGAGACCCCGACCAAGCGCAGCTGGATGGGGCTGGGACAGGCCAGTTATCCGGCGGTGACCCTGGCCATCGGCAAGCAGCCGGGCCAGAATGCGGTCGATGTGGCCAAGCGGGTGGAGGCGCGGGTCGAAAGTTTGCAGAACCGACTGATCCCTGCCGGGGTCGAGGTGACGGTGACCCGGGACTACGGCGTCACCGCCGAGACCAAATCCAACACCTTGATCGGCAAGCTGATTTTTGCCACCACGGCGGTGGTGCTGCTGGTGCTGGTGAGCATGGGTTGGCGAGAGGCGCTGGTGGTGGGCGTTGCCATCGTTATCACCCTGGCACTGACCCTGTTTGCCAGCTGGGCCTGGGGCTTTACCCTCAACCGGGTGTCGCTGTTTGCGCTGATCTTCTCCATCGGCATTCTGGTGGATGACGCTATCGTGGTGGTGGAGAACATCCACCGCCATCGCGGTTTGGGCAAGGGGGCGCTCAAGGATCTGATACCGGGGGCGGTGGATGAGGTGGGAGGGCCGACCATACTGGCGACCCTGACCGTTATCGCGGCCCTGCTGCCGATGGCCTTTGTCAGTGGCCTGATGGGTCCCTACATGAGCCCCATCCCCATCAATGCCAGCATGGGGATGCTCATCTCCCTGCTGGTGGCCTTTGTCTTCTCCCCCTGGCTGGCGAGCCATTTGCTCAAGGGTGAGGTGCACGGTGCCCACGGCGAGGCCAAGGCTGGTCTTTTTCACCGGCTGATGACTCCTTTCCTGATTGGTGATGGCGCCAAGCGCGCCAGACGCAAACTCTGGCTGGTGGTGTTGCTGCTGGTCGGGGCCGCCACCGCAATGCCGGTGGTGCAGTGGGTGGTGCTCAAGATGCTTCCCTTTGACAACAAGTCGGAATTTCAGCTGGTGCTCGATATGCCGGAGGGGGCGACCCTGGAGCAGACCGAGCGCACCCTGCTGGCGGTCGGACGAGAGCTTGCCAAAGTGCCTGAGGTGAAGGATTACCAGATCTACGCCGGCACCGCCGCCCCCATCAATTTCAACGGGCTGGTGCGCCACTACTTTATCCGCAGCGGCGCCAACGTGGGGGATATTCAGGTCAATCTGGTGGACAAGCATGAGCGGGATCGCAGTAGCCACCAGATTGCCCAGTCGGTTCGGGAGCCGCTGCAGGCCATCGCCAGTGCGGCAGGGGGCAACCTGAAAGTCGTTGAGGTGCCGCCCGGCCCGCCGGTCTGGTCTCCCATCGTTGCCGAGATCTATGGCCCGACTCAGGCCGCCCGCGAAGCGGCCGCTCGCGCCGTACAGGCCCGTTTTGTGGCTACGGCGGATCTGGTGGATGTGGATATCTATCTGACCGACCCGCAGCCCAAGTGGCGGCTGGTGGTGGATCGCAGCAAGGCGGCCCTGCTCGGGGTCGATCTCGGGGATCTGGTTAACACCCTCAATGGCGGGGTGGGTTATCAGGATGCCAGCTGGCTGCAGGGTCACGGCGCCAAGTATCCGGTGCCGATCCGCATCGAACTGGCTCCCGGTGACAAACGGGATCTGGCGGGCGTACTGGCCCTCAAGGTGCGCAGCCAGAGCGGCCAGTTGGTGCGGGTCTCCGAGCTGGTGAGTCGCCGTGATGAGGTGGCCCCCAGCTATATCATGCACAAGAACATGCAGCCCATGGTGATGGTGGTGGCCGACATGGGTGGCCATACCGACAGCCCGCTCTACGGCATGTTTGCCGCCGGTGCCGACATCGATCTGCCCCAGTATTACGTGCAGCAGCCCGACAAGCTGGGGGAGGTGGCGCTGTTGTGGGACGGTGAGTGGAAGATCACCTACGAGACCTTCCGCGACATGGGGCTAGCCTACGGGGTGGGGATGATCCTCATCTATCTGCTGGTGGTGGCCCAGTTCCGCTCCTATCTGGTACCACTCATCATCATGGCTCCCATTCCGCTCACCATCATAGGGGTGATGCCGGGCCACGCCCTGCTGGGGGCCCAGTTTACCGCTACCTCGATGATCGGGATGATCGCCCTGGCCGGGATCATCGTACGCAACAGCATCCTGCTGGTGGACTTTATCGAGCAGCAGCGCAGCGCCGGGGTGGCGTTCGAGCAGGCGGTGATCGAAGCGGCGCAGGTGCGGGCCAAACCCATCATGCTGACGGCGCTGGCGGCGATGATCGGGGCTCTGTTTATCCTCGATGATCCCATCTTCAACGGACTGGCTATCAGCCTGATTTTCGGGATCCTGGTCTCCACTTTGCTCACCCTGGTGGTGATACCCTTGCTCTATTATGCCCTGCTCTCCCGACGCACATGACGGGAGTCACTAGCGAAAGGATGCGCGATGAAGAGAGGTTGGTTGTGGTGGGGAAGTGGCGCTGTGGTAGCGGTGGCTGCGGCAGCATGGTGGTGGCGACCGCAGCCGACGCCGATCAGGCTGGCTGAGGTCGGGCGGGGGGATGTGCTGGTCACCGTGGTCAACACTCGGGCTGGCACCATCAAGTCGTGTCAGCGGGCCGGGCTCAGTCTGCCCGGTGGCGGCGTGGTGGAGCAGATCGCCGTCAAGGCCGGGGAGCGGGTAGCCCGGGGAGATCTGCTGCTGACCCTCTGGAGCGACGATATTCACGCCGATCTCGCCCGGGCCCGCGCCCAGCAGGCCCTTGGCAAGACCCAGCGCGAGGAGCGTTGCAGCGAGGCGGCCTACTACGAGCGGGAGGCTAACCGGCTGGCCACCTTGCTGGCCAAAAACCTCACCTCCCGCACCCTCGCCGAGCAGGCCCAGAATCTGGCCGATACCCGCCGCTATGTCTGCCGCGCATCCCGTCAGCAGGAGCGGGTCGACGAGGCGCAGGTCGCCCAGGTGGAGGCTCGCTTGAGCGAGCGCCGCCTGCTGGCGCCGTTTGCCGGTGTGGTGGCAGAGGTCAACAGCAAGTTGGGCGAATACATGACTCCCTCACCGCCCGGAGTGGCCATGCCTCCGGTTATCGATCTTATCGACGATCGCTGTCTGTATGTCTCTGCCCCCATCGATGAGGTGGATGCCGCCCGCCTCAAGGTGGGCCAGTCTGCCCGGGTACTGCTCGATGCCATGCCCGGGCGCGATTTTGCCGCCACTGTGACCCGCATCGCCCCCTATGTGAAGGAGCTGGAGAAGCAGGCCCGCACCGTGGAGGTGGAGGCGGCGCTCACTGCCCTGCCCACCGATGTGCCCCTGCTTATTGGCTACAGCGCTGACCTTGAGGTCGAGGTGACCCGCGCCACCGATGTGCTGCGGGTAGCGGCCAGCAGCCGGGCCGACGATGGCAGCGTGCTGCGGCTGGAAGGGGATAAGCTGGTGCGGGTGGTGCCCCGTTGGGGCGTGGAGAACTGGAACTGGATTGAGGTGGCCGAGGGGCTCGCCGCCGGTGATCGGCTGGCAGCCCAGCCCGGACAGATTGTCGGGGAGGGCCCTTTCAGCGCCGCCACGGAGCAGACGGATGAGTGATCTCATTCGCCTTGATGCCGTCAGCCGTCGTTTCACTCTGGGGGGGAGCGAAGTGGCCGCCCTCGATCGCGTATCCCTGCGGGTTGCCGAGGGGGAGTATCTGGCGGTGATGGGCCCCTCGGGCTCCGGCAAATCGACTCTGCTCAATGTGCTGGGGCTGCTGGATCGGCCCGACGAGGGGCGCTACTGGCTGGGGGGAGAGGACACCGCCACCCTGTCAGAACCTGCGCTGGCCCAGCTGCGCGGCCATCGCATCGGCTTTGTGTTCCAGTCGTTTCACCTTATCTCCCGCCTCACCGCCCGTGAAAACGTCGAGCTGCCGCTGATGCTGTGCGGGATCGCCCCCGCCGAGCGCCATCGCCGCAGCCAGCAGTTGCTGGGGGAGCTGGGGTTGGAAAACCGGGCCGGACACCGCCCTGCCGAGCTTTCCGGCGGTCAGCGTCAGCGGGTGGCCATCGCTCGGGCCATGGCAATGGCGCCGCGGCTGATCCTGGCCGACGAGCCCACCGGCAATCTCGACTCCCGCTCCGGGGAGGAGGTGATTACCCTGCTGGAGGAGCTCAACCGGGAGCAGGGGATCACGCTGGTGGTGGTAACCCACGACCCGCGCCTCGGTGATCGGGCGGGCAGGCGGATCCTGATGAACGATGGCCGCATCAACATTGATAGCGGCGGTGGCTGAATGCGGCGCCCCGATGTGATCCGCTTTGCCGCCGTGGCCCTGCTGCGCCAGCGTTCACGGGCGCTGGTCTTGATCCTGGCGGTGAGTCTGAGCGTCACCTCGGTGCTGCTGCTCACCGCGCTGGGGGAGGGGGCGAGACGCTATGTGGCCGACCAGTTCAGCTCCCTTGGCAAGGATCTGCTGGTGATGTTCCCGGGTCGCAAGGAGACCACCGGCGGGCTGCCGCCGGTCACCGGCAACAGTCTGCGGCAGATCACACTCGATGACATGCACTACCTTGGCCAGCATCAGCCAAACGTGCGGCTGGTGCCGCTGGTGATGGGCTTTGCCGAGGCCAAGCAGGGGGCGCGGCTGCGCCAGACTATGCTGCTTGGCAGCAGCAACGGGCTACGCGATACCCACGGGCTGGAACTGCTCTCCGGCCGCTGGCTGCCAGGGGATGCCGCAGAGGATCGACCGGCCGTCCTGCTCGGGGCCAAGGTGGCCCGTGAGCTGTTCGGTCAGGCCGATCCGGTCGGTCAGTGGCTGCGTTTTGACAATCGCCGCTTTCGGGTGGTGGGGGTCTTCACCAGCCAGAGCAGCAATCTGGGGATGGATATGGCCGAGGCGGCGCTGATCCCGGTGGGTAGCGCCATGCGGCTGTTCAACACCGAGGGGCTGTTTCGGCTGCTGATCCAGCCGCTGGCGGGACAAGCAGTGCCCCCGCTGGTCAAGCGACTGGAGCAGCTGATGCAGGCGCGCCACGGGGTGCTCGATGTGACTGTGGTGCGCCGTGACGCCATGCTGGCCACCTTCTCCACCATTCTCTCGACCCTCACCCTGGCAGTTGCCGGCATCGGCGCCATCAGCCTGCTGGTCTCCGGCATCATGATGATGAATCTGGCGCTGATCAGCACCCGCCAGCGCACCGGCGAGATCGGCCTGCTCAAGGCGCTGGGTGCCGATAGTCGCCAGATCCGCCAGCTGTTTTTGTGGGAGGCGCTGCTGCTGAGCGGCAGTGGCGCGCTGTTTGGCACTGTGTTGGGCTATGCCCTGGTTGGCCTCGCCGGAGTGATTTGGCCCGGATTTCCGGCGGCAGTCCCTCTGCTCGCTACTTTCTGCACCATACCGGCGGCCCTGCTGACTGGACTGTTTTTTAGCTGGCTGCCCGCCTCCCGGGCCGCAAGGCAAGATCCGGTCAGCAGCCTGCGCAGCGGGCAATGGAGCGGTGGCTGATGCGCGCAGCTGATCTGATGTTCTGGCTCTGGCGCGCCTTGTTGGCGGGGCGCAGCCGCAGCCTGCTGTCTGCGCTCGGCATTGCAATCGGGATCGCCTCGGTGACCCTGCTCACCGGCATCGGCGAGGGGCTCAGGCTCTATCTGCTCGACAGCTTCTCCCAATTTGGCACCCGGCTGATCGCCGTGACCCCGGGCAAGACAGAGACCGCCGGCGGCCCGCCCGGCATCCTCTCCAGCAGCCGTCCCCTGCTGCTGGAGGATGCCGATGCCCTCGCCAGGTTGGCCGGGGTAGAGGCGGCGCTCCCTGTGGTGCAGGGGCAAGGGGAGGTGCGCAGCCGCGGATTGACCCGCAGCACTGCCATTCTGGGCACCGGTTCGGCGGCGCTCTCCGGCTGGCGACTCACCCTGGTGCAGGGGCGTTTTCTGCCCGCGGACGACAGTGCAATGCCCCGTGCCTATGCGGTGCTGGGGGCCAAGGTGGCGGCTGAGCTGTTTCCCGGTGGCGATGCGCCTGGGAGTCTATTGCGCGCGGGTGATCGCCGTTTTCGGGTGGCCGGGGTGCTGGCGCCCAAGGGGCAATTTCTCGGCTTTGATCTGGATGACATGATCTATCTGCCCGCCGCTCACGCCCAGGCGCTGTTCAACAAGGAGGGGCTGCAGGAGATCGACGTCATCTATCGCGCCGGACAGACGGAAGCCGATATCACCGCCCAGATCCGGCGGGTGCTGATCGCCCGCCACGGCGCCGAGGACTTCACCCTCACCTCCCAGCAGGACATGCTGACCAGCCTCGACAAGATCCTCTCTATCATCAAGCTGGCGGTCGGCGGGCTCGGCATCATCTCGCTGCTGATTGGGGCAGTCGGCATCTTCAGCATCATGAGCATCGCCCAGCAGGAGCGGATCCCCGAGGTGGGTTTGCTGATGGCGCTGGGCTGTCCGCGGCGGCGCATTCTATTGCTGTTCCTGCTCGAAGCCGTGGTGCTGGCGCTGCTGGGCGGAGCCATGGGACTGGCCCTGCTCGGCGGGCTCAAGCTGCTGCTCACCCTGCTGGCGACCGGCTTGCCGCTCACCCTCCATCCTCTCTATCTGCTGCTGGCGCTCGGTTGCAGCGCTCTGGTTGGTCTGCTGGCCGGGGTCGCTCCTGCGCTGCGGGCAGTGCGTCTCGACCCCGTGGTAGCCCTGCGCGGTGACTAGGCCGCCCCTTTCGCAAGAGGCGCGTTACGCTGGGGTCTGAGCAGAGGGGGACTAGGTGACCACCTCTGCAACCGACAGGCTGCGCTCAGATCTGAACAGGGGGAAGTAGCGGCGATCCGCCTGACTCATGTGGCCGACCACCAGCTCCTGAATGATGAAGTTGAGCAGCTCGTCGTTGCCCAGCGTCCCCGCTTTGGCTGTGTGCAGCAGCTGGCCTGCCTTGTTGAGCAGGCGCTGGTGATCCTGACGATGGCTGACGAGTTCCCGATAGTCGATCTCCGCCAGCATCTGCTCTTCAAAGGCGAAGTGGTGGCGGGCCATGTCGAACAGGCTCTCCAGACTCTCCAGAAACGGGGCCGGATCCTCGTGCTGATCTTTCATCCGCTCCAGCAGCCGGTTGGTCAATACGAAGAGCTGGCGATGCTCGGCATCGATGCGCGGGTGACCGCACTCGTGGCCGGGTTGCCACAGCAGGGCGCCCTGCTCGGGATCAAGGCCTTCGGTAAAGAGGCAGACCCGGCCGCGGCCGCGATTCTTCGCCTGATACATGGCCTGATCGGCGTGGTGCATCAGGGTTTTGGCATCCTCCCCGTGCTCGGGATAGAGCGCCAGCCCGATACTGCTGGAGATGAGCAGCTCCTGCCCCTCCAGCTGGAACGGATGGCGCAGCTGCTGGTGCAGCTTGTCGGCCACCGCCAGCACTTCGTCGCCACTCTCCGGCAGCAAGATAACGAACTCGTCGCCCCCCAGCCGTGCCACCAGATCCTGTTTGCGCACGCAGTGGCTCATCCGCTTGGCCACCATATTGAGCAGAATATCCCCGGTCTCATGGCCGAAGGTGTCGTTGATCGGCTTGAAGTGATCGAGATCGATAAACATCAATGCCAGCGGACGGGGCGTCTCCTGCTCCATCAGCTCCTTGAGCCGTTGCTGCAGCAAGCGGCGATTGGGCAGCCCGGTGAGGGGGTCGTAGAAGGCGAGGCGGAGCATCATCTCCTCCCGTGCTGCCCGCTCGGTGATATCCCGGGTGACCCCGAGGATCGCCTCCGGCTGGGCATTGTGGTTGCCATGGAGGGTGGTGATGGTCTCGGTCGCCACCAGATGGCCATCCTTGTGGCGCAGCTGGGTGCGAATGACCCGGCGGGTCTGGTCATGTTCTCCCCGCTGCCAGGCCTCCAGAGTGGCAGAGATCTCCTCGCGCAGCAGTTGCCTTGAGGCATCCGGCAGCAGCTGTTTGAGGGGCAGGGCAAACAGCTCGGGGGCCTCGTAGCCGCTCAGAGGAGTGATGGCCGGGCTGACGTAGCGAAAGCGCAAGCTGGCGGCATCCATGGTCCAGATCACATCGGCGCTGTTCTCCGCCACGAAGCGATAGTGTTGCTCGCTCTGGGCCAGTTCACGGGTCAGCCGCTGGCGATCCCGCGCCTCCTCACGTAGCCGCAGATAGAGGTGCAAGAAGATGCCGAGCAGGGTCATCAGGGTAAAGGTGATGAGCATGGCAACCGCCACGCTCTTGTCGAGCAGCAGCCGTTGCTGGCGCAGCCTCTCCTGCGCCGGGTCGTAGATAAAGCGGTCGAGGTTGGGCAATACCGTGAGCATGCCCGCTTCCAGATAGGTTTTGGCGATCTGCAGCCAGCGCTCCTGCTGCATGTAGCCGGGTTCGATCAGATCTGGCTGCATCAGCTCTCTGGTTTCGCGAGCTTCGAACTCCAGCTGTTCACGGCCAGCCCCGGTCGGGTACTGCTCCATGATGAGGTTGATCATCTCTTCAGGGTGGTCCATCGCATAGCGCCACCCCTTGAGGCTGGCCTGCTGGAAGGCGTAGACCCGATCCTGTCGGGTGATCAGCTCCCGCTCGGAGGTAAAGAGGTTGTCGCCGTAGAAGTCAAAGTCGATGGTGCGCGGGCTGAAGACCCGATAGGGGATGCCTCTTTGCTGCAGATAGAAGGGCTCGGTAGTGCTGTAGGCGCTGATGGCATCCACCTTGCCCGCCAGCAGTGCCTGTATCCCCTGTTTGTAGGGGAGGGTGACCCAGTTGCGGCTGCGGGTCTGGTGAGAAAGGTAGGTCAGCAGCTCGTTGGAGCCAGGCTCCAGCATCAGTCGCTTGTTGGCCAGATCGGCCGGGTTGCGAATATCTGGCCGATCCAGCGTGAGCAGGATCAGCGGCGAGTGCTGCAGCAGGGCGGCGAGCACCACCACCGGACGACCGGCAGCCCGATCCAGCAGCAGATCACTGCCGCTGATGCCAAAATGGGCCTTTCCCGAGATCACCTCGCTGACCACATCGGTGCGGGAGTCCGCTTCGCGCAGGGTGACATGCAGACCGGCCTCCCGATAAAACCCTTTGGCGATGGCTGCGTAGTAACCGGCAAACTGGAACTGGTGTTGCCACGGCAACTGGACGATGACCTGCTCGCCGGCTCGCACGGGGGGAGAGGCCAGGGTCGCGATGACCATACCGACCAGCATTGGCATAAACCAGCTGAGGGGCTGGCGGGGGGCTGCGTTCTCCGTCATACAACGTTTCTCTCGGGAGCGATGTCTAGGCTAGATTCAAGCAATTTTGTGTCACCTGCAAGGGGAGAAAAGGCGTTTGCAATGGGGTATAGGGGGGTTGGAAAGTCATTTTTGTGTCGTTCATCACACGGGATGGATACATGCCGCTTTTTTGCAAGTTATGTGACCAATAAGAGAGTCATATGGCCTATCTAAGTGGTCGCATTCTAGCCACTTTTTCCCGTTTTTATCGTTGTCATTGTGGCTTGACTGCATTTTTTCCGTGGTTGCACGTCAAGCTGTGTCGTTATATCAATAGATACTTTTATGGGACGGTCAGGTGTGACGCAAATGTGTCGCGGCTGCTGCGCACCGGTTAATGTGCGACGACTCAGTGATGGTACCCCGTCAGTGTTATCATGCTGCCCCCAGTTCCGGATAAGGTCTTTTTATGTCCCGCTTGCGTCTGCTTGTCTCCGACTCTCACGATCCCCTGTTCAATCTGGCCGTTGAGGAGTGCATCTTCCGCCAGATGGATCCCCGTCAACGGGTGCTGTTCCTTTGGCGAAACGCCAATACCGTGGTGATTGGCCGAGCCCAGAACCCGTGGAAGGAGTGCAACACCCGCCGCATGGAGGAGGATGGGGTGACCCTGGCGCGCCGCAGCAGTGGCGGTGGCGCCGTGTTCCACGATCTTGGCAACAGCTGCTTCACCTTCATGGCGGGCAAGCCGGAGTATGACAAGAGCGTCTCCACCGCCATCGTGCTGGACGGGCTCAAGCGATTGGGGATCGAGGCGCTTGCCTCCGGTCGCAACGATCTGCTGGTGGCGACCCCGGACGGGGAGCGCAAGGTATCGGGGTCGGCCTATCGGGAGACTCTGGATCGCGGATTCCACCACGGCACCCTGCTGCTGGACGCCGATCTCGGTCGGCTCGCCAACTACCTCAACCCCGACCCCAAGAAGCTGGCAGCCAAGGGGATCACCTCGGTGCGCGGTCGGGTGGCCAATCTGTGCGAACTGCTACCGGGGATCAACCATCAACAGGTGAGCAAGGCGCTGCAGGAGGCCTTCTTCCACCATTACGGTGCGCGAGTTGAGCCCGAGTATATCTCCCCGGTGCAGATGCCGGATCTGCCCGGTTTTGCCGAGACCTTCGCCCGTCAGCGCAGCTGGGAGTGGAACTATGGCCATGCCCCGGCGTTCAGCCATCTGCTGGAGGAGCGGTTCAGTTGGGGCGGGGTGGAGTTGCACTTTGATGTGGAGAAGGGGGGCATCACCCGGGCGCAGCTCTTTAGCGATACTCTGGAGCCGGCCCCGTTTGATCTGCTGGCGGCCGAACTGGCGGGTTGCGGCTATCGACCGGAGGCGGTTTCCGCGCGCCTGCAGCCCTGGCTGGCGGCCTTTCCGCAACAGCAGAGTGAGCTGGCGGAGTTTTCCGAGTGGCTGTTGGCATCCCTGCGTTGAGGGGGACGCTGCGCTGATGGTGGTCTGGTAGTAAGGACTCTGTCAGCCAGTATGGGAGCAAGATCACGAAATATAAAGAGGCGCCTCAAAGGCGCCTTTTTGCCAGCCCTTGTGATGGCTGATACATGACAAAAAGTAGGGTAGGCCATTAGATATTGTCACTGTCGGCCCCGCTGGTACAGGGGTATAACGGCCGCACATTTGCTGTACTAATGGTATAAAAATGAGTGACTTAGTTTATTTGCAAGACGAAAGCGTCAATGCCGTCCATCCCGATTTCTCCGCCCGTATCGCCACCGTCAAAGCCAACTTTTTCTCGCGCAATCCCGATCTCTGGCCGGTTTTTCGCGAACCCGGATTTGCCACCCTCAACGAATTTCGGGCCCGTGGCCTGGCCCCCGATGCCCGCCTGAATGCCTGGCCTGATGGCCGTGCCCGCCTGGCCGATCTCTGCGAGACCATGCCGGTGCCCGCCACCATGCGCACCCCGGACGAGCCGATGGCCGAGTTGCTGTTTGCCGCCGCGCTGTCGAAGGATTGGGAGAACCCCTCCAGCGTCGAGAATGTCATCACCATGTCGGCGGATCCCGCTATCTATGGCGCCCAGCTGGGCATTTTGGCCAACCCCAATCTGGTCTACTCCGAATATGCCGGAGTGGCCGAGGAGCTGGAGAAGAAGGTGGTGCGCCAGATTGCGCTGCTGGCAGGCTATGATCCCGAGCGCGCCACCGGCATCTTCACCCAGGGGGGGACCTTCTGTAACCTCTACGGCTACCTGCTCGGCATTCGCAAAACTTTGCCGGAGGCCAAGCACAAGGGGCTCGGTCACTATCAGGATTACCGCATCATCAACTCTCAGGGGGGGCATTACTCCAACATCACCAACCTCTCCCTGCTCGGGGTCGACATCGAGAACAAGACCATCCGCATTCAGGTCGGCGAGAACAACGACATCGATCTCGACCACCTCGAGCGCACCCTGACCGCCTGTTTTGCCCTGAAACACGTGGTGCCGACCATCATGCTCACCATGGGCACCACCGACACCTTCGGGGTGGATCAGGTGAAACCCGTGTTCGAGCTGCGCAATCGCCTCTGCGAGCAGTTCGAGGTGACAGTCAAGCCCCATATCCACGTCGATGCCGCCATCGGCTGGTCGATGATCTTTTTCCTGGGTTACGACTTTGCCGCCAACCCGCTCGCCATCAACAGCGCCACTCTGGCGGGGATCGAGCGCAACGTGGCACGCTTTGCCGAGCTGAAATATGCCGACTCCTTCACCGTCGACTTCCAGAAGTGGGGCTATGTGCCCTACACCTCCAGTCTGGTGATGATCAAGGAGCAGGATGACCTCAAGGCGATGGAGAATGACCCGGAGAACTTCTCCTACTTCGAGCGGGACATTCAGGGCCAGACCCACCTGCAATCCACCATCGAGTGCTCTCGTGGCGCGAGTGGTCTGTTCGGTGCCTATGCGGCGCTCAACTATATGGGGGTGGAGGGGTATCGCACCGTGTTGGCCCACTGCCTGCAAAATGCCAACTACTTCCGCTTCCGGTTAAGCCAGCTGGGCAACGTCAAGCTGGTGGCGCAGGAGAATCAGGGGCCGAGCGTCGGCTTCAAGATCTACAACCCCGAGTGGGTGAGCGATCCGGAGGCCGAGTTCGCCTTCGAGCTGGCCCGCTCCAGCGACCCTGCCTACAAGGCGCGCTTGCAGCGCAACACCGATTACCACCGCGGCCTGTTCAAGGGGCGCGGCAAGGTGGGGCTCTACACCAACTGGGTGGAGGCGGTGGCCCACTCCGACTATGACGCCCGCGGCAAGTACTCCTACATCGCCGGGGAGAAGGCGGTATTTATGAACCCTGCCTGCACTCGCGCGCAGATCGACGCCTTTATCGACCATATTCGCGGTTGATGGCACTCTTCCTGACCACCGATAGTGGCCAGGGTGGTTAGGAACCTCGCCAACAGATAAACAAAGGGCAAGCCGGTTGGCTTGCCCTGCTGTTTTTGCGGCTCTGTTTTTGCAGCACTGTGCGTAAGTAGTAGGGAAGGCCTAGTTCAGAGGGCCAGCAGTTGCTCGTTCTCGACAATCTCGCACCCGGCGGGCAGTTTCGAGAGGGCGATCATGGCGCGGGCCACCTGACGGGCCTCGATGGCGCGCCAGCGGGCGAGCTTGCCCACCAGCAGTGGCCGAAACAGCGGGTAGATGGTCTGAAAGATCTGCTCGGAGAGGCGCGGTGGCTGGCGATCCCCGAGCAGCATAGCGGGCCGTACGATGGCGAGCCGTGGCCAGGATTGGGCCAGCAGGGCCTGCTCCATCTCCCCCTTGGTTCGCGGATAGAGAGCCGGGGACGATGCACTGGCCCCCATGCTCGAGACCACGATGAGCCGTTGACAACTGTGGCGGCGGGCCAGATCGGCAAAGGCGACCACATAGTCGAGATCGACCCGGCGAAACGCCTCGGCAGAGCCCGCCTCCTTGCGGGTGGTGCCGAGGGCACAGAAGGCGATATCGACCGGGCGGGAGAGGGTGACGCTGGCCAGATCATCAAAATTGACCGGCAGCCAGTGGTGCGCCTCCTTGCCCGGCTTGCGACAGAGCAGGGTCAGTTCATGTTCGGCAGGCAGTTGCTGCACCAGTTCGCGACCGATCAGGCCGCTGGCTCCGGCAATCAGGATCCGGCTCATGGGGATTCTCCCTGTGTCATTCGATGGTGTTGATGCCATGGTGGCTGTTCATCAGCATCAGGCAATTTGCGAGCAGCTGCAATGGGGAGAAATGACTCAGTGTTGTCGGGTTGGATGAATTACGCGGGGCTGGATAAAACAAAACCGGCGCGAGGCCGGTTTTGCGGGATATCAGAGCGGGGTATTGAAAGCTGCTGGCAGCGGGAAGTCACCCGTCACTGTGGTCAGCCTGTCGTTGGCGAAGGTGACGGTGAGCTCTTTGCGCTCCTTGTCGCCGTGGCCCGGCTGGAATTCATAGAGGTAGTACCAGGTGTTGGGGTCAAAGCCGTCACGCAACATGGGGGTTCCCAGTACATAGCTGACCTGCTCGCGGGTCATCCCCTGGCGCAGTTTGTCGACCTGTTTTTGTTCCACATAGTTGCCCTGGGGAATATCGATACGATAGACCAAGCTGCAACCGGAGAGGGTGAGGGCGGTCAAAGCCGCGGCAATCAGGTGTTTCATCCGCATATCGAGTTCAGATCATCCATTCAAGTCTTTTTACGCTGGCCGAATCATACCTACTCCCTTGGCGGAAGTAAAAAGCCAAGGCAAAAATAGCCAAAGGGAGTTACCTCCCTTTGGCCTGCACTGCATCATTCACTGTGGCTAGGGATTGGCCTGACGAGCCTAAGCATAGGTGCACCATAACGGCCGTCATTAAACACTTCATGTGATGGTGCGAACTCAAGGTAGTTGTATCCATCCCCGGAGGAACTGTCAGAAATAAACTTGAGCATGGTTAAGGTATTGCTTTGCTCGGCTAGCTTGTTGCAAGCCTGTGTTTGCTCTTCGGTCAGCGCATCAAATCTGGCTTCGCACGCACGCTGTTTGAGAGCTTCAGTGTCTGCGGCCAGCTGAGGGTCTGGAAAGCCCACTGCGCTGTAGGTAGCAGGTTGGCACTGAGGGTTGTAGAGGGTAAACAGTTCCTTGATGTCTGGGGCCCGCCAAGGGTGTGCAGGGGAGCCAAGCCGGTCGTTGGCCTGCATGATGATGGTCATCAATGGGTTGTCGTTCTGGCTTGCTCTGCTGTTGATCACCTCAGGCATGCCCTCGCAGCCAGAGCCATTACCACTGACTTGTTGACCGTAGGGGCAGTAGAGCCACTGCAGACCGGTGGCTCTGTCGTTGACCACCTGCAGCTTGCCTTCGGCCGTGTCGATCAGTTCGCTAACGAAACGGGTACCATCGTCCTGATAGCCAGGCAGGCATTCACGGGCCTGGCTTGCTGCCGGCAACAGGACGGCAGCAAGCAATAAGGGGAAGAGAGAGTGGTGCATTTTATTCTCCTGTGACCTTGAAGCCATCGCTCACCAGCATGACGTAGTGGGGTTGATACTGGCGGGCAATGCCGCCGCGTAGATATTTATCCGGGCGAACCTTGTAAGCATCTGGCCCCCCGTCATCTTTGTCCCAGGTGCCGATGGGGCGACTGACCGGCATCACATCCGAGGTCCAGAAGCCGTAGAAGATCCCCTCCAGCTCCTGCCATTTGCCATAGGTGTATTGCAAACCTGAATAGAGCGGGAAGTAGCGGGTGTCGAGGGCAATGGGGTTATCCCGGGTCAGGGTCATGATGCCGTAGAACTCCTGCTGGCTGGGGGCGCGCCAGTTGGAGAGGCCGCATAGCTTGCTCTGGTTGACCTGGCTTATCTGGCGTTTCAGGTTGCAGCGGCTGCGGTCACTGGCCAGAGCACCACTTTGCGGGTCATAGCAGCTGCCGTTGAAGGCGTTGTTGCTCTGGATATCGTCATAGGCAAACAGGCTTTTGTCATCGTGCAGGGAAGATTCGCCATCCTTGTGTTGTACCTTGGTCTCCCACACCAGCCCACTCAGGGCGTCGGCCACGCAGGCAAACGGCATCTGTTTGTAGGAGAGATCCTGGCGTGGCAGCGGTTCTCCCCGGTTGTCCAGCTTGATGTAGCGAGCGCCGAGCACTCCATCCAGATTGCTGTTGACCGCTTGTCCACTCAAGGGATCGCAGCGGCTATCCAGGTCCCGGCCACGCTTGCCATCATCTAGCCCCATGCTGTGGGTGATACGGGTATCGGCCACATGCAACTGCCCGGCTCGGTAGGTCAGTGGGGCACTGATGGTGCCACCCTCGCTCATCACTCTTATCTGGTAGTCCTGATAGTGAGGGAGACCCTTGAGGGTGATGCGAGTCTGCTGGCTGATGTTTTGCTGTTCGGCGTTTTCAATATGTTCAAACGGGGTTTTCCCCCAGCCAATTCGATACTGACTCACTCCCTCCTGGGGTTGCCAGCCGAGGGTGACCCAGTGGCTGCCATCCTGATCACGGCCCTGACCCAGAATAGCCAGGCCGATCACTTGATCTGACAACACCTCGCGCTGACAGGCGGGGGATATGGGGCTGTTGGGGTAGGGGGTGAGCCAGCTACCCGCTGTGCTGGTTCCGGGATAGAGAAGAGCATCGCTTTCCGAGTTGCGGATCAGACCGGCCGCCGCCTTGATGATATGGGAGATGTTCTTGTCTGGATTGGCATTCAACAGGGGGCCCAGCCCGCTATTTTCGGCGATGGTGGTTTCCAGTTTGAACAGGTCCGGTATCTGATTGTTGCGGGACACGGTTGAATATTCATTGGCCATGTTGATCTCCAGCCAGCTCAGCAGTTGCTGGCGAAAATCAGTGCCCTCGATCAGGTTGACAGGTTGCTGCCAGAGCTCCCCCTCGGCCTGCAGGGCAACCATGGCTGCCAGTAGCTCAACCTGATGCCTCGGTAGTGCCTTGAGTTTTTGATCCAGCTCAGCCAGGGTCCAGGCTTGCCAGTCCAGGAAAGAGCCCATGCCGGCACTGAGTGTGGTTTTGAGCAGCAGAGCCCACTGCGCCGTGGTGGTATAGCCCACATTGAGGCGCGGATATTCGTTGGCACCGAGCATGCTATCGCGATTTTCATCGCGCTTGACCAGCTCGCAGAAAGAGCCAAGCACCGAGCGCAGTTCCACCTCACTCTTGGCATCCTGTACCACCAGGGTAAGGGTGTCTTCCATCAGGTCATCACTGGTCTCGCTGCTGCCCGGTTTGCAACTGGCGAAGCTGTTGTTGAGGTCAGCGAGCGTGAGAGTGATGCTGTACTGGTTGCCCTGCTTGATGGGAAGAGACTCTTGCATCTGACCACTCTGGGCCATTACCGCAAGCCGTTGTGGCCGAATGGGGCGTTCGGGTTTGAAATAGTGGGCATTGAGCCCATCGTGGTTGGGTTTGGCACCGATCTCTACCGATACCGATGCTTCGCTCAGACGAGAGGGGAATTGTCCCAGCAAGGTCAGTTTGCGCTGTGGGTAGAAGGTGGTGAGCAGCTGGTAGGTCGCTGTGCGGGTATCCAGTTTCTCCATGGCAGTGAGGGCATCGTTCAGCCGGGCTTCGGCGTCGTCAGGTAATGTTGTGCCTTGGCTGGTGGCCACTGTCGTCAGGTGTTCAAACAGGGTGGATGTCGGGTTGGACTGTTGCTGGTTGACCAGTGCAGTTGCCAACTCACCGAGCTGCCGGGCCGGGTTCGGCATATCGCCGTTCATGGTTAACTGCAGCAAGGCGGTGAGATCTCGGGCAAAACGGTGATTGAGATGAGGGTCACTGAAGAGCTGGCCAGAGACATCCTGTTTTCCCTCCTGCTTTTGCAGCGCCGCCATGATGCTCTGATATGCCAGCGGCATGGGGGAAAGGTGCAGACGAGGACTCTCTTGCTCGGTGATGATGCCATCCCCGTTTTGATCCTGTTTGAGCAGTTGTGTCAGCGTAGGCAATTCACTGCTGAGGGATAGCGCGCTGTTCTGACGGTGGCTGGCGACAAGGTGCAGCGCCTTGTCTTGTGGCCATTGGCTCAATTTCAGTTTGAAGCCGAAACTGCCATCAGCCTGAGCGCTCTGGGTGACGCAGACCTTGTCAGCACAGAGCTGAATATCAAATTGCCCACCCTGGTCGTGAGTCAACGGCAGTGCGCCGGCCAGATCCAGCGAGGTGGGTGGGGCGGGCTGTGTTGTCCCCGTTGTTGGTTGGCCCGATTGGTCTGGTGACGTTGTTCCCGAGCCGCTACCTGAGCTCCCTCCGCTGCTACTGCTGGTGCTTCCTCCGCTGGCAGTACCTCCAGCTGTGCCCGGGTTGTTGCCACTTCCGCTATCCGGTGTGGTGGGTTGCTGGTTGCTACCGCTTCCTCCGCTGTTGCTTGCGTTATTTCCCGCCTGCTCGGGGCTGCCCAGCTCTGCCTTGCATGCCAGTAATGTGGCGCAGCAAAGGAGCAATAGCAGTGGTTTCGTTGTCCTGAACACGTTCGACTCCGTTATTGTTGTTTAGATTATTAATCTGCCAAGTCCGGTTTTTAGCTCGCATATGAAACTCATTGCAGATGCTTTTGCTGTTAACTTCGTTAAATTTGCAAATTCACTCTGCGAATTATTTCATTTGGTGATAATGATATTGATTCTCGTTTGTGATCTCAATATCATCCTGTCGTTGTTTAATTTCAGGCATAAAAAAACAGGGACAAAAAATGACGATGCGAGTTTGGGATTACCTTCGTGACTACCTGAAGGATGAAAGCGGTGCCACGGCCATTGAGTACGGCATCCTGGCTGCCGGGTTGGCGGCCGGGATCCTGGCCATATTTGGCTCGGACGGGATCTTCATCACGGCGTTGAAAGAGAAGTTCACCGCTATCGTTGCCGGGTTGAATATGGGCGCGGCTGGCAAGTGATGGCGTGGGGGCAATGGCTCGCCATACTGATGGTCTGCTGGTGTCTGGTCAGTGATCTGTTCGAACGGCGGATCCCCAATCTTGCGGTGCTGGTACTGGCCCTCTGGGTTGGCTGGTTGTTGCCGTTCAATCCGCTGTCACTGGTGTTGGCCATACTGACCTTGCTGTTGGGGCTGGTTGCCTATCACCGAGGCTGGTGTGGCGCCGGGGACAGTAAGTTGCTGGCGGTCTGCCTCTATGGGGCTGGCGAGCAATGGCCCGAATTATTGCTGTTGATGGCGTTCTCCGGTGGTCTGCTCAGCCTGGTGTGTTTGATCCATAGCCGCCTGCGCCCTTCACCCAATCCAACTACTGTGCCTTATGGGGTTGTCATCCTCTGGGCGACAGCTCTGACCACACCTCTATTTATGTAGTCACACCTTATGAAGAAACTCTTTTTGCTTATCGCTGCACTGCTGGTGCTGGCGGCGATGCTGGCTACCTTGTGGCCAGCTGAACCTGCGCCGCAGAGCGCTGCATCCCCACGGGATGCGCCAGCAGAATCGTTGACGCCGGATCGGGTGGCCCAAGTGCTGGTTGCCGCCCATCGGGTACAGGCCGGTTCTTTCATCCATCCCGAAGATCTGGGCTGGCAAGCCCTTCCCGAAGCCGAAGAGAGGAACCTGCCGGGTCTCTTTCTGTTTGGTTTTACCGATACCAAGGCCCTTAAGGGGAGTCTGGTGACCCGCACGCTGGAGGCGGGCCAGATAGTCTCTGCCGATGATTTGGTTCGTCCCGAGCAGAGTCACTATCTCTCCGCCATGATGGCGCCGGGCATGCGAGCGGTGACCCTGGCGTTGGGGAGGGAGGCGGCCAGCCACGGCCTGGTCCGGCCCGGTAACCGGGTGGATGTGATCCTCACCAGCAAGCATGCGCGTCAGCACAATGCCCAAGGGGCAGAGGTAACCAGCAATCAGTCGGCCGAGATCATTCTGACCGATATCAAACTGCTGGCCATCGATGCCCAGGTGACCGATATCGCCGCGCTCAACGGCAATCCTGCGGCACAGGATAACTTCGACCAGGTCGCCGTGACCTTCGAGTTGCCCCCTCGGGCGGCAGCACGCTTGTTGCTGGCACATCGCTTGGGAGAGCTGGCTCTGGTACTGCGTTCGGCACAGAGCGCACCGGCGGGCAGCCCTGCGATGGCGCTGCCGGAGGGGAGTCTGATATGGGCTGAACAGGTCGCTCGCGGCCAGAACCCGAGAGCCATTCCAGGTCATGGGGTCAAGATCAGTTATGGCGACGGTAACGACCGAACCCGTCAACCCTAATCAACACAGAAAGGAAATGATGTTGCGAACATTTGCCATATTGCTCGCCATGCTGCCGCTCTGGGCCGCAGCCGCCGAGAGCCTGACGCTCACTCCCGAGCAATCCACCCTGCTCAATTTTGATGAACCTGTGCTGGATGCCTTTGTGGCCAATTCGGAGCTGGTCAGAGTGCACAGTCCCTCTGATCAGCAGTTGCTGATCTATGGCCGCAAGGTGGGCAACACCGATCTGGTGGTGACCGCCCTCGATGGCCGAACCCTGGGTCACTATCGGGTAACCGTAGCCGCTGATCTCGCACCGCTTGAACAGCTGGCCCGTCAGCATTTCCCCCAGAGTCGACTCACCTTTAGCGAGTCGGGCGGTGCCATCGTAGTGGCAGGAGAGGTGACCAGCCCGCTGCAGGCGCACGAAATCCTCAGCATGGTGGAAGGCTTTGCCAAGGGACTGCAACCGCAATCCGTCGCCCAGAGTACAGTGATGGCCCCTTCGCCTCCGGCGGGTAACCAAGATGAAGGTGCCGCTGTCGCCGGTGGGGGCAGCGGTCAGTACGCCAATGTCATCAACCAGCTGCGACTGGCCGGATCGGATCAAATCAACATATCGGTGCGCATCGTCGAGATGCAGCGTACTACCAGTGAACAGCTGGGGCTGCGCTGGAGCGCGATGGGTGAGTATCTGCAGTTGGGTGTCTCGCCGGGTAACCGTTTCCCTAAGCCGCTGGAGCGAGGCAGCTGGACCGGCAAGAAAGATGTGGTCTACATCAACGCCATCATCGATGCGCTGGTGGAAAACAGCCTGGTCAATGTACTGGCCGAGCCCAACCTGACGGCCAAATCGGGAGAGGCTGCGACCTTTATGTCCGGCGGTGAGTTCCCCTTTCCGGTTGGCAACGGGGATAACGGGCCCGAGATTGAGTTCAAGAAGTTCGGCATCTCGCTGGAGCTGACGCCGACCCTGCTGGACAACAATCGCATCAGCCTGACGGTCTCCCCGGAAGTATCGACCCTGAGCCGGGAGAACAGCGTCACCATTGCCGGGGTCGTGGTACCGGGCATCGAGACGCGTCGTACCACCACCACCATCGAGCTGGCTGACGGCCAGAGCTTTGCGCTGGCAGGTTTGGTGCGCAGCCATCGCAACCAGAATAACGAAGCGCTGCCCTTCCTGGGAGAGATCCCCGGGTTGGCCCCCTTCTTTGGCAGCAACAGCTTCAAAAATCAGGAGAGCGAGCTGGTGATCATCGCCACCGCCCGTCTGGTGCAGCCCACCAGCGATCCCCTCTCCTTGTCGACGCCGCTGGATCACTATCGGGCTCCGAGTCGCTTCGAGCGACTGTTCTTCACCGACATGGGGTCAACCCAATCGCCGGCGGCGCAGACAACCCGCCTGTTCGGCAACTATGGCTACAGCTACTGAGGAGGATGACCATGTTGAAAGAGACGCTGTTACTGGCCATGACGTTGCCGCTACTGGCTTGTACCACTCCACCTCCGGCTTCCCCTCTCAAGGATCAGTTGCAATTCCGGGTTGCCCCGTCGCAGTTGCAACAGCAGTTGCAATGGCAACTGGCCCCCTTGGCCAATCGGCTGGAGGCGGGCACCGTCACGCTGCAGATCAGCGGGCCGCAGCCAGCAAGCCATGCGCCAACGCCGGAGGCGCTGCGCCAGCAGCTGGCTCAGTGGCTGGCGCTCGATACCCGGCTCATCTTCACCCCGACCGGGCAAGGTGACTATCAGGTGCAACTCCATGCCACCTTGCAGCCGGATAGCTGCCGTTATGCCAGAGGCGGGGCGTCAGCCCCTGCCAGCGCCTGTCTGGTGCTGCGCAATCAATATCGTGCCCAAAGCCATGGCGAGCACTGGGCTCGTGGTGCCCGTTATGACGGCAGTGGTAGCGGCCTCGATGCCGGCGCGGTCCAGCGCCTCTATCAGGGCAAGGCCAAGTCGGCCAAGAAACAGCAGACGACCGGGGAGTAAGTCATGAGTGAACAAGCCAAACGGCTGGTGGCCGTGACGCGCCAGCCTGCCTTGAGTGCCGGGGTCGAGCGGGTGATGGCCGGATTGAGCGATGTGGAGCACCTGCAACTGATGGGTTCTCTGGCGGAGGCCAGAGCGCACTGTCTGGCTCACGGTGCGCCCGATATCCTGCTGGTGGAGGTGGAAAATCAGCAGACGCTGGCGGCCGATCTGGCGGCGCTTGCCGAATGTTGTCCACCCCAGATGCGGCTGGTGCTGCTGGGGGAGCGGGGGGATGTTGCCCTGTTTCGCTGGTTGATCTCGGTGGGGGTGGATGATTACTACCCGGCGCCGCTGGATCCTGATGCACTTCGTGCAGGTCTGCTGCGTCTGCTGGGGGTGCCGCTAGTGACCTCCTTGCGTAAAGGGAGAGTGATCTGTGTCGTGGGGGCCGCGGGTGGCGTGGGCACCAGTACCGTCTGCACCAATCTGGCACTGGAGCTGGCAGAGCAGCATCACCGTCAGGTGGCCCTGCTGGATCTCAATCTTTATCACAGCCGTCACCCCATTTTGCTGGGCAGCGACTATGCCCCGCCCGGCGAGCAGTGGTGGCAGGCGACCGATCGGTTAGATGGCACCCTGCTGGCCCACACCGCTCATCAACTCGGGTCACGGTTGTTCCTTTTCTATGACGAGGGCGCTGAGCTGGTGCTCGGCGCCGAGCAGCTGGTGGCCGCGGTCAATGTGATGGCGGAGCACTACAGCACCCTCATTATCGATGTGCCGGACCTGCGCAGCCATGGGTTACGCGCCTTGCTGCAAGAGGCAGATGTGGTGATCTGGTTGCACGATTTCAGTCTGGGGGCATTGCGACTGCTGGGGAACTTGCCCAAAGGGGGGCAGGCTCAACGTCACCTGCTGGTAGGCAACCATTGCCGCGGCAAGGAGGGGCGAGTGCCCGCCGCAGAGCTGGAGCGGGTCTGTGGTCAACCTCATGCAGCCGTATTGCCTTATGACCACGGCGCCTTTGTGCGAGCCGAGCGGGCCGGTATGGCGCTTATCAAGCAAAAAAGCAAACTGGCCCGAGCAATCAAGTGGCTGGCAGCCGAGCTGGTTGGCACTCAACCTGCGGGACGCCGCCGGGGAGGATTGCGCTGATGTTTGGACAAGCCAGCAATCGGCAGCCGTCGGTACAAGGGGCGCTGCTGACCATGTCTGAGGCGGCGCGCGAGGCGTTTTACGAGCTGGTGGAGCCCTCGGTGGCAGCCACCTTGCCCCGTGATGCATTGTTGGAGCGGGTCGCCAATGCCCTCGATCAGCTCTCGAGCCGCCGCATGCTCCCTTACAACCGTCAGGAGTTGCTCCTGCTGGGGCGGCAACTGGTGGACGAGATGGTTGGGGTCGGGCCGCTGCAACCCCTGCTCGATGATCCCGAGGTGTCGGACATTCTGGTCAATGGTCCGGACAAGGTCTATGTGGAGCGGCACGGCAAGCTGGTGTTATCGGGGGTGCGCTTTCGCGACCGTCAGCATGTGTTCAATGTGGCGCAGCGGATCGTCAATGCGGTGGGACGGCGGGTGGATGAGTCTACCCCCATGGTGGATGCCCGTCTGGCCGATGGCAGCCGGGTCAACGTCATTGCACCGCCTATTGCCCTGTGCGGTACCTCCATCTCCATTCGCAAATTCCCGAGTAGCCGCCTGACGTTGGCTCATCTGGTGGAGAAAGGGGCCTTGTCGGACGCCATGGCCCGCTTTCTCGGTCTGGCTGCTCGCAGTCGTTTCAACGTGTTGATCTCGGGGGGGACGGGGTCGGGCAAGACCACCCTGCTCAACGCCCTGAGCAAGCACATCCACGACGACGAGCGGATCATCACCATTGAAGATGCCGCCGAGCTCTCTCTTGAGCAGCCGCACTGGGTACCGCTGGAAACGCGCAACGAGAGTGCCGAAGGCAAGGGGGAGGTGAGCGTGCGGGCGCTGGTGCGAAATGCGCTGCGGATGCGACCGGACCGGATCATCTTGGGGGAAGTGCGCGGCGCCGAGGCGTTCGACATGCTGCAGGCGATGAACACCGGCCATGACGGTTCACTCTGCACCCTGCACGCCAACACCCCGGAAGATGCGCTGCTGCGCCTGACCAACATGTTGCAGATGGGGGCTGAGCGCCTCTCCGAGCAGATCATTCAGGCCCAGATCGCCAGCGCGGTGGATCTGGTGGTGCAACTGGAGCGAATGCGCGATGGTCAACGCCGCATCACTGCCATCAGTGAAATCACGGCGCTGGAGGGAGGCCAGATCAGGATGCAACCGTTGTTTCGTTTCGTGCTGGAGTCCGAGCTGCATGGCAAGTTGCAGGGGCGCTTCATGGCCCATCCGCTCTCGGCCGGGGTACAAGAAAAGGCCCGTCAGGCGGGCCTGCTAGCCGAGTTGCTGGCGTGTATGGATGAAGATGGGGAGGAGGGCGCATGAGTGTGCTGTTATCCGTCTGCCTTGGCTGGGGGGCGGCCTGTCTGCTGCTCTGGCAGTGGCAGAGTCGGCGTGACGCCTGGCTGCAACAGAGCCAGCGTTATGGCGGGCAACCGGAGTCCCGGGAGGCGGCGCGTCCCTTGCCCCAGTGGTATCAGCAGATGGTGACCATGGTGGGTCAGGAACAACTGACTCGCTGGTGCTGGCAGGGGCCGGCAGGCGCCGCACTTGCCTGCATCTTGCTGGTCGCCAATGGCATGCCGCTTTGGCTGGCGTTGTTGCTGGCGGTTGGCGGGGCACTGCTGCTTGGTCTGCTGCTCTATCAACAGCTGCAACAGCGGGCGCTGGAGCAGTTTCGCACCGGCCTGCCCGAGGTGATTGACGGGATGATCCGGGCGCTGCGGGTGGGGGCGCCGCTGGCCGATATTTTCCTGCAAGTGGCACGGCAGCAGCGCGGCTTGATTTCACGGCTGTTTGCCCAGATGCACGACGAGTTGCAGGTGGGGCAACCGGTGGCGCAAGTGATGCGACAGGCGGCAAGCAGGGTCACGGTGGCCGAGTTCCAGTTTCTGACCATAGTGCTCAGCCTGCAGCAAGAGACCGGTGGTCGCCTCTCCGACGTGCTGGCACAACTGGTCGAAACCCTGCGTGCCCGTCAGACCCTGGCGGCCAGCATCCAGACCATCACCGCCGAGAGTCGCAACTCTGCCAAGGTATTGGCCGCTCTGCCTGTCATCATCCTGCTGGTGCTGTTCAGTACCGGGCGGGAGCACTTTACCTATCTGATGACCACGGCCAGCGGCCAGTGGGTGATGGGGTATGTCTCATTCAGCGTGGCGGTGGGGCTCTGGCTTATCCGCCGGCTCACGCGTCTGCAGGGGTAGGTCATGGCTGTTACCCAACTATTCGCATTGGCACTGCTATCGCTTGCGCTTGCCGCAGTGACGGGCTGGTACGGTTACCGGCAACAGCAACAGTGGCAACAACAGTGTCGCCGTTATGCCACTCTTGCCGCGGCAAAGGTGCCGGGGCGTGAGTGGCTGGCGTGGTGCGGCCGCGGTTATCCGGTGGGCGGCCGCGAGCAGGCACGTTTGCAGCAGTTACTGGCGCAAGCCGGGGTCTTTGCCAGCCAGGGTTTTGACCGGTTACGGGGGGCCAAGCTGCTGGGGGGGCTGGGGTTGGCCATCATGGTGCTGACATGGCGCCTGCTGGTTGCCCCGGCCGATGGATTCACCCTGATGTGGGTACTGATGGCCTATGTAGTAGGGGCCGGTTTGCCGGAGCGCTGGCTGCAATGGCGGGCCCGCAAGGTCAAGGCGGCTCAGCAGAAGGTGGTGCCTGATGCCATCGACCTGCTGGTGATCAGTGTCGAGGCGGGGCTTGCGCTGGATCGGGCGTTGCTGCGAGTGGGCCACTATCTGGAGGCGCTGGAGCCGGGGCTTGCCCGGCAATTCTTGCGTACCCATGCCGAGATCCAGATGCGCGGCGATCAGGCCAGCTGTCTGGCACGGCTTGCCTGGCGGACCGGCTTGCCCGAGCTGGATCGTCTCGCCAACACCTTGCAAATGGCTCAGCAGTACGGGTCGCCATTGGCCGAGACCATGCGCACCATCAGTCAGGAGGCGCGCCAGATGCGACGACTGGCACTGGAGGAGCAGGCAGGCTCCCTGCCGGGCAAGATCACCCTCATCCAGATGGCGCTCATCATGTTGCCCATGCTGGTGCTGATCATTGCCCCCACCCTCAATTTGTTGATCAACAGCCTGCGTTGAGCAGGTGATGGAATCGGATATGAAATCAAGCTATTACCTCATTTTTATCTCGCTGCTTCTGCTGGCGGGATGCAGCAGCCATGGTGATGCATCGGCGCAGAGTCAGAGCAATGGCATGGCGGTGGCCAAGGCCGCTTTTGATTCTGCCCAGTATGAGAAGGCTGAACGCCTCTATCTGGCGCTCTTGAGCAGTGATGCCTCGCTGGAAGAGGCGCAGCTGATGCTGGCGCGAACCCGTTATCAGCAAGATAAAAAGCAGGCCGCACGCGATGGCCTGCAACAGCTGCTCGACCGCGCTGGCAAGCAGGCACCGGAGGCGGCCAATTATCTGGGCAAGTTCCTGCTCGATGATGGGCGCACGGAGGAGGCCGCAACCGCTTATCGTCAAGGACTCGCTTTGCCGGAGCTGACACCGTTGGCACGGGCCCGGCTCAGCAACGGGCTGGGGGTAGCCAGTCTGCGGCAGGGGGCGTTCGCCAAAGGGCGAGCGCTGTTTGAGGCGGCGGTCGCCGCTGCTCCGGATGAGCCTGACTATCGCGGCAATCTGGCATTGGGCTGGTTGATGGAGGGTAACCGGGTCGCAGCTCGTCAGGCCTTCGAGCCGCTGCTGCATTATCAGAGCCTGCCACCCCAGGTGGAGATGAACTACGCCCTGCTGCTGCTGGCCGAGGGCAATGAACCTCAGGCTCGCCTCATCCTGTCGCGCTTTCTCAGTGCCAGCCAGCTGGAACACGATATCCGGCTGCTCAAGGCGCAACTCAAAGGGCAGTCTGTGTGAATCATCAGCGTGGCGTGGCCAGCATCGAACTGGTGATCATCTTGCCACTGCTGCTGGCGTTGTTGTTGCTGGTGGTGGATGTGCTGCGGATACAGCTGCAATACAGCACCCTGGAGTATGGCCTGCGCGCTGCATTGCGGGAGCTGCAGGCCGAGTCGGCCGCCGGGCGGATCCCCTTGGCTGGCGCTATTCGGGAGCGGTTACTCAAGCAAGGGCACGGTGAATTGGCCGGGGTGGAGGTGACTGTCAGGCATCATGTGTCACTTGCAGCCATGTTGGGACAACAAGAGGGAGGGCTGGATCCGGGCAGTGACATCCGTGCGCCTGCCGATCCCGTGCTGGAGGTGACTGCCAGACTTCGCCCCCGTTTGCTGCTGACCCCGAGCTGGCTGGTGGCCGATCGCCAGCTGGGTTATCAGAGCACCTTGTTGTTGCTGACTGACCGGTTGCCGGCAGGTGGTGCAGGATGAGCAGAACCATCTCTCGACCCGCACAAAACAGAGGGAGCATCAGCATCGAGGCGATGTTGTTTATCCCCGCGCTGTTGGCCCTGCTCAGTTTTGGCAACGAGGCATTGCAACTGCTGCGCCTTGAACAGCGGTTGCACAATGTGGCCTATAACGTGACGCAGATAGTGACCCAGCAAGGGGTCACGCAGGATGCGGCGGCAGTTTCCCAGCTGGCGTTTTATCAAGGATTTGTGCAGCAGCAACTGGCGGCTCTGCATGGTGGGCAAGCGGCGTTGACCATAGAGCAGTACAACAGCGCCAGTGGTGAACTGTTGCCGCTGTTGCAGGGAAGTGGCTGTGCCGGGCAGGGCAATTGGCCGCCGCTGCGGGTTGGCACCTTGATGCGGGTGACCCTCTGCTATCGCCCGGATGTGGACGGGGGGGGCATGTTTCGCCGCCTGTGGGGCGATCGTGCGTTGACCACCCACTTTATTCAGGAGGTTCACTGATGCCACTATTGTCTGAACAGCGTGGCGGCTTATCTCCGGCATTCGCATTGATGCTGGTCGGGGTATTGGCGCTGACCGGGGTCGCCATCGAGCTGGTGCGCGGTTACAACGGCCAGAGTCTGCTCAGCGCCGCTGCCGATGCAGTCATCTACTCTGCGGCAGATAGCGACACAGCCTTGCAAGATGCCCAGGCGCTGATGCAGGCCAATCTGAGCGGGCGTAACCTGCAGGTGGCTACTCCCCGCCTGAACCAGGGAGAGCAGGGGGCGCAGGTGATCTTGCAGGGAAAAGTGCCCGCTCTGATGGATCTCTCGGCGATAGATGAAGAGGAGGAGGGGATGCCGATTGCGGCGGCTGCGCGTGCCAGCAGTGCACGAAGCCGGATCGAAGTCGCGCTGGTGCTGGATATTTCCGATTCCATGTCAGGTGCACCCATGAAGGCGATCAAGCAGGGCCTTGTCGAGTTTGGCGAGGTGTTGTTTGGTCGCGAGCGGCGCAATGAGGATCGGGTGGTCAGCATCATTCCCGCCACCGGGCTGGTCAATATCGGCGATCATCCCGAGCTGTTTCATCCCGAAAGCATCGAAATTCCCTTCGGGTTACGGACGCTTGCAGAGGAGCGTGGTTGGCTCAATCTGTTGTCGCGGGAGGTGCCTGGGCGTCAACGCAAGGCATTCTGTGCCAGATTGCCGGAACATGTTGATGGCATCGATCGGGTGGCAGAGGTCACGCCCGGCTGGATCCGTAAACTGGAGCAGGCCCCGCGGGATGAACTGAGGCCCCATCTTTTTTACAGCACCAAGCCTCCCCCCATTGCCCGTTATGGCGATGGGACGCCCTTGCTGGCCTTTGCGCCAAAAGAAAATCCGCTGGATCGCTATCTGGAAAACCGCCGTGACAAGCTCGGTATTTTCGATGATCCGGATTGCGGGGTCAGTCCGATCCAGCCTCATCTTGCGACCCGTGCCGACTATCGTCAGGCGCTTGATACCCTCTATGCCGCATTCAATACCAACACGGCAGAGGGGGTGATGTGGGGTTGGCGGCTGCTTTCACCAGAGTGGCAGGGACGCTGGCGGCAGGGGGCGGCAGCTTTGCCGCGCCGATATGGGTTACAGGATAACCGCAAGATCATGGTGCTGTTTTCCGATGGGGAACACATGACCGAAGCGGCATTGCGGGATCGCAAGCAGTTGCTGTTATGCCGGGAGATGAAACGCAAGGGGATCCAGATCTATACGGTGGCGTTCGAAGGGGATACCCGTTTCGTGGCCCAGTGTGCCAGTGATCGCTCCCTGGCCTTCAAAGCAACCAAAAGCAATATTCGTACTGTGCTGACCCGGTTGGCGAGCTCCATCAACGATGTCGTGTTGACGAAATAATGCAAAGAGGGGCCTGATCGGCCCCTCGCTATTCAAGGTGTTAACAGGGTCACATCGCCGCGCGGAAGATGGCGACGATCTCTTCGTGGCTCGCCTGTTTCGGGTTGGTGAAGCCGCAGGCATCTTTCAGGGCGTTGCTGGCCAGGGTATCGAAGTCATCGGCCTTGACGCCGAGTTGCTCCAGACCGGCCGGGATCTTCACATCCAGCGCCAGCTGCTTGATGGCGGCAATGGCAGCGGCGGCGCCCTGCTCGTCGTTCATGGCGCTCACATCCACCCCCATGTAGCGGGCGACATCCTTCAGACGAGCCGCGCTCACCTGGGCGTTGAACGCCTGAACGTGGGGCAGCAGCACGGCGTTGCAGACACCGTGGGGCAGGTCATAGAAACCGCCCAGCTGGTGGGCCATGGCGTGCACATAGCCCAGGCTTGCGTTGTTGAAGGCCATGCCGGCCAGGAACTGGGCATAGGCCATCTGCTCGCGGGCATGCAGGTCATCGCCATGGTGAACGGCGGTGCGCAGGTGCTTGGCAATCAGCTCGATGGCCATCACGGCGCTGGCATCGGTCACCGGGGTGGCGATGGTGGAGACATAGGCTTCGATGGCGTGGGTCAGGGCATCCATGCCGGTGGCGGCGGTGAGACCGGCTGGCTTGGCCAGCATCAGCTCGGGATCGTTGACCGACATCAGCGGGGTAACGTGCTTGTCGATGATGGCCATTTTCACGTGGCGCGCTTCGTCGGTGATGATGCAGAAGCGGGTCATCTCGGAAGCGGTACCGGCGGTGGTGTTGATGGCGATAAGCGGCAACTGTGGCTTGGCGGAGCGATCCACCCCTTCGTAATCCTTGATGCTGCCACCGTTGGCGGCCACCAGCGCGATGCCCTTGGCGCAGTCGTGGGGCGAGCCGCCACCCAGCGAGATGACGCAATCACAGCCGTTGGCCTTGATCATCGCCAGACCCGCTTCGACGTTGCTGGTAGTGGGGTTGGGTTTGGTCTCATCGAAAACAGCGCTTTCAATGCCATGTTCAGCCAACAGGGTGGTGAGCTTGGTTACCACGCCGATCTGGTTGAGGATCTTGTCGGTGACGATCAGCGCCTTGCGATAGCCGTAACCCTTGATATCGGCGGCAGCCTCTTGCAGACAGCCGGCACCCATCAGGTTGATAGCGGGAATATAGAACTTGAATGTAGCCATGATGGACTTCCTATAGTTAGCCATTAAGTGGTAGTTGAGCGCTAGGCTACCATCTAGAAAGGGATACAAAAGCATCTTGTTTACAACTTTACGGGGTCGATCACGAGTCGTTAATTAAGCGTTGAACCAGACTTGACTTTCCCGCATCTGACTCGATTTGCAGAAAAACGTTTGTCAATTATTTCATTGAGTTAGCAAACGTTTTGCGCAATGTTTGTCACTGTCAATGCGTGGAAGTGTGAGGCGCTTCAAGGAATTGGAAAGCGCTTTCGACCATAGTTGGCGCCTCCCCGAAGAGGGGGGTAAAGGCTTGAAAGTATCATAAAGAATCATCTTAACTTGTGCCCTGACCATGCTGGCAGGGGGCAACCAGGAGTCCACTATGTCTGATGTATTTCACTTGGGTTTGAAGAAAGCGGATCTGCAAGGCGCCACCCTGGCGATCGTCCCCGGTGACCCCGAGCGCGTGAAGCGTATCGCAGAGCTGTTGGACAACCCGGTGCACCTGGCCAGCCATCGTGAATTCACTACCTGGCGCGGCGAGATGGACGGCAAGGCCGTGATCATCTGCTCTACCGGTATCGGTGGCCCGTCCACCTCCATCGCGGTAGAAGAGCTGGCCCAGCTGGGCATCCGCACCTTCCTGCGTATCGGCACTACCGGCGCCATCCAGCCGCACCTGAATGTGGGTGACGTGATCGTGACCACCGGTTCCGTGCGCCTCGACGGTGCCAGCCTGCACTTCGCACCGATGGAGTTCCCGGCTGTTGCCGACTTCGACTGCACCACAGCGCTGGTGAACACCGCCAAAGAGATGGGCTCCAAGCTGCACATCGGTGTGACTGCCTCCTCTGACACCTTCTACCCGGGTCAGGAGCGTTACGACACCGTATCCGGCCGCGTAGTGAGCCGTTTCCAGGGTTCCATGAAAGAGTGGCAAGCCATGGGCGTGCTGAACTATGAGATGGAATCTGCAACCCTGCTGACCATGTGCTCCAGCCAGGGCCTGCGTGCCGGTATGGTGGCTGGCGTTATCGTCAACCGTACCCAGCAAGAGATCCCGAACGCCGAGACCATGGCGAAGACCGAATCTGATGCCATCAAGATCGTACTGGGCGCTGCCCGCAAGCTGATCTGATAGCACCACAAAGAGTGGGGGGTGGGGGCCGTTGCGAAAGCACGGCCCCTATCTTTATCCGCCGTGTGTCCCTTTTCTTCTCGCGTCACGCCTTTCTCTATTCCCGCCGCACTCGCGTCTATTGCCATCTACTGACGGCCTCTACTGATTGCTCCTAAAAAGGCGCGGCACAGCGGATCTGCATCGGCTCGCCGCTCACCGGATGAGCAAAATCCAGCTCGCTGGCGTGCAGCATCAGCCGCGGCGCCTGTTCGCAGCCGGGGGGAAGCAGGCCACCATAGAGATCGCAACCTAGGATGGGATGACCTAGCAACTGATTGTGGATGCGCAGCTGATGGGTGCGGCCGGTCTCCGGCACCAGTCGTACCCGGGTCAGTGGCACGGTCTGCCCCTGTATCTGCTGCGCCAGCCGCTCAATCACCTGATAGCGGGAGCGAGCGGGTTTGCCACTGACGGCGCAGATCTTCATCAGCGGGAAAATCGACGGATCCTTGGCGATGGGGGCGTCGATAAGCCCTTCGCTGTCAACCAGATGGCCACACAGCAGGGCGCTGTAGGCCTTGCTCACCGCCCGCTGGCTGAACTGCTGGCAGAGCAGGGCATTGATGGTCTTGTTTCTGGCCACCACCATGAGACCTGAGGTACCAAAATCGAGGCGGTGCACCAGGGTGCAGCCGGGGTAATCCTGCACCAGTCGATAATGCACAGAGTCGAGGTTCTGCGGATTCTTGCCAGACAGGCTCAGTAGGCCGCTCGGCTTGTTGATGAGCAGCAGGTGTTCATCCTCGAACAGGATCTCGATGGCGGCACTGCAGGGCGGGGCGATAAAGGTGTCGACGATAACAGACATAGGGCACACGGGCTGGAAACGGGGGACGATCATACCCGAACCGGCGCGGCCGGGCGAATGGGCGGTGCGCTGCCTCGGCAAATGAACGGCATGACGCCATGCAAACTTTTGATAGTGAGCCGTGTTGAGCGGGGCGGTGTGCTGTGCAAACCGCCCAGGTCAGCAACAAGGCCCCGTTTTGTGACCCCCTCCCGAGTTCATCCGAGGCTTGCTTGTTAAGGTATGGCTCCCTGTTATGTTGTAAGGACTCATCCCATGGCACTGCCCGTTATTCTCGATTGTGATCCCGGCCACGACGACGCCATCGCCCTCATTCTGGCGCTGGCCAGCCCTGAACTTGACGTGCTGGCGGTCACCACCAGCGCGGGCAACCAGACGCCGGACAAGACCCTCAACAATGCCCTGCGCATCCTCACCCTGCTGGGGCGTGACGATATTCCGGTGGCGGCCGGGGCACCGAAACCGCTGGCCCGCGAGCTGATCATCGCCGACAACGTTCACGGCGAATCGGGCCTCGATGGTCCCAAGCTGCCGGATCCCGCCTTTGCGCCGCAGGGGATGACGGGGATCGAGCTGATGGCCAGATGTCTGCGCGAGAGCCCGGAGCCCGTGACTCTGGTGCCGACCGGCCCGCTCACCAATATCGCCCTGCTGCTGGCAGCTCACCCCGAGCTCAAATCCAAGATTGCCTGCATCGTATTGATGGGGGGCGCCGCAGGGGCCGGCAACTGGACGCCGGCGGCGGAATTCAATATTTATGTGGACCCGGAAGCAGCCGATATGGTCTTTAAGTCGGGCATCCCCATCACCATGTGCGGCCTCGATGTGACCCATGAGGCGCAGGTGATGGACGAGGATATCGAGCGGGTACGCGCCATCACCAATCCGGTGGCCCAGTGTGTGGCCGGGCTGCTCGACTTTTTCATGATCTACCACCGGGATCCCAAGTGGGGATTTGCTGGTGCACCGCTCCACGACCCCTGTACCATTGCCTGGTTGCTGGCTCCGGAGCTGTTCCATGGGGTCGAGTGCCGGGTCGATATCGAGACCAGAGGGGAGCATACCGTGGGGATGACGGTGGTGGATCGTTATGGTCTGACCGGCAAGCCAGCCAATGCGCTGGTATTGTTGGGGCTGGATCGTCCGGGCTTTATCGATCTGCTGGTGACGCGGCTGCGGGCGTTTGACTGAGCGCCGGTTCATTTTTGCAAGAAGGGGCGGGGAATGTGGAAGAGAGGCTTGGTGCTGCTGGCCGGGTTGCAACTGACAGGCTGTGCGACGCCATTCGAGCGGATGTGGCAGGGGCTGGCGACCTGTGAATTTACCGATCTCTATGTGGATGAGACGGGCAGGCCCGCCAATCTACAATTGGCCAACTACACCCCCTACAAGGTGAGCGACGGCTTTGCCTGGTACAAGGTGCACGAGGAGCTGCACGGCTTGCCGGTGGTCGGTTTTATCGTGCCAGCCTCCAGCTTCGAAGTGCACGCCCTCTTTGTCGATACTCCCATCGCCAACGCCCGCCGGCTGACCCACAACGCCTACGGCAGCGAGTTTGGCGACGAGCAGAAGCATGACGAGGGGTTGGCGCCCCTGCTGCTGCGCGATCCCAACAACCCCAAGCGATCCATCATCGACTGCACCCGCGGCGAGTCTGACGGAGAACTTGAGGATTCGGCCATGCCCGAGTAGGGTCACCTGTCACGCTATTGGCCTGAAAAAAGAGGGGCCAGCCTTGTCGGCTGGCCCCTCTTTAATTTAAAGCAGAGTGTGATTGCAGAGCGGTTCTCGGATCAGGGATAGCTCAGCGTCTCCTTGATAAGAGGCAGCTGGGCCTTGATCCACGCCGGATTGATGGGCCCCCAGTCGCTGATGCGGTAGTGTCCCTGCAGGTGGCGAGCCCCCTCGGTCTGCTCGAAGGCGCAGCTGATATCGAGTTCGGCCAGCGCGCTCAGGGTATCTTGCGCGGTGCGGCGCGGCATGCCGGTTGCCTCCATGATGGCGGGCACCGTATCCGTGCCCTGGCTGATCAGCCAGGCCACGTAGAGCCGCCGGTAGAAGCTGGTGCGGGTCTTGCTCGGCTCGCTCATAGCTCGTCCTCAAGACGATCGAAGTAGCGCCAGGTCGCAATGGCTGCCTTGCCCATAACTAGGGCCCAGAGGCCGAACCAGAACCAGCGGAAGAAGCTCCAGGTGGAGGCGTCAGGCTCTGTGCTCTCGATCTTGGTGACGTTGGGGAACATGGAGAACATGTTCACGCGCCAGCCGTAGGAGGTGATGATGGCCAGGCGTTTCTCGAACTCCATCGACTTGGCCTTGGCTTGGACGTCGGCGGCGTTGAACTTGAAGTAGAAGGGCCAGCCCCACTCGGTATCTTCATTGCGAAACACCCGGATCTTCTCGCCGGGGCGCTCGGTGTAGATGTAATAGACGTCTGTGGTGGGGCCGTCAGCCGGGTTTTTCTGGCTGATGGGGCCATCCTTGTCGGTGCGCTTCACCTCGACCCCGGTGATGGTAGCGATGGTGTGCTCCGGCAGGTAGTAGTCGAGCCAGGCGGCGGAAATGAGGGCGATGAGCCCCAGTGCGATAAAAGCGGGTTTCTTGAATCTCAGGCTCATGGTGTGCTCACGTGAGGGGGAGTAACGTGCCTCTACCATACCGATATTTGACAGGGCAGCCCAGCCCCTTATGGCGCCACAAGCCAAAAAATGGCGTTTAAAACAGAGACAAAGCCATTGCTCCATCAACAAGAAAGGCCCTTGCGGGCCTTTTTGTCTGGTTCACTTTGTGCGCTTACAGCTGGAATTGGGCCAGCTGTTTGCGTTGCTGCTCGGCGAGCTGTGAGAGTTCGTTGCTGGCACTGGCGCTCTGGCTGATGCCGGCAGAGCTCTGGCTCACGATCTCGTGAATATTGGTGATGTTGCGGTTGATGTCGGCGGTGACGCAGGACTGCTCCTCGGCGGCGGTGGCGACCTGGGCGTTGGCGTCGTTAATCTGGCGCACGGCACCGGTAATGCCGCTCAGCAGGTCCTGCACCTGAGCGGACAAGCGCTGGTTATGGCTGAGGATCTCCAGAGTCTCCTGCACGCCGTTGTTGGCGGATTGGGACTGGCTCTGCAGCCGCTCGATGATGGCCTGGATCTCCTTGGTGGAGTCCTGGGTACGGGCCGCCAGCATTCTCACCTCGTCGGCCACCACCGCAAAACCACGACCCGTTTCACCGGCACGGGCCGCTTCGATGGCGGCATTGAGCGCCAGCAGGTTGGTCTGCTCGGAGATCCCCTGAATCACTTCAATTACCTTGCCGATCTGCTCGGACTGGGATTTGAGCTGGGCCACGATGGCGGCGGCATCTTCCAGACTGCCCGCCATCCGGCTGTTGGCGGCGATGCTTTCGGTAAAGAGGGCGAGCCCCTGCTCGACCCGGCCATTGGCATCCCGCGCCAGCTCGTCGGCGACGGCGGCGTTGTGGTTGACGTTGTCAGCGGTACTGGAGAGTTCGGTCACGGCGGAGGCGACCTGTTCGATCTCGCTGTGCTGCTGCTTTGCATTGGCCTCGGACTGGGTCATCACGGCGGCCAGCTCGGTGGCGGCGGAGGCGACGCTGTTGCTGATCCCGGTCAGGCTCTCGATGGTGCTACCAAGTTGCCCCAGAGTGAGATTGATATCTTTGGCCAGACGGGTCAGCTCGTTGTTGCCCTCCGCTTTGGCGCGCACGTTGAAGCGCCCTTGCGCCACGGCGTGCATCACCTCTTGCAACTGACCGATGGGGCTGACGATGCGCCCGGAGAGGACCCAGCCGCAGATCAGCGCCGCCAGCAGGGTACCGGCGGTGAGCAGCAGGGTACGCAGCAGGGTGGTGTCGTAGTGGGCCTGCTCTTCGGCCAGCTCTTGCTGGATCAGCTGGTTGATGTGGGCGGACATGCTGTCGATCTGCTTGATCAGCTGTTCACCCAGCTCGCGGAAATGGAGGCGAGCCGCCTCGTAGGCGACCGGATCGCCGCCACCCTGATGTTTTTGCGCCAGCAGCGGCAGCATGTTGCTGCGGGTATGGCTGAGGTAGGCCTGCAGGGCGGCAGCGACCTGACGGTTATCCTGCTCGGCACCGGGGAGCACCAGACGGCCGAGGATGGCGTTGATCTCCTGCTCGGCGCTGTTGAGGTTTGCGGGCAGTGCAGCAAATAGCTTGGCATCGTAGAGGCCATAGATGGCGCTGGTGCGCAGCCGGTAGGTGGCGTGGATCAGTTTGGCAATATCGTCCTTCTGCTGGACCACGCTCTGGGTCGTCTCATCTATGTCATTGATGGCTTCATCCAGACCCTGTTTGCTGATGGCGATCATCACCATCATCAGCAGGCTGGCCAGCAGCAAAGGTATCAAGACCTGGACACGTATTGATAGATTATTCAATGACATAAATGGCTCTAATCCGAAATTGGAGGAGCCGACATCTTACACATGCACGTCAGGAGCTGTCACAGGCTTTTATTGCTGAAATATGCTGAGGAAAACGTTTTTTCTTGTGAGAAAGGAGCCATTTAGGCATGATTGAGCGCTTTATCCCCTGAATATGTGGTACAACTGGCTGGGTTGTGTCAATCCTGTCCCGTTTTCGTGATTTCCCGCTCTCGTCATATGGAGGTGTGTTGTGTCCAGCTGGATCGATCCGGCCATTCTGGCTCTGTTTATCCCGACCTTTTTCTTTGTTTCGGTGACCCCGGGCATGTGCATGACCCTGTCGATGACCCTGGGGATGAGCCTGGGGGTGCGCTGTACCCTGCATATGATGTGGGGGGAGCTGATCGGGGTCGGGCTGGTCTCGGTGCTGTCGGTGATCGGGGTGGCAGCCATCATGCTCAACTACCCGGGGATCTTCGCCGCCTTCAAATATGTGGGGGGCGCCTATCTGGTGTGGCTTGGCATCCAGATGTGGCAGGCCAAGGGGAAGATGGCCATTCCGGCGGATCTCTCGGCCGGTCAACAGACCAGTGCCATGGGGCTGGCGCTGCAGGGCTTTGTCACCGCCATCGCCAACCCCAAGGGGTGGGCCTTCATGATCTCTCTACTGCCCCCCTTTATCTCTGCCGACAAGCCGATGGCGCCGCAGATCAGCGCGCTGGTGGCGCTGATCCTGGTCATCGAGTTCTCCTGCCTGTTGCTCTACGCCAGCGGTGGCCGCACTCTGCGCCACTTCCTCGCCAAGAGCGGCAACATCACCCTGATGAACCGCATCGCCGGTACTCTGATGCTGGGGGTGGGAGTCTGGCTGGCGCTCGGGTAAGAGCTGTCAGTGACTCTCGCCACAAAAGAAAAATGCCACCGATCGGTGGCATTTTTTATGGGCGCCGGGTGGCTCAGCGAGGCTTGAAACGCTCGACCCAGGGGTTGGCGGTGAGGCCGTGCAGGATGACGCTCAATATGATAGTGCAGAGCACGGTGGCGATGATGGGGCGCTGGCCAATCAGGGAGGGCTCGTTTTGCAGCACCATCACCGCAAAGACGATGCTGGCAAGGCCCCGCGGCCCGAACCAGCCGATAAAGAGCTTGAGCTCGGGCTTGAGGCCGGTGCCGATGAGGCTCAGCCAAACCGGCACTATCCGCAGCAGGGTGAGGCTGGCAATGGCATAGAGCCAGTATTGCCAGTGCAGCAGCTCCGGCAGAATGGGCATAAGGGTCGCGCCAAACACCATCCAGATCACCACGGAGAGCAGGTCGCCGTAGCCTTCGCAGCTGTCCATATAGGCGTGCTTGTGCTCGCCGAGGCGGTGGCCGATAAAGAGGCCACCGACAAAGGCGGCGATAAAGCCGCTGCCACCCAGCGTCTGGGCCAGCGCAAAGCAGAGCAGGGCCAGCCCCGGCATGGTGAGCTGACGCCAGAGTGGCAGTTGCCAGCCATTGAGATAGGAGATCTTCAGCAGCCGGATGGTGAGACTGGTCAGCACGAAGGCGACCAGCAGGCCAATGCCGATCTCCTCCAGCATCAGGGTGATAGCCAGGGTGGCGGTGCCTGCGTGCTGCTCTGTGGGGGCGATAAGGGCCAGCAGCAGGAGCAGCACAGGTACGCAGATGCCGTCGTTGAGGCCGCTCTCCTGATTGAGCCCTTCACGCACCGGTGCAGGCACCGCGGGGTTACTGACCACCGCCTTGCCGAGCGCCGCATCGGTGGGGGCAAGAATGGTGGAGAGGATCGCCATCTCCAGCAGTGGTAGGTCGGGGAAAATCCAGTGGCCAAACAGGGCGCCACAAAGCAGGGTGAGGGGCAGGCCAATCAGCAGCAGGCGGATGGGCAGCTGGCGGTTGGCCAGCAGCACCTGCCAGTTGGTGTTGGCGGCATCGTTGAACAGCACGATAACCAGCGTCAGCTCGGCCAGCAGCTTGATGCCGGCGCTGTCGATAGAGAGGGAGAGCAGCTCAAGCCCTCCCGGCCCCAGCAACCAGCCGGTCAGCAGAAAGAGCAGGGGGCCGTTGACCAGTTTTGACTCGAAGCGCCCCGCGATCAGGCTGTAGATCAGCAAGAAGGCGGCGATCACCGCCAGATTCTGGTAAAGCAGGTGTGCATCCATACAACCTCCTTTCTGCCCCGCAGGGGCGGTTTAATCGGTCAGGCAGTCGGGATCGAACACATACTCCCCGTCCAGCCAGCGCACGATTTCGTCGACGCAGGATTGGTCGCGAAACGGCAGATAGCGCGCCTTGAGAGCGGCAATCTGCTCGGAGGTGAGCTGTGCCAGCCCCAGATCCTGAAACAGCGGCAGGTCGGCCTCGATCATCGCCGAGATCTGCGGGCCGCAGGTGGCGTTGAGGGCGGCATGCAGCGCCTTGTCGGGGTCGTACTGCTTGCCGAGTCGGTAGCTCATCGGCAGGGTAGCGAGGGGCAGGGCCGACAGCGCCGCCTGTTTCATCGGGTTGACCGCGTGGCCAGAGACCAGCTCCGCCAGCTCGGCGGGGCGGTTCTCGAAGGCGCGCAGGTGCAGGTAGCTGCTCGCCTTGCTGCCATCGTTAACCGGGTAGTTGTCCCACAGGAAGGGCTTGCGGCCGAGCAGTTCGTTCACCTGCTTGAGGTGACTGGCCGGATATTCGCTGGAGCAGACCTTGGGGCCGGTCCAGAAGATCTCGAAACGGCGATCGAGCTGCTCGCCAAGCTCCTCCAGATAGCGGGGAGGCATGGCGCCAAACACCTTCTCCAGCACCGGATCGGTCGAGTAGTAGCTGGGGCAGAAGATGAGGCGGCTTGCCTTGCTGTGGGCCGCGATATCGTGGGCGATGGTGAGCTGGTGACGGGCCAGGTCCGGGGTATCCCCCTTCATATCGTCAAACAGCACCGCCAGAATATCGGGCTGGAGCATCTCGTCGATGAGGCGCACTTTCTCAAGCAGCGCCGAGCGTTTGCGATCGTAGTCGTGATGAGCCCCCATGGGGCTCAAGCCCACCCCGAAGGCGAGCCCGTTGGCGCGGCACTGGCGCGCCAGCTCGGCGAGATCGGCCAGTTGCTGCTCGGGCCAGGGGAGGGCCCAATGCTTGCGGAGATAGCCATCCTCTTTTGGTGCATAGATATAGAAACCGTAACCGTGGCGTGGCAGCCACTGGGCGTAGCGGGCGCGGGCCTGCCAGCTCCATCCCTTGCCAAAAAAGCCTTCAATGACCCCCAGATTGGCAGCGGGGGGCAGGGGGCCGGACAGCAAACTTTGATATGGCATAACTCTCTCCCTTCTTGCTGGGGACTTGATACGGGACGGTCGGTCAGACCGGGTCCTCTTCCTGAAAGCGCACCCCGATCTTGCTTGGTACGCTCTCGTCCATTTCGGCCACGGTCCAGATCAGGCCCTGCCATTCGATGTGGTCACCGACCACCAGATTATCGCCCAACTGGTTGGCAATAAAATCGCCCAGTGTCTGATCCGCCATCTCGCTCACATCCAGCCCATAGAGAGGGGCGAGATCCACCAGCCGTGCCGTCGCTTCCAGCAGGAAGTCACCGAAGAAGCGGGGGCCGAGATCTTGCTCCGGCGCTTGACTGAACAGCTGGCCGAGGGCGGGGAGGTCACGTTCGTGACCGATGACGCAAAGGATATCGTCCGCCTGCAGACAGGTACTGCCCGAGGGGTGGAGCAGCTCGCGGCCACGAAACAGGGCGCAGATCCGGGTGCCGGCGGGCATCTGCAGATCCCGCAGTGGCGAGCCGATGCACCACTTCTCCTCCCCCAGCTGGTAGACGAAGGTCTCCCACTGGCTGTCGAGATCGATCTCGAGCCCGGAGCGGTTGATGGGCGACGGCGGTGCCGGTACCTCCACCCGCGCCAGTTTTGATGCCAGCGGCAGCGAGCTGCCCTGCAAAATCAGCGAAACCAGCACCACGAAGAAGGCGACGTTGAAGTAGAGCTGGGCGTTGGGCAGTCCCGCCATCATGGGGAAGACCGCCAGAATGATGGGCACGGCGCCGCGCAGGCCAACCCAGGAGATAAACCAGCGCTCGCGGGGGGCGAAGTTCTTGAACGGCAGCAGCCCGATCCAGACCGACACCGGGCGGGCAAACAGGATCATCCACATCGCCAGCGCCAGCGCGGGCAGGGCGATGGGCAGCAGCTTGTGGGGGGAGGCGAGCAGCCCCAGCACCAGAAACATGCCGATCTGGCTGAGCCAGGTCAGGCCATCCAGCACCGACAATGTGGTGCTGCGACTGCGCAGGGCGAGGTTGCCGAGCAACAGACCGGTGAGATAGATGGCGAGAATGCCGCTGCCACCGACCGCAGTGGTGAGGGCGAAGATCAGCAGGCCACCGCTGACGGTGAGCAGCGGATAGAGCCCCGGCGCCAGACGGGCTGTGTTGATGAGGCGCCACAGCAGCCAGCCGCCGCCAAGGCCGATCCCGGCGCCAAGACCGAACTGCTTGACCAGTTGCAGCAGCAGGAAGCCCCCATCCAGCCCTTGCTGGGCGGTGGCGAGCACCTCGATCAGGGTGACGGTGAGAAACACCGCCATGGGGTCGTTGCTGCCTGACTCTATCTCCAGCGTCGCGCTCACCCGCTCGTTGAGGCTGCGCCCGCCAAGCAGGGAGAAGACCGCCGCCGCATCGGTGGAGCCGACGATGGCGCCGATCAGCATCCCCTGCATCAGGTTGAGGTCAAACAGCCAGGCAGCGGCGAGCCCCGTCAGGCCGGTGGTGATAGCCACCCCGACCGTCGCCAGCGACAAGGCAGGCCAGAGCGCCACCCGGAACGAGGAGACCCGGGTGCGCATGCCGCCGTCGAGCAGAATGATGGCAAGCGCCAGGTTGCCCACCAGATAGGCGATGGAGTAGTCAGCGAAGTGGATGCCACCTGGGCCATCCTCACCCGCCAGCATGCCGACGGCGAGGAAGATAACCAGAATGGGAATACCGAGGCGGGAAGAGAGGGCGCTCAACAGTACGCTGGCTCCCACCAACAGGGCAGCGACAAAAAAGAAACTGTTGATGGTAGCGGCATCCAAGGGCGAACTCCTTCCTGGTAATGTGCAAAGTAGGCACATTATATGCAGTTAGGCCCCCCTTGTGTGGCTTATTTGTGCATCAATTTGCACTTTCTTACATTTTTCATCCCTTTTTTCAGCATGGCCGCGCCATATTCTGACAGTGACGGGGTTAACGAAAGCGGAGTCAAAGGAGCGTCGATTTAAGGATGCGCAGGGAGGAGAGGGCGGGGAAAAGCGAAACGGCACAGCAGAGGGAGAGGGGAGCACAAGGGCGCTCCCCACGGGATGGGGCGGGATTCAGTCGTCCTCGTCATCCTTCACTTCGCGGATCTTGTCCTTGTAGTTGGGCAACTGCTTCTCCAGCCGTTTCATGTCTTTGATGGCATTGAGAAACAGCCCGAGCAGGAACAGCAGCGGCAACCCTATCCACAGCCAGAGATTCATGGGATTTTCCTTTCGTCAGGACAGGTGGTGACATAACGGGCCAAAATTTCATCAAGATTGGCCAATATGGTCGACTTGCCTTCAATATCCGCCTGTTGCAGGCAAAGCGCCAGTGCTGCGGGATCGAGCCGCTGCTCATCGGACTCCAGCGAGAAGCTGATATGCCAGGGCTCGTAGGCGACCCCGCTCTGTGCCCCGACCGGCTTGGCATAAGGGAGGAAGAAGCCGAAGTCGCTCATATGGTCGCTGAGCCACTCGCTGAGATCTGCAAACCAGCCCCCGGCTTCATACTCCCACGGCTCCAGTGCCAGTTTGGTATCGGCAGGCAAACAGTCCGGGTCGTAGATGTCGAGATCGGTCCCCCAGTGGTGGCGGCTGGTGCCGGGCAGGGCGCTCCAGCGCAGGATGGCGTGCAGCCGCTCCACCTCGCCCAGTTGCAGGGCATCGATGGGCTGGCTGTTGGCATCGAGCAGTGGCCGTTCGCCGCGCCACTTGCCATTCCAGATGGCGAGCTGGCGCTCGAAGCTGCGCCAGCTGGAGGCCGCCTGCAGGTTGAACCCCTCATAGGCGGCCGCCACCTGCATGTCGTTGAAGGCCGCCGCGGTGGCGGCGGTCAGACGATGAGGGCCGCGCCCCACCAGAATAAGGTGGCTCTCGTCGAGCCCCAGCAGTTGTTCCTGCGTCATGCCAGCAATCTCTCGAGCACCCCTTGGTACATGTCGGCCAGCAGATCCAGATCGTCCGCCTTCACGCACTCGTTCACCTTGTGAATAGTGGCGTTGACGGGGCCAAGCTCAATCACCTCGGCGCCGGTAGGGGCGATAAAGCGCCCGTCGGAGGTGCCGCCGGTGGTGAGCAGGGCCGGTCGCTGACCGTTCACCGCCTCGATGGCCGCCACAGCCGCATCGAGCAGCGCGCCTGTGTCGGTGAGGAACGGCTGGCCGGAGAGGGTCCAGCTCAGCTGATAATCGAGGCCATGTTTATCCAGCAGCGCTTCGACCCGCTCACGGATATCCATGTCGGTCAGTTCGGTACTGAAGCGGAAGTTGAACTGGACCTGCAGCTCACCCGGAATGACGTTGGAGGCGCCGGTGCCGGCCGAGATATTGGCGATCTGGAAGCTGGTGGGGGGGAAGTAGGCGTTGCCCTCATCCCACACGGTGGCGGCGAGTTCCGCCAGCGCTGGCGCGGCTTTGTGAATGGGGTTGTCCGCCAGATGGGGATAGGCGACATGGCCCTGCACCCCGCGCACCAGCAGATCGCCGGTGATGGAGCCGCGGCGGCCGTTTTTCACCACATCCCCCACCACGTCGGTGGAGGAGGGCTCGCCGACGATGCACCAGCGGATCTTCTCGTTGCGGGCCTCCAGGGTGTCGATCACCCGGGTGGTGCCATTGATAAAGGGCCCCTCTTCATCGGAGGTGATGAGAAAGGCGATGGACCCGGTGTGATCCGGATGCTCGGCCACGAAGCGCTCGACCGCCACCACCATGGAAGCCAGCGAGCCTTTCATGTCGGCGGCGCCGCGCCCGTAGAGCACGCCATCCTTGATGGTCGGCTCGAACGGCGGGGTGTGCCATTTCTCCAGCGGCCCGGCGGGCACCACGTCGGTGTGGCCGGCGAAGCAGAACAGTGGCCCCTCGCTGCCGCGGCGGGCCCAGAGGTTGGTGGTGTCCTCAAACACCATGGGCTCGATGACAAACCCGATCCTGGCGAGGCGCTCCGCCATCATGGTCTGGCACCCTTCATCGAGGGGGGTAACGGAGGGGCGGCGGATCAGATCCTTGGCCAGTGCGATGACATCCGACATCAGTTGTCCTTAGTTGTCCTTAACGGGAGAAGAGGGATTGGTAGTGATCAGCCTTGAAACCCAGGGTCAGTTCGCCGTCACGGTCGAGCAGCGGGCGCTTGATCATGGCCGGATGTTCCAGCAGCAGGGCGCGCGCCTTGGTGGTGTCGAGCCCCTGTTTGGCCTCATCCGGCAGGGCGCGGAAGGTGGTGCCGCGGCTGTTGAGCAGGGCTTCCCAGCCGAGTTTTGCCAGCCAGCTGTCCAGATCGTCCGGGTTCAGGCCGTCGGTGCGGTGGTCGTGAAAGCGGTAGTCGATACCGGCCTCATCCAGCCACTTGCGGGCTTTCTTGATGGTGTCGCAGTTTTTGGGGGAAATGCCGTAGAGCACAACTTTGCATTCGGTCTTGTTTTCCATGGAGTTCACCGTGTTCCGTTCAATGGGCCATAGCATACAGGCGATCACTATGCAGGGAAATGTGGCTACCTTGGGCTGGTCGTCTGACGGTGGGCTGTTCTTCTGCAATGTGGTGGTTTCGGTAAAAATAACTTTGATTGCATATTGTGTAAAGTGCCGACCAACTGATAGGCTCATCCCATCTTAATTTTCAGCCGTGCTCACTTGCTTCCAATGTGAGCCAATAGCAAAGGAGTTGCCATGAGTCGCCCCGTGAAAGCCTATTCCTATATTCGATTCAGTACCCCCAAGCAGGCGCAAGGAGATAGTTATCGCCGCCAGCTTCAGCAGGCTATGGATTACTGTGCTGAGCACAATCTCCAGCTTGATGACAAGACGATTGATGATTTCGGCACGAGTGCATTTCGTGGTGCCAACATGTCTGAAGGGGCGTTAGGTCGCTTCGTTGATGCTGTGAAGCACGGTGAGATTGAACAGGGGTCATACCTGCTGGTTGAGTCAGTAGACCGTCTGAGCAGACAAGCAGTCGAAGAGGCCCTTGAACAGTTCCTAGCTATTGTGAGGGCGGGGATCGTCATTGTAACCCTCTCTGATAAGCAGGTCTTTCGTAGAGGTCAGGTGGACTTCACCAAGCTGATAGTCTCAATCGTCTACATGGCTCGTGCTAATGATGAGTCAGAGATGAAAAGCCGTCGGAGCCGTGCAGCATGGTCAAATGGCCGTGAGCAGGCAAGAAAGAACAACAAAGTGATAGCTAACTCCCGTCTACCTTCATGGCTCACTAGGGATGGGGAGCAGATCGTCCCTATCTCCGAACGAGTAGCTATTGTGAACGAGATGTTTGAAATGGCGAAGTCAGGCTGTGGCTATGAGCAGATTGCTAAGGTATTCCTAGACAAAGGCTACAAAACATTCGGCAAAGAGGCTGACTGGCGTCCGGCAGGTATTCAAGCGGTCATCAAGAGTCAAGCGGTGATCGGTGTTTTCCAGCCACATGTCATTGAGAACGGCCATCGGGTGCCTGCTGATGAGCCAATCTTGGGGTACTACCCCACGATAGTCTCCCCAGCCTTGTTTGAAGAGGTGCAACACCTTATCAGCAAGAGAAACAAGCATAGTGGTTCCTATCGCAAGGGAACCTTTAACAATCTCTTCAGTGGTGTACTTCGCTGTCAGTGTGGTGAGTCATTACGTTATCAAAACAAAGGGCGAGCAGGGAGCCCAAGAAACTATCTGGTTTGTCCCAAGCAAAACACCGCTGGGTGCAAATTACCGAACATGCTTTACGGCAAGGTTGAACCACAACTTTTGCAAGCAGTGTTCTTGCTGAACAGGGTAATGAAGCAACGGGTTGAGGGGGAGGATAAAACAATCGCTCTTAGAACCACGCTAGCCGAATTACGAGTTCAGCTAGAGGTTGAGACCCAGAAGAGAAAGAAGGCAGCTCAACTTGTGCTGGATAACGATAATGATGCGGATTATCGAGTCTTGTTCGAGCAATGCAAGAAGAAGACGCAAGCCTTAGAAAAGCAAATTCAACGAGCTGAAAGTGACCTTATGAGCCGGGAGCTATCAGTGAAAACGCTCAAATACTTCGTAGATCCTGAAGACCTTCGCAGTACGGAGCAACGCCAACGATTCAACGGCCAGCTGAAAACAGCGTTGAAGGAAATTCGATTCCGCTTTGATGGCGGCTATCTGTGGGCTGAGTATATGGATATTGATGGTGGTCGCGTATTGACGCAGATCTTTGAAGACAAGTTGGCGGGGAGTTCGATTTATGACGGGTCTAGCTACCTAGTAAGAAAGACTCAAACTGAAGCTCCTTATGGTGTTGACCCTTCAGTTATGCAACAGGAGATGGACGATTACATTCGAAATCTCCAGAAGAATGATGATGGTACAGATCCAGATTTCGAAGATTTGAGCTCGGAATATTCCAAGTAAAAAGCTGTGATGAGGTGCTATTGAACATGACAGCAATTTTCATTGGCCAACCTGCCCGAGGGATTATCGACCCCAGATCATTGCTGTCACAAATACCTGGTTTCAATGGGCGGTACAGTCAGTACGTCAGGCGGGCAATCAACAACATCCGGCAGGTTCAAGGACTCGACCTGCCGGAGGTTCCCGAACCGGATAATGGATTGGGAATGTGGACTCCCTTACAAGCCTTGGCTGTGTTGACCTATGGCCCCAGCTCTCACCTGAACGCAGCGTTGATAGCGGAGATCGAGCGGTTGACCGGACAATCATTACCACGAGAGGAAGGTCAGAGCCGCTATGAGGCAGCATTTTACACAGAGTACCTAGTTTCGCTGCTTGCTTGGTTTGAAGAACAGCAGCCGGGTTTGCGAATCGAAGTGATCCCGCAGTTTTCTTGCGGCCCTTACCGAATAGATTTCCGAGTCGATTTGCAGTGGTTCGACCCGGACGGAAATTATTTTGACGTACCGATCCGGCAGGAAACGTACTTGCTGGAGTTTGACGAAGCTTATCATCTGGAGCCAGCGAACCGCCAAGCAGACCAACAGCGTGATGCCTACATTGAGCAGCAGACGGGCCTCAGACCGCTCAGAATTCGGCACGAGGAGCAAGAGTTGTGGGCCACCATCTGTCGTACTCAGGGACGCATCCTAAGCGTGGAAGAGTACCTGCAAGAACTGCTGGAAGTGATGAAATGGCGACAGGAGGAGGGGCATATCTATATCACGCGGGAGTCCTCACAGAGTGCTTATACCTGCGATTCTACCGGGTATCTGCGTTACTCCTCTCAGCCCAAACGCGATTTGAAGAAGATTGCTGCTCGGCTCGATTGGCGATTGATAGATGGGCATAGCGACAAGTTGTCGTATTACCGTCTGACCCCGCCGCGAGTGACTGCCAATCGACACATTTCGGGGTGATGTATCTGGTCGATTTGAGTCTCATCGACACATCCAGCAGCGTGTTCATGGGCTTTTCGGCGGCATGTGTCTGGTGTTCCAGCTGTTCCAGCCCGATATAGATACCCGTTTAGTTACTCAGACTCTTATCTATTTACTGCACCGAGGGGGAGCCTACAAGCCACCCGAAGGAGACAAATCAAGAAGATAGCAACGATCTCGCCCCGTTGGCGGCCCTGAAAAAACAATCCCGAACCCCACCAGCACAAGGAAAGCGAGCAGGCAACATTCAGACCCTACGCCGGTATAAGCGAGATGGAGATCTACACCATAGGAGAACCCCATGGAATACATCACATCTGGCCCCTTGTCGGGAGCCATCCAGCAAGGAGAAGGCGTATGAATGAGCAGCAAGGAAACCCGTTACTGAAAGCGTTGGAGGCGGCACTGCTGGCAGCCTTGGGCGTCCTCATCAAAGAGGCCGTCAACTCGATGCAGACACCACCGCCCCCGCCGAAAGAGCCGGACGCTCAATAGACCATGCCCGTGTGACAGACCGGAAGCCCCTCGGCAACCCCTGTCACACGGGTTGGTTTTCGAGTTTTGACACGTTTTTCTTGCAGGGTCTTGAGCCTATTGGGAGGCCATCATGGCAATCATCGGGTATGCCCGTGTCTCGACCACGGGGCAATCGCTGGAGCAGCAACTGACAGCTCTGGCGGAGTGTGAAAAAGTTTTTCAGGAGAAGGTCAGCGGTAGCAAGACGGATAGGCCGCAACTACAGGCAATGCTCGAATTCGCCCGCTCTGGAGACGTGCTAAAAGTGACCAAATTGGATCGTCTGGCCCGGAACACCCGGCACTTGCTGGAGATCACAGACCAGTTACACGCCAAAGGGGTAACATTACAGATCCAGAATCTGGGCATCGACACGGCCACTCCGACAGGTAAGCTAATGCTGACCATGATCGGGGCCATCGCCACGTTCGAGCGGGAAATCATGCTGGAGCGTCAGGCGGAAGGAATCGCCTTGGCTAAGGCCAAAGGGGTCTACAAGGGCCGGAAGCCGACAGCGATGGAGAAGCGGGATGAGGTGCTGCATCTTCTATCGCAGGGCATCGCTAAGGCATCAGTGGCAAAGCGGCTGGGTATCAGCGTGTCGAGTGTCCATAGAATTGCTTGTCAACCTTGAGTTGCTTGGGCATGATTTTGTACCGAGTACCCCCTCATTAACTGGGTGTATATCAACCACGATTCAGAGAATGGATTTTGAAATGAAGAAAATTGCAATTCTATTTTCAGTATCATTAATGACTGCATGTTCATCAAGTTCATCAGCATCATTGCCAGTAAAAGTTATTGATGCTAAAGCGGCAGAGAGCTGCAAGCTCATTGATGTAGTATCAGGAACTGAGATTTTCAGCTTGACGGTAGATAAGAACGTTGCATTGGCAAGACAGAATGCTGCAAATGAGGCTATCAAGCTAGGAGCTAATGCTGTTGTCATTACAGGTACTGACGTTACCGCAAATGGTAATTCGGCAACTGTTACGATGAATGCATATTCGTGCAACTGATCCAGTATTGGTGCTAGCAACCTCGGATATGAGGAGATGTGATCTTGATTGATCGCATCTTTTCATTGCCATCTATCGATAAGGGAGTGTTCATACAGTGAAGTTATCAGGGATTGTATGTGTTCTGTGTGGTGTTTTTCTTACTTCTAATGCTATTGCTGCGATTTCTGAAGAGGGAAGTTCTGTACAAAAGTCCCTCTCTGAAGGCAAAAAATGTATGGCGACATGGAGTAATGAAAGTTCTAAGGAAGGCCAAAAGACAGAGATTTTCGCAGTGAGGGAGCTGGATGATAAGACCCAATACTACGTTTCTCACTCGAATGAGTACCCAAAGATATGGACTTGGGACTTTAGACTTATGGGCATCAAGTGCGAGTAGTACCCTAAGCAAGCATCATATAGAAAAGCAGTCTGATGCTACGTTGAAAATAGGGTGCCCTGATAGCACTACCTGCGTAGTTGCTTGAATCACATGCGGTACAAACTAGTGGTGCAGTTGACAAAACGTTAAGTTATGCCTTCTCAATGAGATCTGTTTGTTATTAATTGGTGATGACATCGATGGTTCGAAGCCCAAGCATTCCTTGGGCTTTTTTGTGGTCTATTCAATAAAAACAGCTCGCAGTTCTTGATGCCATAGAGGGTGATGGCCATGGGGAGTCCTTCTCTTGTGGGCGCTGGCCGTGGGCCGCGTCCCGAAAATCCGAATCAACGCAGTGCAAGGGCCCGATTCTGGCATTGTGGCAATCCCATGGCAACGCCGATGGTCCGGCTCGCGGGTTTTACCGGAACTGGTCACACCTGAACGGCGCTTTTGAGTTCAAGATCAGAAGCAGTACGGTGGGCGTGCCCGATGGGCCCGTTATTGCGGGAGAAGAGCCGCTATTGCAGGAGAAAAAGAGAAGGGGGCAAACGCCAGATAGCCAAAACGCGCCAGCGGGCGCGTTTTGGTCGGCATCATCGAGCACCTCAATCAGTGCAGGGTGGTCCACTCATGGTCAAAGACCCGGGCCCGTTCCCAGGGTGCATCAGGCAGGCTGGAAGAGAGGCCAGTGTATTTGCCCACGTCGTCCACCACGATGGCGGAGAGGATCGGCAGGTTATTTTCGGTGCAGTACATGCGGATGCGTTGCAGCAGGGTGCGCAGTTCATCCTGGCACTGCTCCAGCCCGGCCTGCTTGGCCAGTTTGGAGTAACGAATGGTAGTGCGTTCCTTTGCAGACTCGACGAGGATGTCCCACAGCTTGTAGTCGCAGGTCGAAGCACCTGCGGTGGCTTGGCTTGTCATAACTCTCTCCGGCGCGAAATGGTCGCTATGTGTCGAAGCGCATCTTCGCCAGTTCGGCGCCGTCAGATGTTGATCCAACGCAAAAAAGAGGGGAGTCGCGTCACACAATTCCCGGATATGGGGTGATAAAGGTTTTTCGGCAGTTGAAATAACGAAAAATTGTTACATGGCCGACATATTATGCTAATGAATCACGGTGACGGCACCTTTATTGATAGGGATCAAAGGCAAACAGTGGTCAGATCACTAGATTTCGCTCTTCGATAAATTTATCAGGAGTGAATATTGGAACTTTTATTCGTCTTGCTCGTTCTGGTCGCCGTGGTCTACGGCATTATCAAGGATTACAACCCGCAGGCGGTGTTGGCGCTGGCGGGCATGGCCATTTTTGCAGTGGCCTACTGGCTGGGGCTGCACCCCATTCTCCCCGCAGACAAGAGCACCGGCTTCGCCCTGTTCGACCTGTTCGAAGTGTTCAAGGGGATCTTCTCCTACCGCGCGGCGGGCCTCGGCCTCACCATCATGGCGGTGGCGGGTTTTGCCACTTACATGTCCCATATCGGGGCCTCCCAGGCGCTGGTGCGAGTGGCGGTCAAACCGGTGGCAGGCATCCAGTCCAGCTACCTGATGCTCTCCATCTGTTATCTGGTGGCGGTATTCGTCTCTCTGTTCGTCACCTCCGCCACCGGCCTTGGCCTGCTGTTGATGGTCACCATGTATCCGGTGATGCGCAACCTCGGCATCAGCCCGGCCTCCGCCTGTGGTGTCATCGCCACCTCACAGGCGTTTGAAATTGGCCCGACCCAGACCAACGCCATCTTCTCCGCCGGCCAATCCCGCATGGATCCGACCAGCTATTTCGTTGACTACCAGATCTGGCTGGTGGCCCCCATGCTGCTGGTGACCATGGTGCTGCACTTCTTCTGGCAGCGTCACTGCGATCGCAAGGATGGCTGGGATCCTGCGCTCCATCGCGGCGATCACGCCGAGCTGGACGAGCAGGGCACCGAGAGCGTGCAGGCGCCCACCTGGTATGCCCTGCTGCCGATCATCCCCTTCGTGCTGATGATGACCTTCTCCAAGCTGCTGGTGAGCGACATCAAGATGAGCGTGGAGGTGGCCATGCTGCTGTCGGTCTTTATCGGCATGCTGTGCGAGCTGCTGCGTAGCCGCTCGGTGCGTACCGCGTTTGCCGGGCTGTCGAGCTTCCTCGATGGCATGGGCAAGGTGTTCGGCCCCGTGGTGGCGCTCATCGTCTGTGCCGAGCTGTTTGCCGAATCCCTCAAGGCCATCGGCGCCATCGATACCCTGCTGCACTCTGCCAGCAATGCCGGTATCGGCAGCGGTCTGATGACCCTGGTGATGGTGGCGCTGATCATGGTAGCGGCGGTCATCATGGGCTCCGGCAACGCGGCGTTCCTCAGCTTCTCGACCCTGGCACCGGCGGTGGCGGCCAAGTTTGGCGTACCGGCGGTGACCATGCTGCTGCCGATGCAGCTCGCTTCCAGTATCGGCCGCACCGTCTCCCCCATCGCTGCGGTACTGATCGCCTGTGCGGGGATTGCCAAGGTATCGCCCTTTACCGTGGTCAAGCGCACCAGCGTGCCGATGGCGGGGGCGCTGGTGACGGCGTTGACCCTCAACTATCTGCTGTTTATGTAGTGATGCGGGTTATGTAGTGGTGTTTGGAATTTACCGGTCGGGCGGGTGGCATGGCTGCCCGCCTTTTTCTCACTGTGTCGCATTGTTGCAATAGACGATCGGCCATCAATGCTGATTGTTGCATGGAGAAGATAATGACAGTTGTAAAGAGCCCGTTTTCCCTCGATAGCTATCTGGCCGATCTGGCCCCGCTCATCAACCTCGATTGCGGTACTCGCACCCCGGCCGGGGTAGCGAAGGTGGCCGACATCATGACCGAGAAATATGAGGCCATCGGCTGGCAGGTGACCCGCCACCAGTTCGCTGCCGAGTGCGGCCCCTGCCTCGAGGCAACCAATGCGCCGGGTGCCGATCACTACGACGTGATGCTGTGCGGCCACATGGATACCGTCTTCCCCGAGGGGACGGCGGCCAAGCGCCCGCTGAAAATCGAAGGCAATCAAGCCTTTGGCCCCGGTGTGTCGGACATGAAGAGCGGCCTGCTCTCTATCTGGTATGCCCTCAAAGAGATGGATCCGGCATTGCTTGCCAAGCTCAAGGTGCTGGTCTGCTGCAACTGCGACGAAGAGATTGGCTCCCCTTGGTCGAAAGATTGGCTGGTGGAGAAGGCCAAACAGAGCGGCTGCGTGCTGGTGGCCGAGGCGGCTCGTCCCAACGGGGATCTCATCAGCGCCCGCAAGGGCAATGCCAAATATCGCATCACCTTCCACGGCAAGGCGTCCCATGCCGGTTCGGCCCTCACCGAAGGTGTCTCTGCTATCACCGAGCTGGCGCATTGGGTGCTGGCCATCAACGAGCAGGTCAACATGACCACGGGCACCACCATGAACGTCGGCGTGGTACAGGGCGGCACCGGCGTCAACGTGGTGCCGGACTTTGCCGAGGCGATCGTGGATTTGCGCTTCTGGAGCAACGAAGAGGCCGCTGCGGTACACGACCGGCTCACCTTTATGGCTAACAACCCCTTCCTCGCGGGTTGTCGGGTCGAGGTGGATCGCCAGACCTTCAAGCCGGCGATGCGCCCGAGCGGTGACACCGAGGCGTTGATGGCGCTGGTGGAGGCGGCAGCCAAGGAGGAGGGGATCCCCTTCAACTGGCTGGAGGCCGGTGGCGGCTCGGATGCCAACTTCACCGCCGCCGCGGGTGTGTCGTCCCTCGATGGTTTCGGCCCCATGGGGGGCGGTTTCCACTCGGAGGCGGAGTTCCTGCTGCTGGAGAGCATCGAGCCACGCATCCGCCTGCTGCAGCGGGTGCTGGGCAAGCTGGCGAAATAAGCCGGTTTATTTCTTGTTCGGGTCGTCATGGCCCGCTCAAAACTGGCCCGATCAAACCCAAACGGGAGGCTGTTGCCTTCCGTTTTTTTATCTCGATTTTTCGCGTGTCCCTGAACGAGCGTGCCAGATGGCCTGAGGCCGTTATCCCTGTGGCTCGGCCAGATAGGCCAGATGATCCTGCCGCGCCACCTGCCAGCCATCGAGGTGCAGCGGGGCGGCAAAGCCCGGGCCGTCGGTCACCATGGTGTGGTATTCCCCCTGCTCGCCGCAGGCATCGAAGCCCTCGCGCTCGGCCAGTTGCTGCAGATCGCTGAGGGTGGCGGCATCGAGGGTGCGCCCAGTCCACTCGGGGGCCAGTACCCGGGTATCGACGCAGGAGAGGTGGGCGACGATGCCGCGGGCCAGCATATCCGCCAGCAAGGCTTGACGAGATTGTTGCCAGAGCGGGGTATGGACGGTGAGATCCAGCGGCTGGCAGCGTTCGCGGATCCAGTTTGGTGCGCCGCCCACGCTGTCGATATCGCCGGTGACTACGCCATCGAGTTGCCACTCCTCCTTGAGCCGTGCCAGTTCCCGCTCATAACCGAGATCGAACGGCGCTTCTATGGTGACCAGCAGATGGGGCAGCCCGAGGGCTTCCGCCTGACGGCGCACCAGCGGCAAGGGGTGAGCGAGAAATCGGGGCTCTGGCGGCGCAAAGGTGGCCAGTGCCACCACCTGATGGCCCGCTTGACGGGCATGACAGAGGGCCAGCATGGCATCTTTGCCACCGCTCCAGAGCAGGATGACGCGAGACATGGATGAGATTCCGGTGGTGAACGAGGGGGCATGCTACCCAGCGGCGTGGGCAGAGGTAAAGGTATTGTGTCCGGAAATGGCGGCGGGGAAATGGTTGGGGTCACAGAGCGGGAAAAAAGCAGGCCCCCGAAGCGGGGGCCTGTATTGCAATAGCGTGGTAAACGCCGCTGCGATTAGAGCAGGATGCTGGTGAGGATAAAGCCCAGCGAGCAGGAGGTCACCACTCCGATCAGCCCCGGAATGATGAAGCTGTGGTTGATGATGAACTTGCCGATGCGGGTGGTGCCGGAGCGGTCGAAACCGATACAGGCCAGATCGCTCGGGTAGGTTGGCAGCACGAAGTAGCCGTAGCTCGCCGGCAGGAAGGCGATCAGCAGCTTAGGCTCCACACCCAGCGCCAGACCCATGGGGGCGATGGCGGTGAGGGCGGCGGCTTGGCTGTTTACCAGCTTGGAGATGAGGAACAGCACCAGGGCGTAGGTCCAGGGCTGGGCCTGTACCACATGGGCCAGGGTCTCTTTGAGCAGGGGCATGTGAGCCTGGAAGAAGGTCTCACTCATCCATGCCACCCCGAATACGGAGAAGATGGCGACCATGCCTGCCTTGAAGACGGCGCCGTTGGCGATCTCGCCCGGCTTGACCTTGCAGCGCATCAGGATGATGGCACCGGCGATCAGCATCATCATCTGGATCACCAGGTTCATGGAGAGCGGGCCAGTTTTGTCCTTGATGGTGAACACCGGACGCAGACCTTCGTTGGCACCGAGCAATACCACGGCAGCGATGGCGGCGAAGAAGATCCAGGTAGACCAGTAGGCCTCTTTCGGGAACTTGGTATTGAGCAGGGTTTCACCACCGCCGTAGATGAAGGCACGCTGCTCCGGGTCTTTGATCTTGGCCTGGAACTCTTCGTCCTTGTCCAGATCCTTGCCGCGACGCAGGCTCCACAGGGCTGCCACGATGACACCGGTCAGGGAGGAGGGGATGGCGATCATCAGGATGTCGAGCAGGCCGTAAGCCTGACCGATACCGTGACCGGCCGCCAGAATGGAGACCATGGAGACCACGGCAACGGAGACCGGGGAGGCGCAGATGGCCATCTGGGAGGCAACGGAGGCCACGGCCATCGGACGCTCGGGACGGATGTTCTTCTGCAGCGCGATGTCGGCGATGATGGGGAACATGGTGTAGACCACGTGGCCGGTACCGCACAGGAAGGTGAGGGTCCAGGTGGTGAGCGGCGCCAAGATAGTGATGTATTGCGGGTGACGGCGCAGCAGGCGCTCGGCCACTTGCATCATCAGGTTGAGGCCACCGGCAGTCTGCAGGGTGGCGGCACAGCCGATCACCGCCAGAATGGTCAGCATTACCTGAACAGGCGGTTCGCCCGGCACCAGGCCGAAGACGAAGGTCAGCAGGAAGAGACCGATACCACTGATGAGACCGAGTCCCATGCCCCCAAAGCGGGTACCCAGCAGCAAGCAGCCGAGTACCACCAAAAATTCCATCAAGATCATTCCGTTACCTCGTGTGATTCAACCCATATTGCCGCGGGTAGCCTGAACCATGAATTGTCATTGTCTGTTTTATTTAGCCCAAAAGGGTTAGTTGCTATTCTGCTCCCCTGAAAAAGTGAAAAAATTGAGTTACTTCAATAACTCGATGAATTTTTGATTAAACCACTTAAAAACCACGTACTAACAAAAACATCATTTTTGTCACCAGCTGGTATCACTCGGGGCCAAGCCAGCGGGGGGTCATGGTGGCCGCACAGTGCGGCAACAGAACTGCAGGGGAGGGGCATAAAAAGGGCTCGATTGCGGCAGAAGAGGGTGAAAAAGCCAGCGCTCAGGCTATTTTTGCCAGCAAGGGCTGACTTCGGCGGGTTGGCTCACTTGGCCGCAGGTGCTTGCTGCAGATAGCGGCGCTGATAATCTTCGCTCAGCTTGGCAATATCCAATCTGGCAATGGCCTGTGCCACCCGTTGCTGCAACGCCTGCTGATCGGGGCGAAACATGATGTGCAGGCTCTTGTGTTCGAGGATCTTCGGGTGAAACTGTAATCTGGCGCTGATCAGCTTGCGATCATGGTTGATGAGCCAGTGGAAGACATCCCGGTCGATCACCGCCAGATCGAGCCGGTCGCGCTGCAATTTGCGCAGGTTGAGCAGGTCAGCATCGACGGCGGCAGTGTTGAGGCGCTTGCTGGCCATCAGTGCATCGAATTCACGCGTGTTGACGTACCCCTCCACCACGCCGATCCGGTAGGGGGCGAGATCCGTGAGCTGCTGCCAGGGGATGGGGGGGCCTGAGCGCTGCGCCATACCGAGCACGCTGTCGCCTACGCTGGCGGAGCTGCGCCACAGAGTGGGCAGGGTGTCGGAGAGGTACTCGGGAAAATAGCCGCTATAAGGCTGGGTCGGGTCGGCCGCCAGCCGCACCGCCCGCTGCCAGGGATAGAAGTCGAACGTCACTTCCAGTCCCGCTTCGGCAAAGGCGCGTTTGACGATATGACCGGTAAGGCCGCCATCGGGCAGGCTCTGGCTGGTGTAGGGGGGCCACTCCAGGGTGGTCAGACGAATGGGCTCGGCCCACAGTTGAACAGGCATGCAGGACAGCAATAGCGAGAGCAGCAGGCGATATCCCATAGGCGACGAGTTCCTTGTGCCGGTTGATCCTGAGTATCACCCATAACGGTGACAATAAAAAAGCCGACCCGCAGGTCGGCTTTTGCAATGCAGTGGCAATATGCCGCTGATCAGAACTCGGCGGTACGTGGAGTACGCGGGAACGGGATCACGTCGCGGACGTTGCCCATACCGGTCACGTAGACTACCAGACGCTCGAAGCCCAGACCGAAGCCGGAGTGCGGCACGGTACCGAAGCGACGCAGGTCGCGATACCACCAGTAATCTTCCTTGTTCAGGCCCATCTCGGCCAGACGGGCATCTAGCACGTCCAGACGCTCTTCACGCTGGGAACCACCGATGATCTCGCCGATGCCGGGTGCCAGTACGTCCATCGCGGCAACGGTCTTGCCGTCGTCGTTGAGGCGCATGTAGAAGGCTTTGATATCTTTCGGGTAGTTCTTCACCACCACCGGAGACTTGAAGTGCTCCTCGGCCAGATAGCGCTCATGCTCGGAGGAGAGGTCGATACCCCAGGAGACCGGAAACTCGAACTTCTTGCCGCAGTTTTGCAGCACTTCGATGGCGTCGGTGTAGTCGATCTGGGCGAAGTCGGAGGAGACGAAACGCTCCAGACGGCCGATGGCATCCTTGTCTACGTGCTGGGCGAAGAACTCCAGATCGTCACGACGCTCGGTCAGTACGGCGTTGAAGACATACTTAAGCATGGCTTCGGCCAGTGCGGCGTTATCTTCCAGATCGTTGAAGGCCACTTCCGGCTCAACCATCCAGAACTCGGCCAGATGGCGGCTGGTGTTGGAGTTTTCAGCGCGGAAGGTCGGGCCGAAGGTGTAGACCTTGGAGAGGGCGCAGGCATAGGTTTCGGCGTTCAGCTGGCCGGATACGGTCAGGAAAGCCTCTTTGCCGAAGAAATCTTCGTTGTAGTCCACCTTGCCGGCGTCGGTGCGCGGCAGGTTTTCCATGTCCAGAGTGGAGACGCGGAACATCTCGCCGGCACCTTCGGTGTCAGAAGCGGTGATGAGCGGGGTCGCAACCCAGAGGAAGCCCTCTTCGTGGAAGAAGCGGTGGATGGCTTGCGCCAGGCAGTGACGAACGCGGGTCACGGCGCCAACGATGTTGGTACGCGGGCGCAGGTGGGCCTGTTCACGCAGGTATTCGATGCTGTGGCGCTTGGCGGCCATCGGGTAGGTGTCCGGATCTTCGACCCAACCGACTACCTTCACCTCGGTCGCCTGCAGTTCGAAAGCCTGGCCGCTGCCCTGAGAGGCGGCAACCACGCCGGTCACTTCCACGGAGCAGGCAGTGGTCAGACGCAGCACTTCATTCTCGTAATTGGCCAGGGTATTGGGGACAACTGCCTGTACCGGATGGAAACAGGAGCCATCGGAAATGGCCAAAAATGAGATCCCCGCCTTGGAATCACGGCGAGTCCGGATCCACCCTTTGACAGTTTGGGTGGTGCCGACCGGATACTTACCGGCCAGCACATCTACTACGGATGCGTGCGTCATCGAAATATTGTCTCCAGCTTGTTCTTGCAGCGCTATTTGCAACACTAGGGAGTCTGGCCCGGGCACAGATGGCCCACCATGGCAGACTAAGCCGTCAATCTTACCCGCGCGGGTTTGATAAACAAGCAAAAATGTCGGACTCTGGTGGGGTTTTCGGCATGGTTCACTCAACAAGAGTGTCACGGGCGCAGGAGAGGTGGGTGAAAGATCGGCGGCATGGGCCAGATTGGCTGACACGGTTGTTGCAGGGGCTGGTGATGCTCTGCTGGGGCGGCTTTATCGTGCTGCTCTCCCTTTACCACTATGCCCGTCCCGAAATCGCCTACGGTTTTCTGGTCTATGGCGGGATCGAGGTGCGCGATTATTGGGACCCGGCCCTTACCCCCTGGCTGGTCTACGGGCTCTGGAGCTGCTGTGCCCTGACGCTGGCGGTGTTGCTGCTGGAGCGCAAGCGCAGCCGCCGTCAGGATGATTCCCGGCATGTCAATCTGGCCATCCTGCTATTGGTGCTGATCGCCAGTCTGCTTTTCTACTACGTCGGTTAAGCGTTCGTCTTAGCGGGGCTGATCCGGCTCCTGCCTGCTGGCCTTGGTGCGTTTGCCGAGCTGGCGCTCCACACTGTCGAGCATCTGGTTGTAGGCCACCGCCACCCGGCCAATCTCGTCGCCGTCATCCCCCTCCAGCCGGTGGCCGAAGTCGTGCAAGTCGGTGGCCTCTTCCATGGAGCGGGTCAACTGGTTGAGGGGGCGCACGATCCAGGTGCGGATGACCCAGAGGGTCAGCAGCAGTCCCATCCCGAAGATGCCGGTGAGAATGAGCGCCGAGGTGAGAATATTCTGCTCGACCCGGGTAAACAGCGAATCGAGGGAGTAGTCAAAGCGCACGGCCCCTAACACAGTGTTCTCCGGCACCAGATGACAGCTGGTGCAGTCGGTCCCGCGAAAATCCTTCTTGGCCAGCAGCGGTCGGGTGACCACCAGACGGCTGTGCATGCCGTTGTGCACCACCTCCAGACTCCCTTTGCCCGCCAGAGCCAGCTCATCAAACTCATCTTTTACCTGCTCTGTCTCCCGTCCCGGCCCGAACTGTTTGCTCACCGCATCGCCACGCACGATGCGGGCATCCTCCACATGGGCGTGGTCGAGAAACTTGCCGCGCAGGGTATCGCGGGCATCCATCTTGCCAGTCAGCATCAGCATGTTGAGGCCATCGAAATAGGCTTCGGTCTGCTCGCGGCTCTGCTCCTTGATGAGGGTCAGGATGAGATCGCGCTCGCGCACTGCCTGATAGGCTGCGGAGAAGACCAGTACCATGGAGAAGATGAAGAGCAGGAAAAAGTTGATTTTGGCAGCAATGGAGAGGCGCATGAGCAGTCTTTCTTGATGGTAAAACCGCAGCAGTTTACCCCTCTTGGGGCCTCAGGTCTGGTGTTTTGCTCACATTACGGCAAGTGAAACTGCACTGAAGTGGATAAAGTTGCCCTCTTTATATATCAAATGCCGGTAGTCAAACGGGCGGCAGCGATGGCCGCCCGTTGCATTGCATTAAAACTCGCCTTCGGTGATGGCCTGACGGATGGCGCCGGTCAATACCCGCAGCTGTTCGGGGGTTATAACGAAGGGGGGCATCAGGTAGACCAGCTTGCCAAAGGGGCGGATCCAGGCGCCCAGTTCGACAAACTTGCGCTGGATGCGCGCCACATCCACCCGCTCTTTCATCTCCACCACCCCGATGGCGCCGAGCACCCGCACATCAGCGACCGCCGGGTGCAGGGTCAGCTCTACCAGTTCGGTACGCAGCTGATGCTCGATGGCGCGCACCCGCTCCTGCCACGGTGAGGCCAGCAGCAACTCGATGGAGGCGTTGGCCACCGCGCAGGCGAGGGGATTACCCATAAAGGTGGGGCCGTGCATAAAGACCCCCGCCTTGCCGTCACAGATGGTACGGGCGACATGCTCGGTGGTTAGGGTCGCCGAGAGGGTGAGGTAGCCGCCGGTGAGCGCCTTGCCCAGACACATGATGTCGGGGCTGATCCCCGCCCAGTCACAGGCAAACAGCTGGCCGGTGCGGCCAAAGCCGGTGGCAATCTCGTCAGCTATGAGCAGCACGCCGAACTCGTCGCACAGGGCACGCACCCACTGCAGGTAGCGGGGGTGGTAGAAGCGCATGCCGCCAGCGCCTTGCACTATGGGCTCAAGCACGATGGCGGCTATCTCCTCGTGATGATCGGCCATGAGTGTGGCCAGCTCCACCACGCACTGCTCGTCCCACTCGGCGTGGAAGCGACAGTTCGGCGCATCGACAAAATAGTGTTCCGGCAGGAATCCCTTGTAGAGCTCGTGCATGCCGCCATCGGGATCGCAGACGCTCATGGCGCCAAAGGTGTCGCCGTGATAGCCGCTGCGCAGGGCGACAAATTTGGCTCTGGGCGTCCCCCTGGCGTGCCAGTACTGCTGCGCCATCTTGAGCGCCACTTCCACCGCTACCGAGCCGGAATCGGCCAGAAAGACCCGATCAAGCTCCTTCGGAGTGATCTCCACCAGCTTGCGGCAGAGCTCGACCGCCGGGGGGTGGGTCAGCCCGCCAAACATCACGTGGGACATCTTGCCGAGCTGGGCGGTGGCGGCAGCGTCCAGTTCCGGCACCTGATAGCCGTGCACGCAAGCCCACCAGGAGCTCATGCCATCCACCAGTTTGCGGCCATCGCTGAGGGTGAGCTTCACCCCTTTGGCGCTGGCCACTTCATAGCAGGGCAGGGGGTGAGTGAGTGAGGTATAGGGGTGCCAGATGTGGTGCAGGTCGAATTCTTGGTTGGTCATTTGTTGTTCTGTTGTCAATTGGTTTGATCTGGTCGGTGTTGACAGTCTACGCGTGCTCTCTACACTAGCCAACAATTTCAGCCACTTGGCACTGCGCATCACCCTGAGCGCGCGGGCCCGGCGGCGGGTTTTGTGGCCGTCCATCCCAAGATGGCGGGCGCAGGATCCCACTAATAACAACCGGAAGCCATGTATGAATGCTCTCACCGCGGGCGGTCACGCCCTTCGTCACGACTGGACCCTCGCCGAGGTTCAGGCCCTGTTTGCCCTGCCGTTCAACGATCTGCTGTTTCAGGCCCAGACTGTCCACCGCGCCCACTTTGACCCGAATGAAGTGCAGGTGAGTACTTTGCTCTCCATCAAGACCGGCGCCTGCCCGGAAGATTGCAAATACTGCCCCCAGAGCGCCCGTTACCATACCGGTCTTGAGGCCGAGCGGCTGATGGAGGTGGAGAAGGTGCTGGAGCGGGCCCGCGAAGCCAAGGCCAATGGCTCGTCCCGTTTCTGCATGGGGGCCGCCTGGCGCAACCCCAAAGAAAAAGACATGCCCTACATCATCCGGATGATTGAGGAGGTGCGCGGGCTCGGTATGGAGACCTGCATGACTTTGGGGATGCTTACCGCGGATCAGGCTGCGCGTCTTGGCGCTGCGGGGCTCGATTACTACAACCACAACCTCGACACCTCGCCGGAGTTTTACGGCGAGATCATCTCCACCCGCACCTATCAGGATCGGCTCGATACCCTGGAGCACGTGCGCAGCGCCGGCATGAAGGTCTGCTCCGGCGGCATCGTCGGCATGGGCGAGCAGGCCAAGGATCGGGCGGGTCTGCTGATGGCGCTGGCCAACTTGCCCCGTCATCCCGAAAGCGTGCCCATCAACATGCTGGTCAAGGTGAAGGGAACGCCGCTGGAGGATCAGGAGAACCTCGATCCGTTCGAATTTATCCGCACCATCGCCGTGGCACGGATCATGATGCCAGCCTCCCATGTGCGACTCTCTGCCGGGCGGGAGAAGATGAACGAGCAGATGCAGGCGATGTGCTTTATGGCCGGGGCCAACTCCATTTTCTATGGCTGCAAGTTGCTGACCACTCCCAACCCGGACGAAAACAGCGATATGCAGCTGTTCAAGCGGCTCGGTATTCGTCCCGCCCAGCGGGCCCAGAAGCCGGATCAGGTTCAAGAAGAGGAGCTGCTGGCCGAGGTGAGCCGCCAGAGCGAACCTGCCGAAATGTTTTATGACGCCACCCGCCCCCGTGCAGGGGCTGCGCGGTCATGAACGGCCCTGCAGTAACGGGCCCCTTTGCATTGGGCGCTGCGCTGGCCGGGCGCGAACAGGCTGGCCTGCTGCGCAACCGCATCGCGACCGACGGGGCGAGTGGCGGGTGGCTCAGGGTTGCAGGGCGCGACTACCTCAACTTTTCCGCCAACGACTATCTGGGGCTGGCTGATCATCCCGCCATCAAGGCCGCCTTCAACGCGGGGATTGAGCGCTATGGTGCGGGCTCCGGCGCCTCGCCGCTGGTGACCGGTTACAGCCGTGCCCACCAAGAGCTTGAGGAGACCCTGGCCGAGTGGCTCGGGGTGGAGGCGGTGTTGCTGTTCAACTGCGGTTTTTCCGCCAATCAGGCGGTGCTCAAAGCGCTGCTCGGCAAGGAGCATCTGCTGTGGCAGGACAAACTCAACCACGCCTCTTTGCAGGAGATGGGCAGCCAGCTCCCTTGCAAGATGAAGCGTTTTGCCCACAACGATATGGCGGCCCTTGAACGGCAGCTTGAGCCAAATCGCGGGCTCATCGTCTCGGAGGGGGTGTTCAGCATGGACGGGGATCAGGCCCCCTGGGGTGAGCTCGCAATCCTCGCCGCCCGGAGCGGCAACTGGCTGATGATCGACGATGCCCACGGCCTCGGCGTGCAGGGGCCCGAGGGGCGCGGCACTCTGGCGGCGCAGGGGGTTCCTCCTGCCAGCGTACACATCCAGATGGGCACTTTTGGCAAGGCGCTCGGGGTTGCCGGTGCCTTTGTCGGCGGCAGTCGCGAACTGGTGGAGTATCTGGTCAACTTCGCCCGCCACTATGTCTACAGCACCCATATGCCCGCCGCGCAGGCTTGCGCGGTCAGCAAGAGCATCGAACTGGTGCGCGCGGCTGATGAGTCCCGCGCCCATCTTGGCCAGCTGATCGCTCGCTTCCGGCAAGGGGCAAAGGATCAGGGTTGGCAGCTTGGCGCGAGCGATACCCCGATCCAGCCGCTGCTGGTGGGGGAGAGCGTTGCTGCTTTGCAACTGGCTGAACGGCTGCGCGAATGCGGCGTCTGGGTGAGCGCCATCCGCCCGCCCACTGTGCCAGTCGGTACGGCCCGGCTGCGCATTACCCTGAGCGCGGCTCACCGCGAGCAGGATGTGGATCGCTTGCTCGATGCCTTGGGGGTCTGCCCTGCAGTTACAACGCTTGGGGAGGCTCACCATGACTGAGCGTTTTCAAACGGTCGACAAGGCGCAGCTTGCTCGCCGTTTCGGCGCCGCCGCTCGTCATTACGATGCCCACGCCCGCTTTCAGCAGGAGGTGGGTCAGGCGCTGTTGGAATGGATGCCAGACAGGCTGGTTGGCACTGATCTGACGGTGAGCGGGCTGGATCTGGGCTGCGGCACCGGCTTTTTCTTGCCCCAACTGGCGAACCGTTGTCACCAGCTGGTGGGGCTTGATCTCGCCCCCGGCATGCTGGCGCAGGCCGCCTTGCGTGGCAGCGGTGCTCGCCTGCTCTGCGGCGATGCGGAGCAGCTTCCTTTCGCCGATAACGCGTTCGACTGGATTTTCTCCAGTCTGGCGCTGCAGTGGTGCGAGCGTCCGGCCCAGGCTTTCGGCGAGCTGCTGCGGGTGGTCAAACCGGGCGGCCAGATCTTTTTCTCGACCCTGCTCGATGAGTCGCTCTGGCAGTTGCGAGCCGCCTGGCAGCAGCTTGATGGTCGCGCCCATGTCAATCGCTTCCTCAGCCTGCCACAATTGGAGCAGGCGCTGGCGAGCGCCGGGGTATCAGCTCCCGATCTGCGTTGTATCACCTGGGATCTCGCCTATCTTGAATTGCCGCAGTTGTTGCGCGATCTCAAGGGGATTGGGGCCAATCAGATCAATGACAATCAGGGGAGTGCCGCCCCGGCCGGTCTGAGCGGTCGCGCCAGATTGCAGCAGCTGGCGCAGGCGTATGAGGCGTTTCGCCAGCCCGATGGCAGGCTGGTCGCCAGTTATCGGGTGTGCCTCGGCCGTCTCAGCAAGCCTCGCTGAGCGCCGGGAATCGCAGTGTGTGCAGGGCAGTGTGCTACTCCCTGCCAAGGAGAGAACCGTATGAAATCATTCTTTATCACCGGCACCGATACCGATGTGGGCAAGACGCTGGTGGCGCGCACCCTGCTGCGCGAATTCAGCGCACAGGGAATCAAGTGCGCGGGTTACAAGCCGGTCTCGGCCGGATGTGCCCGCACCCCGGACGGGCTGCGCAACCTGGATGCCGTTCTGTTGCAGGAGGCGGCGAGCCTGCCGCTGCCCTATGAGGTGGTCAATCCGTTCGCCTATGAGCCGCCGATTGCGCCCCACATCGCCGCCAGCGAGGCGCGCCAGCCTATCACCATGCAGGGGTTGAGCGAGGGGCTACGCAAGATTGAACAGGCCGGGGCCGAGCTGGCGGTAGTGGAAGGGGCGGGGGGCTGGTATCTGCCGCTCGATCGCAAGCATCTGCTGTCGGACTGGGTCAAGCAGGAGAACATGGCGGTGATCATGGTAGTGGGGGCCAAGTTGGGTTGCCTCAACCATGCGCTGCTCACCTTTGCCGCCATTCGCAATGATCAGCTGCCGGTGGCGGGGTGGGTAATTAATCGGCTCCATGGTTCCATGAGCCATTATCAGGAAAATCTGGACACCCTGAGGGGCTTGCTGCCTGCCCCCTTCCTCGGCGAAATTCCTTTTATAAACAATCCGCTTGAAGCCGATTTGCAGGGGCGTCTTGATATCTCGCCGCTACTTTGACGGCATATTCAGCGAACATTCATCGAATCTCCCTAGAATGTCGACATTAACATGATCAGGTGGGGATCCCGAGTGATCCCCGGTCATGTCCCTTATCTTCACAAGGAGTCTATATGAAGCGAATTATGCTATTCCTGGTGACCAACCTGGCCGTCATGCTGGTGCTGGGGGTGGTACTCAATATCCTGTTCTCGGTTCTGGGGATCAACAAGTCCAGCATTTCCGGGCTGTTGGTGTTCTGTGCCGTGTTCGGTTTTGGGGGTTCCTTTATCTCCTTGCTGATGTCCAAGTGGATGGCAAAGCGCAGCTATGGCGTCCAGGTCATCGAGCAACCCCGTAACGAGACCGAGCACTGGCTGGTGAGCACTGTGGCCCGTCAGGCCCGCGAAGCGGGTATCAAGATGCCGGAAGTGGGGATCTACGACTCTCCCGAGATGAACGCCTTTGCCACCGGCGCCCGCCGCGATGATTCGCTGGTGGCGGTCTCCTCCGGCCTGCTCTACAGCATGAGCCGTGACGAGGCGGAAGCGGTACTGGCCCACGAGGTTAGCCACGTGGCCAATGGCGACATGGTGACCCTGACCCTGATCCAGGGTGTAGTGAACACCTTCGTGATGTTCTTCGCCCGGATCGTGGCTGGCGTGATCAGCAACTTCTTCAGCTCCAACAACGAGGAAGAGAGCAGCAGCACCGGCGGTTTTGCCTACATGATCACAGTGTTCGTGCTGGAGATGCTGTTCGGTATTCTGGCCTCCATCATCGTCATGTGGTTCAGCCGCCAGCGTGAGTTCCGTGCCGATGCCGGTGCCGCCAAGCTGGCCGGTCGCGACAAGATGATTGCCGCCCTTGAGCGCCTCTCTCGAGGTGCCGAGCCGCAGTTGGAAGGCTCCATGATGGCCTTTGGCATCAACGGCAAGCGCTCCATGAGCGAGCTGTTCATGAGCCACCCGCCCATCGAGCAGCGTATCGCCGCCCTGCGTGGTTGATAGATACTGAATGACGGGGAATACCCTGAATAAAAAACGGCTGCCTTCGGGCAGCCGTTTTGCTTTTCAGCGTTCTTTAAAGCTTGAAATGCCCCATCTCCTGGCGCAGTACCCGTGACAGCTGCTTGAGCTTGGCCGCCTCTTGGGATACGTGGCGGGCGGCATCCCCTGACTGTTCGGAGAGAGAGGTGATGTTGCCGACGGTAGAGACCACCTCGTTGGCGGCGGTGGACTGCTCGCGCAGGGTGTGGCTGATCTCCCCCATCAGGCCGGTGAGGTTGGAGGCGTGGCTCTGGATGCTGGCGATCGCCTCGCCGGTCTGGTTGGCCAGCGTGACCCCACGGGAGACGTTGTTGACCGTGTTCTCCATGCTGCGAATGGAGGCATCCGCCCCGCTCTGGATCTTGCTGATCATCCCGGTGATCTGCTGGGTTGAGGCCGCCGAGCGACTGGCCAGATTGCGCACCTCGTCGGCGACCACCGCAAAGCCGCGACCCTGTTCACCGGCCCGCGCCGCCTCGATGGCCGCGTTGAGGGCCAGCAGGTTGGTCTGATCGGCGATGCCGCGGATCACCCCGATGATCTCCGAAATCTGCTGGGTATGGCCGTTGAGCTCGGAGATGGTGCTGGCCGCATCCCCCACTGTGGTGGAGATATTCTCGATGCTGCCGAGCGTCTCTTTAATGACCCCTGACCCCTCCTCCAGGGTATTGGCTGAGACCTTGCTCAGCTCGTCGGCATGAGTGGCGTTGTCGGAGAGGTGACTGATGCTCACCACCAGCTCCTCGATGGCGGCGGCCATGGTCTGGGTGCTGGTTTGCTGATCGGTGGCAAACTGGGCTGTCTGCTCGGCGATCTGGGCGATGCTGTCAGCAGAGTGGGACAGCTCCTCGGTGGAGTGGGAGACCTTGGCGATGATCCCCTTGAGGGTGGTCTGCATACCGCCGAGCAGACCGATCAGGCTCTCTTTCGATCCTGGCGGCACCTTGATGGGGCGCGAGAAGTCCCCTTCCGCCATCATATGGAGATCGGTCTTGAGCTGTTCGACCGAGGTGCCCACCAGATCGAGCAGGGAGCGATAGGTGCGCCAGAGGAAGAACATCAACACCAGACCGAGGGCGATAAAGAGATACCGCAGCATATCGGTATTGGCGATGGCGCTCTCGACTGCCTCATGGTTGCGCTGCTCCATCATCACGTAGAAGTCATCGATGGGGGACATGATGCGCCCCTTGTTCTGGTGATAGGCCTTGTCATGCATCATGGCGATGGCTTTTTGCTGGTTGGCAACCGGATCGCCATCGCTCTGCTGCACCAGCTTGAAGGCGGCGACCTCGGTGTTGACCAGGGCATCCGAGTTGTTTTTGGCCTCGTTAAGTTTGGCGAGTTCGCCGTCGGTGAAACCGGCATCCTTCATCAGGTCGATCAGGCCACGGCGAACATTGCTGTCGGGGCGGGGATTCTGGCCGTTGGCGGCGACAAAGTCCCAGTAGATACGGTTGTAGCCATCCGGCCTCGGCTGTTCGCCGTTGCGAATGGCTAGGATCCGCATGTACTGCTGTTCGTAGGCTGGATCCTTGGTGATGACATAGGTGCGACCGAGTCGGGTCAGATCATCGGAGGATTGGCGCAGTTCGTCGGCCAGCAGGTAGGAGACATATTGTTGTCGATAACTCTCTTCCAGTTGTTTCCCAGCCCAGCTGTAGGCGAAAAACACCAGTGACAGCAGGATCAGGGTGATGACGGATAGCAGCAGGTTGAGCTGAAAGGCGGGCTTGTTCTGTTCCATGGTATGGGCGTCCTTTCCCTATGGCTGAGTGTCGTATGGAGCATCGCCAAGTCAATGGCTGGCAAGGCTTTTTGCTCTGAGAGTATAGGAAGGGAAACTCACTGATGAAGGCCGTGGGGACAAATTAAGGGCGGATCAGGTGAACAAGTGTGGATAAAGATGACCGGGGTCAATTCCCCGGTCATCTGGGGGGGGGGGCGTGAGTTAATGCGGCTCGATCACCCGATCATAGGATTTCAAGGTCGGTGAGCGGCACGGCGCAGCAGGCAAGGATCTTGCCCTCCGCCCGCTCGGCGGCGGTGATGGCGGGGGCGTCGGGGTGATCCACCTCGCCCGAGAGCAGCGTCTGTTTGCAACTGCCGCAGATGCCGGCGCGGCAGCTCCATGGCAGCTCTACGCCTTGCTTGTTGGCCTGATCCAGCACTGTGCCCTGATTGTTGCCGGTAAAGGCTTGGGCGCCGATACGCAGTTGTACCGCCTGATGGGGGCGGGCCACCGAGAGAATGGCGCCGCCAAAACTCTCCTGTTTGATCCGTGCGGCTGGAACGCCGAGGGCCGCAACTTTGGCGGCAGCATCGGCCATAAAGCCGTGGGGGCCGCAGATAAAGACCTCTTTTTCGGCCAGCCCTTTGATCAGTTGCAGATGCTCATCATTGAGTCGCCCTTGCAGCCCCTGCCAGTGATTGTCCGGCTGGCTCAGGATCAGGGTGAGGGTCATGCCCTGCTGCGCCATGGCGTGCAGTTCGCTGGCGGCGGGAATGTCCGCTTCGCTGCGGCACAGGTGCATAAAGTGAACCTCTTCCATCTCCCCGCGTAGCGCCAGGGTGCGGGCTATCGCCAGCATGGGGGTGACGCCGGAGCCTGCGGAGAGCAACAGGAGGTTGCGCTCGGACCCTAAGTGAAACTCGCCAGCGGGGTTGGCGGCCAGCAGCCGATCACCCACCTGCAACTGCTGGTGCAGCCAGTGGGAGATGCGGCCACCCTCCACCTTTTTGACGCTGATGCTGTAACGCTCCGGGTGATCCGGCGTAGAGCTCAGGGTATAGCGGCGCTGAACCCGCTCATTTTTGATATCGAGACTGATGGGCAGATGCTGGCCCGGCAGGTAGTCGGGCAGGGGCTCGCCATCGGCGGCTTCAAACCAGAAGGTCTCCAGATCCCGCGCCAGCGGTTCGCGGGCCACGCAGACCAGCTCCCGCTTCTTCGGAGCGGCGGCGGGATAGACCACCGGACGGGTGCGCTCCAGCACTTCTATCTCGCTGCCTGCCTCAATCCAGCCCTCGTTCAGCGCCACCAGATTCTGGCCGAAGTAGACCTCGCCATCCTCGCCACGGCGGTAGCGGGTGAGGGTAGCCAGCGGCTCTTTCAGGGCGTTGAAGCGATCGGTGCCCGCTTCCACCGTGGTCATGATGCAGCGGCTGCAGGGCTTGACCACTTTAAACTCCACCTCGCCGATGCGGATGCGCACCCAGCTGTCCTCCTCGAAGGGCTGGGTATTGCTTGCCACCAGATTGGTGCGGAATTGGCTCATCTGGTGCAGCGCATCGGAGCGCAGATTGAGATCCTCAAGGGAAGCCTGGCTTATCAGCAGCAGCGGATAACCGTCGGCAAAGCTGACCCGGGTGCCGGTCTTTTCACGAAAGCGATCAGAGGTTTCACCCAGCCAGAGCAGCTGCACCGTCTCCCCTGCCACCCGGCTCAGCCACCCATCGGCTTTGGGGTCGGTGTGCAGGGCGGTGAAACGGTCGCTCCAGACTTCGGTAGCTTGCGGGGCGCGGCTGAAGCCGACCTCTTGCAGAGTGAGCGGTTCAAAGCCCGGATAGCGCAGTTGCAAGCCCCCTTCGATGGGGGTGGCCACGATCTGTTGCAGTTGGGGATGGGTTCGGGCTGTGATAAAGGTGCCGTCCGGTTTGACCACCATGTAGCGGCGATCCCCTGCCAGTCCCTCTTCGGTCACCCGGGCGCGAGCCAGCGGCATACCTGCAGTCGATTTGATGGGGTAGAGGTGAATGCTGTCTAGCCTGGGCATCTTCATATCCTTGTGACGCGGCGCGATCGCCTGGAAAAAGGGGAACATAACGGTTCCCCGGCGATCCGGCAATCCTTTCAAGGGGGCGGTCTATAGTTGGGAAAACAGAACAAGAGGGCATCGGGATGAAAATAAGCTGGTTGCTGGCGGGGAGCCTTTTTTGCCACGGGCTCTGGGCGCAGGAGCTGACCCTGACCACGGGAGAGTATCCCCCTTACTGCTCCGAGACGCTGAAATATCAGGGGCTTATCCCTCATGTGGTGAGCGAGGCATTCAAGAGTGAAGGGGTGAGCGTCAAGTTCCAGTTTCTGCCCTGGAAACGGGCCTTTCGCTTGTCGGAGGAGGGCGTGGTAGATGGCACAGTCCACTGGTATGAGTCGAGCGAGCGGCGCAAAACCCATCTCTACAGCGATCCCATCCTGAGCGAGACCTACGTCTGGTTCTATCTCAAGTCAGCTCCGCTGGAATGGCGTGGCTATCAGGATCTGGCGGATCGCAAGCTGGCTGCGGTCAGTGGCTATACCTACAATGCAGATTTTTTTGCAGCCATCGCGCAGGTTCCGCTGCAGGTGCAGTTCGTCACCCGGCTGCGCCAGAGCTTTGATCTGCTGCTCTCCGGCCGCGCCGACCTGACCCTGGAGAACATCGATGTCGGCTACTACTCCCTGCGTCAGTTCTACCCGGCCAGCACGGTCGATCTCTTTGCAACCCATTCAAAACCCGTGATGAAAGTTGAAGGTCATCTGTTGATCAGCCGCAAGCGCGCCAACGCTGAAGAGCTGATCAAAACCTTCAATCGGGGGCTCGCCAAACTGAAAGCCAGCGGTCAGCTGGAGAAGATGTTACTTGAGTCACGTTCTGGTCTCTATGAACCATAAAGTGCAACATTTTTTGATCCTGATTCGCTAATCAGTACAAAAAAGCGGCCATTATCGACTCAGTTCCCAGTTTCTAACGCTTTCGCTTCTTCCCCATCCGGCCACCGTCTGCCCAGGCAAAACGGTATCAAGCGCCATCGGGTGGGGCCTGTCACACAAAAAGAAGAAAGCAATGTATGAGCAAACAACTGGACATGACCCCATTGCCGGATCTCTCCCTGAAAACGGGAACAGGCCCGGTGCGTACCCGGCTACCCGTCTGGCGGCCGGCCCTGCCACCCTGCAATCACGCCTGCCCGGCCGGAGAAAATATCCAGGCCTGGCTCTCTTTGGCTCAGGCCGGCCGTTTTGAGGCGGCTTGGCAGACCCTGATCGAAGAGAACCCCTTGCCCGCCATTCATGGTCGGGTCTGCTACCACCCCTGCGAGAACGCCTGCAACCGCGGTCAGGTGGATGAATCCGTCTCCATCCACGCCATCGAGCGCTTCCTCGGCGACGAGGCGCTGGCCCGTGGTTGGCAGCCTGCGCCACCCGCGCCCACCAGCGGCAAGAAGGTGCTGGTGATCGGTGCCGGCCCCTCCGGCCTCTCCTGCGCCTGGCACCTCAACCGGCTCGGCCATCAGGTGGAGATCCGCGAAGCGGGGCCGCTTGCCGGCGGCATGCTGCGTTTTGGCATTCCCGCTTACCGCTTGCCCCGCGACGTGCTGGATCGGGAGGTGGCCCGTATCGTGGCGGCCGGGGTGACCCTGACCCTCAACCACAAGGTGGAGGATGTGCTGCGCGAGCGCGACGAGGGGGGTTTTGACGCCGTCTTTATGGCCATCGGAGCCCATTTGGCCATGCGGGTTGATATTCCGGCCCGGGAAGCGGGCAAGATCCTTGATGCGGTGAGTTTCCTCGAGCAGGCCAGTCTGGCCGAAGAGCAGGGCTTACCGCCCCCCAAACTGGGACGGCGGGTAGCGATTTATGGGGGTGGCAATACCGCCATGGATGCGGCCCGCACTGCCCGCCGCCTCGGTGTGGAAGAGGCAATGATCATCTACCGCCGCGACCGGGACCATATGCCTGCCCACGCCTTCGAAGCCGACGAGGCCGAGGAGGAGGGGATCAAGATCAACTGGCTGCGCTGCATCCGCCAGCTCGATAGCACCAATATCGAGGTGGAGGTGATGGCGCTGGATGCCGAGGGCAAGCCGGTGCCCACCGGCAAGTTTGAAACCCTCGAAGCGGACTCCCTCATTCTGGCGCTCGGTCAGGAGGTCGATCTCTCGGTGCTGGAGAGCATTCCCGGCGTGCGGGTCAACAAGGAGGGAGTGGTGCAGGTGGCGGGTAACCTGATGACGGATGTACCGGGTCTGTTTGCGGGCGGCGACATGGTGCCCTCCGAGCGCACCGTCACCATCGCCACCGGCCACGGCAAAAAGGCGGCGCGCCATATGGATGCCTGGCTGCGCGGTCGCCACTACCACAAACCGCTCTCCTACCCGCTGGTGGGGCCGGAGCAGTTGCAGCTCTGGTTCCAGACCCACGCCCCGGCCAGCAGTCAGCCGGTCAAACCGGCGTGGGCGCGGGATGACTTTGGCGAGATCATCGGCGGGCTGGATGAGGTGGCTGCCCGCTACGAGGCGGCGCGCTGCTACTCCTGCGGCAACTGCTTCGAGTGCGACGGCTGCTACGGCAGTTGTCCCGAGCAGGCCATCGCCAAGCTGGGGCCGGGCAAGGGATATCAGGTGGATGCCGAGCGCTGCACCGGCTGCGGTGCCTGTCATGACCAGTGCCCTTGTCACGCCATCCTGCTGCGCCAACCGGAGGAGTCCCAATGAAACATGAACTGATCATGGTCGATGGCAACGAAGCCGCGGCCCGGGTGGCGTATCAGCTGAGCGAAGTGTGTGCCATCTACCCCATTACCCCGAGCTCGACCATGGCCGAACTGGCCGACGCCTGGGCGGCGGAGGGGCAGACCAACCTGTGGGGCAACATTCCCACTGTTGTGGAGATGCAGAGCGAAGGAGGAGCAGCCGGTACGGTACACGGCGCCCTGCAGGCGGGGGCGCTCGCCACCACCTTCACCGCCAGTCAGGGGCTGATGCTGATGCTGCCCAACATGTACAAGATCGCCGGTGAGCTGACCTCGGCGGTGTTCCATGTGGCGGCCCGATCGCTCGCGGCGCAGGGGCTGTCGATTTTTGGCGATCATCAGGATGTGATGGCGGCGCGCAGCACCGGCTTTGCCATGCTCGCCTCCGGCTCGGTGCAGGAGGCGCAGGACCTGGCCTTGGTCGCTCACAGCGTCACCCTGCAGTGCCGGGTGCCCTTTATCCACTTCTTCGACGGCTTTCGCACCTCCCACGAGGTGAACAAGATCACCGCCCTGCATCGGGATGAAATTCGCGCCCTTATCGACAACGACTGGGTGCGGGCTCACCGTGCCCGGGCGCTCAACCCGGATCATCCGGTGATGCGTGGCACCGCCCAGAACCCGGATACCTATTTCCAATCCCGCGAGAGTGTCAACCCCTTCTACGAGGCGGTACCGGCGCGGGTGCAGCAATGCATGGACAATCTGGGCGAGCTGACAGGTCGCCACTATCGGCTGGTGGAGTATCACGGCGCGCCTGATGCCACCGACGTCATCGTGCTGATGGGCTCGGGGGCGGCTACCGCCCGCACCACCGTGGATTGGCTCAACCGGCAGGATCGCAAGACCGGGGTGCTGATCATTCGCCTCTATCGCCCCTTCCCGGTACAGGCGCTGCTCGATGCGCTGCCGCAGAGCGTGCACCGCATTGCTGTGCTGGATCGCACCAAGGAGCCGGGCGCAGGGGGCGAGCCGCTGCTGCTGGATGTGCAGAGCGCCCTTATCGACGGTTTGCAGCGCGGCCTTATCAAGCGGCTGCCGTGGCTGAGCGGCGGTCGCTACGGCCTCTCTTCCAAAGAGTTCACCCCTGCCATGTGCGCGGCTGTGTTCGAGGAGCTGGCATCCGATGCGCCGCGTCCACGCTTTACCGTGGGGATTGTCGATGACGTGTCGGGCCTCAGTCTGGCCTGGCACCCCATCGGCGATCTGGAGCCCGCCAGCCGGGTGCGCGCGCTCTTCTTCGGCCTTGGTGCCGACGGCACAGTCGGCGCCAACAAGAACAGCATCAAGATCATCGGCGAGCTGGAGGGCTTCCACGCTCAGGGCTACTTCGTCTACGACTCCAAGAAGTCGGGCTCGCGCACCGTCTCCCACCTGCGCTTTGGCCCCGAGCCCATCGACGCCCCCTGGCTTATCGAGCAGGCGAGCTTTATCGGTTGCCACCAGTGGGGATTTGTCGAGTCGGTCGATCTGCTGGAGCATGCCGCCGAAGGGGCGACCCTGCTGCTCAATGCTCCCTATGAGCCTGAGCAGGTCTGGGCCGAGCTGCCCGAGCGGCTGCGCGCCCGCATTCGCGCCCTCGATATCCGCCTCTACTGCATCGACGGCGATCGGGTGGCCGAACGCAACGGTATGGGCAATCGCATCAACACCATTATGCAGACCTGTTTCTTCGCGCTGGCTGGCATCTTGCCGCGGGACGAAGCGATTGCGCTGATCAAGGAGAGCATCGAGAAGAGCTATGCCCGCAAGGGGCCCGAAGTGGTCGAGCGCAACTTCGCGGCGGTGGACGACACCCTGGCTCATCTGCATCAGGTGGCCATCCCGGCCGGTGAGGAGCAGATCAGCGACTATCCGCTGCCGTTGGCACCGGGTGGCAGCGAGTTTGTCCAGCGTGTCACCGGCGAGATGCTGGCGGGCCGCGGCGATCTGATCCCCGTCTCCATGCTGCCGGTGGATGGCACTTACCCCACCGCCACCAGTCGCTTCGAGAAGCGCGATATCGCCCGCGAGATCCCGATCTGGCATTCGGATATCTGCATCCAGTGCGGCAACTGCGTCTTTGTCTGCCCCCACGCGGCGCTGCGGGCCAAGTTCTACCATCAGGACTGGCTGGCGACCGCCCCCGAGGCGGCCCAGTCGGTGCCCGTCACCGCCAAGGGCTTCCCCGATAGCCGCTACACATTGCAGCTCTATCCGGAGGATTGCACCGGCTGCGGTCAGTGTGTGCAGGCCTGTCCGGTGCGGGTCGGGGCCGATGAGGAACACGAGGGCGAGCGTGCCATCACCATGATGGACAAGGCGCCCCATCTGGCTGGCCAGAAACAGGCGCTGCGCTGGTTCGAGAGCCTGCCCTGGCCTGCCCGCGAGCGGGTGGATTTCTCAACGGTGCGCGGTGCCCAGTTCCTCGAACCCCTGTTCGAGTTCTCCGGTGCTTGCGCCGGCTGTGGCGAGACCCCCTATCTCAAGCTGCTGACCCAGCTGTTTGGCGATCGCATGCTGGTGGCCAACGCCACCGGTTGCTCCTCCATCTATGGCGGCAACCTGCCGACCACCCCTTGGGCCAAGAACGGCGAAGGGAAGGGGCCGGCCTGGTCCAACTCCCTGTTCGAGGACAACGCCGAGTTCGGCTTTGGTTTTCGTCTCACCGCCGATCAGCATCACGGTCAGGCGGTGGCGGCCCTCGAAGCGATGAAGGGGGAGTTGGGTGAGGCATTGGTCGAGTCGCTTATCAACGCCCCGCAACGGCTGGAGTCGGAGATCCGTGCCCAGCGTACCCGGGTGGCGCAAGTGCGGGAGCGGCTGGAGGAGGTGAAATCCGGCAAGGCCCGCGAGCTGCTCTCCTTGATCGACCAGCTGGTGCGCCGCTCGGTCTGGATTATTGGCGGCGATGGCTGGGCCTATGACATAGGCTCAGCGGGGCTCGATCATGTGCTTGCCTCTGGCCGTGATGTGAACGTGCTGGTGATGGATACCGAGGTCTACTCCAACACCGGCGGCCAGATGTCGAAATCGACCCCGCTCGGCGCCGTCGCCAAGTTCGCGGCGGGAGGCAAGACGCTGGCCAAGAAGGATGTGGCGTTACAAGCCATCTCCTACGGCAACGTCTATGTTGCCCGCATCGCCTTTGGTGCCAATCCGCAGCAGGCGCTGCAGGCCTTGCGTGAGGCCGAGGCCTATCCGGGGCCGTCGCTGATCATCGCCTACAGCCACTGTATCGCCCACGGCATCGATATGGAGTTTGGCCTGACCCAGCAGAAACGCGCCGTGGCTTCCGGTCACTGGCCGCTGATGCGCTACAACCCGGTATTGCGCAGATCGGGGCAGAACCCCTTCAGCCTCGACAGCCTGCGCCCCTCCATTCCCCTTGCTGAATATCGGCAGGAGGAGACCCGTTATCGGGTGCTGGCCCAGAGCCATCCGGAGGAGGCCGAGCGGCTGATGCAGGTGGCGCAAAAAGTGGCGTGGCAGAAGTGGGCCACCTACGAGGAGATGGCCACCCGCGAAGCCAGCCATTTCCATCCGCCGGTGTGAGAATGGGTGAGTGAAATATAACCAAGCGGGCCATTGGCCCGCTTTTTGTATTTTTTAATGCACGTTATATCTGTGATCATTATCTGGTGTGTGAACAGTTTTGGTTGTAGTTACATCTTAAATATCAAAAATGATGTGTTGATATGTTAGGCAAGGCTGGGCAGGATGTACGTGGCTGAATCCACTACAACAGTATGTTGTTATATGAAAAATTATTTTGTAATGCAGTGTTATTTATATAGGGGAGAGTAATATAGTTATGAATGGTTTAGAAAAAATTGAGCTGATTGATGCCATTGCTGTTGAATTACAATCTAGAATGACGTTTTCAGATATTGATGTTTATTTTTCTGGGCATAAAGTTCCAACAGAAAATAACTACCCAACCAATAGTAAGCGTTCATATTCAAAAGATATGCTTTCAAAGGTTAGTGATGAAGTTATTTTTAAAATTGCAGAGGAGCTATCACTTGAAATACCGATGGCAAATGCTATGTCTACAAAAGAAGTAACTTTTTGGAAAGCAGGGCATTTTAAATTATTCCTTAGCCATTTGGCTTCGTTCAAAGTGCAGACATCTCATTTACAATCGGCTTTAAGGAAATACGCAATTTCTAGTTTTGTTGCACATGAAGATATTGAACCGACGAAACAATGGCAAGAGGAAATTGAAGCTGCCCTCCATACAATGGATGCCTTAGTCGCAATTCTAATGCCTGGTTTTCAAGAAAGTCGTTGGTGTGATCAAGAAGTTGGCTTCGCCGTTGGCCGTGATGTTCTTGTGATACCTTTGCGCAAAGGATTAGATCCGTATGGTTTTATTGGTAAGTACCAAGGCATTCAAGCTCAAAATAAAACTATTGGTGATGTAGCGGAAGCAATTTTTAGGACGTTGATAAAATCTCCAAAAACAAAAAATAAAATTTTAATGGCAATGTCTGGCGCCGTATCTAACGCTAGTTCACCTGAAGAGGCCCTTGATAAAGTTTCTATTCTTAAGTCGTTAGATAACATTTCAGTAGAGTTGCTTGATAGTTTAAAACAAGATGTGTCTGATAATCCTTTGTTGATGGAATCACAAGGGTTTATTAATGCATTTAATGCTTTGCTTTCTAAATTTGGCATCCAAAAACTAAATCACTCTAAGCAAGAGCCAGAAATGGAGTGGGAAGATATTCCGTTCTAGTAGATTCCTGAACAATTTCAGAAAGGGATTCATATATTGTGTCATTTTGATCACGAATTGAGTTTTGCAGGCAAGGCTTCCTTTTCCTACCAAGGCAGGTAAGCTGCGGGGCAAATAGCGTCAAGCAGGAGAAGGGACGATGACAGAGCAACATATCGCCGGGACGATCGGCATTCTGGGGGCGGGTTGGCTCGGGCTGCCGCTGGCGCGGGCCCTGCTGGCGGCAGGCAAGCAGGTGGCGGTGACGGTCAGCAGCGCCGAGAAGGCGGCCCGTCTGCAGGGGGAGAGGATCGCTGCCTATCCGCTGACGATTTCTGCCCATATGTCGGATGCATGGCCCATCCCCTGCGAATCGCTGGTTATCTGCGTACCGCCCAGCAAGACCGATGACTACCCGCAAGCGGTAGCAAAGGCCTGCGCGTTGGCCAAAGCGCACGGCACCCGGCGGGTGCTGTTTGTCAGCGCCACCTCGGTATGGGGCGCAGGGCAGCAGGAGGGGGAAGAACCCCAACCCCGTCATGCCCGTGGCGAGCGGATGCTGGCAGCGGAGCGGGCGGTGCTGGCGGCCGGTTTTGAGGCAGTGATGATAGTGCGCCCCTCCGGCCTTTATGGCCCGGATCGCCATCCCGGCCGTTTCCTCGCGGGCAAGACTCTGGATGGCGGCGCCCAGTCGGTCAATCTGGTTCATCTGGACGATGTGGTGGCGGCTTGCATGCTGCTGCTGGAGCGGGGCAAGGACGGAGATGTCTTCAACCTGAGCGCGCCGGTGCATCCGCGCCGCGAGCAGTTCTACCCCTTTGCGGCGCGTCAGCAGGGGCTGCCCGTGCCGGTCTTTATCGAGCCTGCCGGTGAATTTCAGCCCATCGACGGTCAGCTGATTTGTCAGCAGATGGGATTCAACTATCGCTGGCCCGATCCGGCCCACTGGTTTGCCGAGCTCGCTGCCTCGGGTAATTGAGGTTTGCCAAGGGGGTGATCGCCCCCTATCATGCCGCCATCCATGAGAGAGAGGCGGTAATGATGGTAGATACAAAACGTCACCCCGATGGGGAGTTGTTGCTGAGAACCCTGGCAATGCCAGCCGATACCAACCCCAATGGCGACATCTTTGGTGGCTGGATCATGTCCCAGATGGATATAGGTGGGGGCATTATGGCCAAGGAGCTGGCAAAAGGACGTATTTGTACCGTATCCGTCGAAGGCATGACCTTTCACAGTCCGGTCAAGGTGGGCGATGTGGTCTGCTGCTACGGCCGCTGCATGAAGATCGGCCGCAGCTCCATGAAGCTCAAGCTGGAGGTGTGGGTCAAGCCGGTACTGCGGGAAAACGATGCCCAGCGTTACTGTGTGACCGAGGGGATCTTCACCTATGTCGCCATCGACGAACATGGCAAATCCCGCCCGGTTCCGGTGAGTGCCTGATTAAATCAGCCGGGCATTGATGATGGATATTTCCTGCTCAAGCCCGGTTTTTTGCCGTATCATGCGTTCCAGCATCTCTTCCGAGCCCACATATTGCAGGGTGTCGAACAGGCAGAGATCGCATTGAGGGTCCCGTCTTATCTGATAGACGGTGGACAGCTCCACTTGATGACAATTTCCTTGTTGATCATAAAACGTCACGTTATACCGAAGTTCTTTCGCCATGAGACAAGGTCCTTCTGGTTGGGTGGAACAGGGACTATCAGCTTAGTCGGCGTGGATGACGTTTGTGATGGTCGCAACAAAAAGCAAAGGCGGGCGGTTGTTAGCCAATGAAAAATAGTTATCGCATTCTTGGCACCTCCCTGCTGACCCTGGGGTTGGTAGGCTGTTTTGAGGTGCCGGATCAGAACCATCTGGTCACAGCTCAAGGGATTGTGCCGGGACTCGACTGCCAGCGTCCGCCGCTGGTAGCGTTGGCGACCACGGCGCTGCCCCGTGAATTCGGGGTGACGGTGTGGAATCTCTACAAGGGCCAGCGCAAAAACTGGCGCGAAGGGATGGACAGTTATGCCAAGGGGCAGGATCTGGTGCTGCTGCAAGAGTCGGCCACCCGTCCCGATATGCTCGACTGGCTGCGCGCCGGTGATTTCCAGTGGCAACAGCTGCAAGCCTTCACCCAGGGCGGCGTGTCGTTCGGGGTGATGACGGTGGCCAAGACCCCGCAGGCGTTCGTCTGTGGCGTGCGCTCCCCCGAGCCTTTGCTGCGCATCCCCAAATCCGGGCTGGTGAGCCTCTATCCGCTGCAGGGCGACCCTGATGGCGTGATGGTCATCAATATCCATGCGGTCAACTTCGAACTGGGGATGGCCACCTTCCGCGAGCAGCTCAACGATCTGACTGCGCTGGTGCGCCGCCATCAGGGGCCGGTGATCCTGGCCGGTGATTTCAACACCTGGAGCGACAAGCGTCAGTTCTGGCTGAACAAACTGGTCGACGAGCTGGGGCTGCAAGAGGCCGTGCCGGTGCCTGACCTGCGCCGCACTGCTTTCGGTCGTCCGCTGGATCACCTCTACTACCGCAATCTGGACCTGGTCGAGGTGAGTTCACCGGCCACCGACAGCTCCGATCACAATCCCATCATTGCGCGCTTTGCCGCCCAGTCTGTGACTCCCTGACCCCAGTCTGTGACTCCCTGATCGGGAATGATGTGTGCGTGTTGCCCATAAAAAATCCGGCGCGTGATGGCGCCGGATTTTTTTATACGCTCTGGCGGTCAACCCGCTCGGGATGACCCGCAAGCATTACTGGTAGAGACCCAGATTCGCTTTGGCGTAGGCTTCGAAATCGGTGCAGCCACCGATGTGCTGCTCATCCAGGAAGATCTGCGGCACGGTATTGACCGGCTTGCCGGCGCTCTTGGCCAGATCTTCTTTGGTGATGCCTTCTGCATGGATATCCACGTAGCGGAATTTGAAGTCATCGCGCTGTTCGGTCAGCTGCTCGGCGATCTGTACGGCACGGACACAGTAGGGGCAACCCGGGCGACCAAAAATCACTGCAAACATATTTTCTCTCCGTTTTTTAAGCCGTTTATGTATGGCCGTTGATATGAGGCAGGCAACAGCATAGCCCTGCCTCGTGGCGACTTGAAGCCGAAATTATCGATACCCTGATTCGAGTGGGCCTATTGGCTCAGCTCTCATCGGCGATCTGGATCGGCTGCTGCTGATAGATGCTCTCCAGCACCCCCTTCTCGAACACAGTCCAGGGCCACGGCGCCTTGCTGGCACGGTAGCGCTCATGGGTGGCCGGATCTTGGGACAGGCCACGCTGGAACATCACGAATGCCTTGCGCTGGCCGCCTGCCGTGTCGATAAAGCCCACCAGATTGGAGGTGCCGGTGATGGTTCCCGTCTTGGCGTGGACCTTGTTCTTCATCATGGGGGCGGTGACGCTGCGGCGCCACGCCAGGGTGCCATCCACCTGAGAGCTTGGCAACAGCTTGATCAGGCCAAGTTCGGCATCATTTTTCTGGATGAAGTTCAGCACCGACATCATCTGACGGGCGCTGATGAGATTGTGAGCGGAGAGACCGGAGCCGTCTGCCAGAGTGGCGTTGCCCAGATCGATGCCGTTCTTGGTCAGGATGGCGCGCACCGCCATGGTGCCGCTGCGATAGCTGCCCGGCTTGTTGTAGTAGTGACGGCCCACGGTTTTGAGGAAGGTATCGGCATAGAGGTTGTCCGATTTCTTCAGCATCTTGGCGAGCATCACCGGCAGGGAGACCGAGTAGTGGGTGCCGAGGGTCTCTGCCCCTTCAGGGGCCTTGTGGGTGACCCGCAGCAGGCCATCATGCTTGATACCGGCACGGTTCATCGCCCAGCGGATGTTGTCCCAGCCCCAGGCTTCCACATCGTGAATGGCGAAACGCAGTCCCTGCGGCTCCTTGTTCGGGGTGATGCAGCCCTTGAGCTCGTAGAAGTTGCCCTTGGCCATGTCCACTTCCAGTGCGCAGAACTGGCGCGCCATGTCGCCATAGCTCATCACTTCCACGTTGTCGGCACCGATGCCGATGGGGACGCCGGTAGCTACATTGCCCACCGCCGGTTTGCCAATCTGGGTGGCAGTGATGGTGCCGTAGGCGCAGTTCTTGTCGATGATGACCGAGGAGACGGGCGCTGCGAAGCAGAGGGTCTGATCCCCCCACGACCAGCCGTTGCCGCGCTCGTAGCCGTTGTAGGCGCCGGTGTTGACGTAGACGTTGCCCTTGATGCTGGTGACGCCGAGCTGTTTGAACAGGGCGAGCAGATCCATCCGGGAGAGGGTGGGGTCGCCGACGAAGTTAATCCAGATATCGCCGTTGATGGTGTCACCCTGTTTGGCTCCGGGCTGGGCCTGAATGTCAGTGGCGAAGCGGAAATCGGCACCCAGCTCGAGGCGGGCCGCCAGCGCGGTGAGCACCTTCATGGTGGAGGCGGGGGCGATCATCTGATCGGCGTGGCGGGCGAACTCGACGCCGTTATTGCCCTGCACCATGATGGCGTACTGGCCACCCTGAGGGGGCGTCAGCGGGGCGGCATGAGCCGCCAGAGAAGAAAAGAGAGCACAAAAACCAATCAACAGCCGCTGCATAACATCCTCTAACGTGATGAAGGGCCCGGCAGTGGTGCCGACCCTGATAATTCAACCAGCCGATTCGGGATCGACGGGGGTAATGCAATTCATGCCATGTATGCCGGTCGCCATCATGCCATCGAGTTGGCGGTACGATAGCGACCCTCATAATCAAAAATTTTCTCTTTTATCTGCCAGAAGCGACCCGATTTGCGGGCGATGACAAAATCCGGATGACGGAACTGGTTTTCTGCCGCCAGCACGCTCGCCAGGGTGGCAAATTCGGGCTCCAGCCCCGGGGCGGGCCAATGATGACGCACAAAGTGCTGTTGAAACAAGCGCCGTGCGCCCGGGGAGTGAAATCCGAAGTATTCACTGAGGGTCAGCCCATCCTCATCGTGGTAGGTCACCTCCAGCCGCTCCCCCTGTTTGCCGCGCCCGGCTGTGAGGGTTAGCCCCGCACAGCGGATCACCATGCAATCCTTGAGATTGAGCGCCTCTTTGAGCTTGTCGTCAGGGTCCACCAGCAGCTGATCGCAGCTCTGGCAGCGGCGGGCGGCGATGTCGTTCTCCGCACCGCAGCCGGGGCAGATCTTGGCGCGAAAGCGGTAGTCGCACTCCTCGCGGTTGCCCTCATCATCTTCGAACAGCCCCTGACAGCGGCGACCGTAGTGCTCGATCACCTTGCCATCCTCGTCGGTCTTGCCCCAGAAGGTGTTGGCAAAACCGCAGGCGGGGCAGGGCACCTGTACCGGTTCGGTACCGGCGTGGGGGCGAGGCTCCCCCACTTCGGGGGCAAACAGGTTGAAGTTGTTGCCCGCATAGTCGAGCACCAGACAATCCTCCTTGCCCGGCGAGAGGCGCAGGCCCCGCCCGACGATCTGCTGATAGAGCGAGACCGACTCGGTGGGGCGCAGCATCACGATAAGATCGACGTGGGGGGCGTCGAAGCCGGTGGTGAGCACCGCCACGTTGACCAGAAACTTGAGCTCGCGCGCCTTGAAGGCGTTGATGAGGGCATCGCGCTCCGGCCCCGGCGTTTCGCCGGTAATAAGGGCTGCCTGCTGGCCTCTGGCGCCAAGCAGGCCGTGAATTTCACGGGCATGCTCGACGGTGGCGGCAAAGATCATCACCCCCTGCCGGTCGGCAGCATACTCCAGCACCTGACTCAGGATATGGGGGGTGACCCGCTGCTGGCGCTTGAGCTCGCCGTTGAGATCTGCCTCGCTGAAGAGGCCGTTCTCCCTCGCCACCAGCTTGCTGAAGTCGTAGTGGACTATGGGGGCATCCACCATGCGCGGCGGCGTCAGGTAGCCGTTTTTGACCATAAAACGCAAGGGCAGCTCGAACACGCAGTCGCCAAACAGCCGCTCGCCGTGGCTCTTGACCATGCCGTGATAGTGGCGCCGGTAGATCCAGCCCAGCCCGAGCCGATAGGGGGTGGCGGTGAGGCCGAGGATCTTGAGGGCCGGGTTGGCGACCTTGAGGTGGTCGATCACCTGATGGTACTGGCTGTCATCATCGAGCGATACCCGATGGCACTCATCGATGATCAGCAGCGAAAACGCCCCGTCGAAGGCCGCCAGATTGCGGGCAACCGACTGCACCGAGCCGAACACCACCTGGGCGCTTGCCTCCTTGCGATCCAGGCCGGCAGCGAAGATGTCGGCCTTGAGCCCCCACGCCTCGTACTTGGCGTGGTTCTGCTCCACCAGCTCCTTGACGTGGGCCAGCACCAGCACCCGGCCGCGCGCTTTGCGGGCCAGCTCGGCGATCACCAGACTCTTGCCGGCACCGGTGGGCAGCACTACCACGGCGGGATCCGGGTGTTTGCGAAAGTGGCTGATCACGGCGTTGACGGCGTCGGTCTGATAGGGTCTGAGAACGAACATGCAGGCTTGGGTGTGTCGATGTGGGGTGGGGCAGGATGGCGCCATTATAGGGTGCTTGCCGTCACAAAAACAGCGGGCCGGCATGATGCCGGCCCGCAGGGTGCTTGGGTGCTGATCAATGGAACGGGAAGATGTAGTTCATCCAGCTTGCCATGCGCAGCAGTACTTTGCGCATCACAGATACATGGTGGAAGTAGTGGGTATAGATGGCAGCCTGCCCGCTGGAGCCTGCTATTACCTGATACTTGGCCCACTCGGGGTCGGTGATGGAGATAACCACCGGCAGACGACCCGGGCGCACCGCAGTGGTTTGATCCAGCAGACCGGCGTTGGCCTGCACGTTACCGGCGGCAATGGCCGGAACCACGGCGGTTACCTTGCCTTTGAAGATCTTGCCGGGTACGCCATCGATCACCACTTCGGCCTCATCGCCCACCGCCAGTCGCTGCATGCTGTTCTGCCAGAACCAGCCGACGTAGGCGGTGTCATCCTTGTGGATGAAGGTCATCACCGGACGATACATGAAGGGGGTGGCGATCATGCCGGGGCGCAGGGCCAATTGCACCACATGACCATCGCTCGGGGCATAGACCACGGTTTGTGACTGCTGGTACTTGGCCTCCATCAGTTGGGCCTGCAGATCGTTCAGGGTGGCTTTCTGCTGGTCAATCTGGGCCACGATATCGTCCACGTTGGCCTGAGTGACGTCGAGGTCGCGCTGCTTGCCCACGCCACGGCGCATCAGGTCGCTGGCGCGATCCCGATCCAGCCTGGCGGAGCGCAGTCTTGCCTCGATGGACTTGAGGTGCTCGCGGTTGGATTCGACCCGTGCGGTGAGGCTCTCCACTTTCAGGCGGAACGGCTCGTCATCGAGGCGAAACAGCACGTCGCCTTTTTTCACCGGCTGATTGGCTTGCACCGGCACCTCAACGACCCGGCCCTTGACCAGCGGCACTATGGGGGTAGAGACGTAGTAGTTGCGCGCCATCTCGGAGTAGGGGTGGTTGTAGTTCATCAGCATGATGAGGGTGCCGATGAGCAGCACGCCGCCCAGTGCTGCGGTGGGGACGGTCCACTTGTTGAGCGGGATGCGGAAGATTTTGAATATGGCGACACAGAGCGCCGTGTAGGTCAGGATCAGTAGCAGGTCCATGGTTTATCCCTGTTGCTCACTCTGTTCGATAGTGTTGATACGGCTCTTCAGATCCGCCAACTCCTGCTTGAGGGCCGCCAGCTCCTCTTCATCTTTTTGCAGCCGCTGGCTAAAGCCCCAGCCGCGATCGGGGCGATAGATGGTTGCCCAGATCCAGAGGAAGGGCCACAGCACATGCAGGGTAAACAGGCTGACCCAACCTGCCACGTGAATGGCATCCTGATGAGGGTGATTACGGTGTTTGGCAATCTCGTAAGGAATATCGTGGATAACGATGACTCCATAAAAAATGACCAGCCCGACAAAGACGAGCAGACCAAGTGCAAAATAATCAAGGGCCATTTATAACCTCCGCTGGCATGACGCACAGCTTAATCATTGGTTCCAACAAGCACTAAAGCAATTAAGAATCACACATTTATCGTCAGTTCGCCCGGAATCTTAAAGCTATTCGCTGTATTGAAGCTGAAGCCATTCAACAGTTGTTTTATTAGTCTTTTTGTCATTAAAAAAGGCGCCATCAGGCGCCTTTTTGTGCTGCTTTCGCTGCATTTTTTGCTGTTTTTACCCTTCGCTGGTACTGCTGACTAAGGGCTGGCGGAACTTCATCAGGAAGGCCACGGTAATGGCCGCCGTTGCAGCCAAGCCGATGATGGTGGAGGTCCCCATCTCCAGCCCGAACCCGATGGGGGCGTTGGCCAGATAGGTGATCACCACAGCGGTCATGAACATGGCGGGAATGGTGCAGATCCAGTGCAGCTTGCCCTCTTTGATGAGGTAGGCAGCCGCAGCCCACAGCATGATGACGGCGGTGGTCTGGTTGGCCCAGCCGAAGTAGCGCCAGATCACCCCGAATTCAGCCTTGGAGATGATAAAGCCAAGGATAAACATGGGGATGGCGATCAGCAGACGCTTGGCCAGCGGCTTCTGGGTCATCTTCAGGAAGTCCGCCACGATCAGGCGAGCACTGCGAAACGCGGTGTCACCGGAGGTGATGGGCAGGATCACCACGCCGAGGATGGCCAGAATGCCGCCGACTGTGCCGAGCAGGCTGGTGGAGACTTCGTGTACCACGGCTGCCGGGCCGCCGTTGGCCATGGTGGCGTTGAGCGCTTCGGTGCTGTCGTAGAAGGAGAGACCCAGGGTGCACCAGATAAGGGCGATGATCCCTTCACCGATCATTGCACCGTAGAAGATGAAACGGCCAGATTTTTCGTTCTGCATGCAGCGCGCCATCAGTGGTGACTGGGTGGCGTGGAAGCCTGATACCGCGCCACAGGCGATGGTGATGAAGAGCAGCGGCCACAGTGGCAGCTCGGTCGGGTGCAGGTTGGAGAAGTCCATCCCGGTGTTGTAGAAGCCTTTGCCGGAGGCGATCAGGCCAACGATGAGGCCGACCGACATGAAGACCAGCAGGGCGCCGAAGATAGGGTAGAAGCGGCCGATGATCTTGTCGATGGGGACTATGGTCGCGAGGATGTAGTAGGCAAAGATTGCCACGATCCAGTAGACCAGATCGGTGGAGGTGAGGTTGGCCAAGAGGCCCGCCGGGCTCAGCACAAATACCACGCCCACCAGCATCAGCAGCACCACGGCAAACAGGTTCATGAAGTGCTTGGCGGCGGTGCCAAGATGCTCACCGACCACGGTTGGCACCGAGGCCCCCTTGGCGCGTACCGACAGCATGCCGGAGAAGTAGTCATGTACCGCACCGGCGAAGATGCAGCCAAAGACGATCCAGAGCATGGCGACCGGGCCGTAGAGGGCACCCAGGATGGGGCCGAAGATAGGGCCGACACCTGCGATGTTGAGCAGTTGAACCAGATAGACTTTCTTGTCCGACATCGGGACATAGTCCACCCCGTCAGCCATGGTGATGGCGGGGGTTTTCAGCTCGGGTTTCGGGCTGAATATCCGTTCGATGAATTTGCCGTATATGAAGTAGCCGGCCACAAGTAAGCCGACACAGAGGAAGAACCAGATCATTGCTACGCTCCTGCATTGTTATTTTTTAGTGTGCAGAGCGAGTCTAAAACGGTTGCGCCTGACTGGCAGGTGAAACTCCCCGAGCGGCGCTTTGACGCGCCGAGCGGTCGGCGGCTGTGATCAGGCGCACACTCCGCGGCTCAGTCCAGCCCCAGCTGATCTTTGAGCTCCTTGAGATAGCGACGACTGACCGGCACCCGGGCGCCGCTCGGGGTGACAATCTCTGCCAGCTGGTTATCCAGCAGCCGGATCTCGAAGATGGCGTTGGGGGAGACCAGATACTGGCGGTGGCAGCGCAGCAGCGGGCTCTTTTCTTCCAGCGATTTGAGGGTGAGCTGGGTGTGGAACAGCTCGTCCTGACAGGCCACATGGACCCCACCCAGATCGGAGAAGGCATACTCCACCTGCGCGATGGGGAGCAGCCTGACCCGATTGTGCAGATAGCCCGGAATATGTTCTATGGTGGGGGCCAGCCGCTCGATGGGCTGAGGGGAGATATCCTGCTTGAGGCGAGCGAGGGTTTTGGCGAGCCGAGCGGGCTCCACCGGTTTGAGCAGGTAGTCGAAGGCGTTCTCTTCAAAGGCCTGAATGGCATATTCGTCAAAGGCGGTGACAAAGACGATGCGGGGCAGGGGGTCGAGCATGGCGACCAGCTCCATGCCGCTCAGCTTGGGCATCTGGATATCGAGGAACACCACATCGGGCTTGAGGCGCTGAATAAGCGGCAGCGCCTCGATGGCGTTGGCCGCTTCCCCCACGATCTCGATGGCAGGATCGCAGGCCAGCTGCTGCCTCAGCTCTTCGCGGGCGTAGTGTTCGTCATCGACAATCAGGGTGCGGATCATGGTTGCTCCTTGGGGATGGTGATCGAGACCCGGGTCCACTGCTCAGGCTCGCAGGCAATAGTCACGCCATAGCGCTCGCCAAAGGCGCTTTTCAGTCGCCGATCGACAATGGTCATGCCCAGACCGTCGCCAGCGGGGTGCGCTTGCCAGGTGCCTGCATTATCTTCCACATGGATAGTGACGCTGGTGGGATGCTCATCGGTATAGAGGCGAATGCGCCCTTGCTCCAGCAGGGTCGAGACGCCGTGCTTGATGGCATTCTCGATCAGCGGTTGCAGGGTGAAGCTGGGCAGTCGCAGTGTGGCCAGATGGGGCGGGATCTCGTTTATCACCGTCAGCCGATCGCCAAAGCGGGCCAGCTCGATCTCCAGATAGGATTGGCAGTGCTCCTGCTCCTCCAGCAGCGTCGCAAGGCCGCTCTGGCGTTTGAGGTTCTTGCGAAAGAACAGCGATAGATGCAGCAGCAGATCCCGTGCCTTGTCCGGATCGCGCCGGGTGATGGCACTGATGGTGTTGAGGGTGTTGAACAGAAAGTGGGGGTTGATCTGGGCCTGGATAAGTTTCAACTCGGACTGCACCAGCAGCCGCTGATGCTGCTCCAGCCGACCGGCCAGCAACTGCTGTGACAGCAGGTTGGCAATCCCTTCCCCCAGGGTGTGGTTGATCTTGAGAAACAGCCGCTTCTTCGGCTCGTAGAGCTTGATGGTGCCGATCACTCCTTTGTCCCCCTGCAGCGGGATCACCAGCACCGAGCCCAGTTGGCATGCGGAGGAGAGGCTGCAGCGATAGGGCTGGCTGTTGCCATCGGCAAACAGCACCTTGTTCTGGGCGATGGCCTGCATGGTGATGGCTGACGCGATGGGGGTACCCGGCAGATGGTGATCTTCGCCGGTGCCGATAAAGGCGAGGATCTGCTCGGTGTCCGTGATGGCGACAGCCCCCACGCCGGTCTCCTCCTGAATGATGCGGGCAATCTTGTTGCTCGCCTCTGGGGTAAAGCCCTGACTCATGATCCCCACGGTGCGGTTGGCGATATTGAGCGCCTTGGCGGAGAAGACCCGGGAGAACTTCTCATACATCCGCTGCTGGTCGCGGATCATGCTGATAAAGAGCGCCGCGCCGCAGGAGTTGGCCAGAATCATCGGGGTGGCGATGGTGCGCACCAGCAGCAGGGATTTGTCGAACGGGGTCGCCACCAGCAGGATGATGACCATCTGCATGATCTCGGCGTAGAGGGTGGTAAAAAAGGCGATGCGCGGTTCAAACAGGGCATCCGTTCGTCCCGAGCGCATCAGGCGCCAGTGCACTATGCCCCCGAGCAACCCCTCGCAGGTGGTGGAGATGGCGCAGGCGAGATCGGTAAATCCCCCCAGCGTATAGCGGTGCAGACCGCCGGTCAGCCCCACCAGAAAGCCCACCAGCGGTCCCCCCAATAATCCCCCCAAGACGGCGCCGACCGCCCGGGTGTTGGCGATGGCATCGTCGATATCGAGGCCTACATAGGTGCCGAGGATACAAAAGCTAGAAAAGATGATGTATATCAGTATCTTGTGAGGTAGTCTCACTGAATAGTTGGCAAGCGGGCGCAGCAGCGGGCTTTTCGAGAAGAGATAGGCGATCACCAGGCTGACGCTCATCTGTTGCAGCAAGGAGAGGACCAACTGCATAAAAAACGCTCCTCATAAGCCAGCTGAAAAAATAGCCAGCCCGTGAATAAGTGTGATCAGGATCTTGTTCTGTTGGCCCAACTGGGCGTAACGGGCCGTTAGTTTGCCAGAACAAGTGGATAAAACCATATTAAATCAGCATGTTAAATTGATATTTGTGTAAGCGGCAGCGGGTTGATATTGATGGATGGAGCATGAATGTATCCGCTGGATACGCCACACGGAGGTGGCATGCTCCGCCCGGCCCTTGGCTGGGCGTTTTTTATACATGGTCAGTTGGCAACCTTCTGATGGGGGTTTGAGCAATTATTCCGGTTTGTCCAATGAGTTATCCCCAGCTTCTGGGGATAACTCAGAATGCAAAGTAGTAGCAGAAGCGGCGGGTCAGGTTGAAGAACTGCCGTTGTCCCTCATCGAGCTCTTCCTGTTTCAATACTCCGGTAATAATACGCTCGTCTTCCCGCAGGTCGATCATGGCGACGGCTTCTGGCCGCTGGGCCTTGATATAGGGCAGGATCTTCGGCTTGAGGGGCATGGTGGGCTCGGTGGATAGAACCAGAGCAATGCTCTCGTCCGAGAGTTTCACCAGTGATCCTGGCGGATAGACTCCCAGCACTTTGATCAACAACTTGACCAGATTCTGGTCGAACTTTTTCTGGGATAACTTGTAGAGCTGGCTGATGGCCTGACCCGGCGCGGCCGGGTTGCCGCTGTTGCGGGGATGGAGCAGCTCGTCGTAGAAGTCGACCAGCCCGATCAATCGCGCCAGCGGCGGGATCTCCCCGCCCTTGATCCCGAGCGGATAACCGCTGCCGTCGAGCCGCTCGTGGTGCAGATGGGCGACCTGACGGATTTTCGGTTCAAAGGCGTTGAGCTGGGTCAGCATGTCAAATCCGTACTGGGGATGCATATTGAGGAAGTTCTGCTCGGCCTTGTTGAGATCCCCCCGTTTTTGGGTGATCTGGCTCGGGATTTTCAGTTCGCCGATGTCGTGGATAAGTCCCGCAAGTCCCGTCTCCTCAATCTCGATGGGGTTCATGCCGAGTTCGCGGGCCATCAGCATGGCGATAAAGGCGACGTTGAGGCTGTGCTGCAACAGGATATCTGTATGGGGGCTGCGAATAAGGTGGAGCCCGAGAGGCCCTTCGTGCTGACTGAGGGTGAAGGCGGCATTGCGGACGATCTGGGCGGTATTGGCCAGCCCTTCATCCGGTTTGAGGTTCAGCGCCCCGAGAGCATCACGCAGCTCGCTCATGGATTGGCCAAAGGCTTTGTCAGCGGCGCGCATGGAGCGGCGAAAGGCTTTCTCGTCAAAGGGGGGCGGGCCCGAGTCAATCAGCTCGTCCAACTCGTCAAGGTCAGGCCCGGCATCCGGGATATCGCCGCGCAGCAGCGGCTCGATGGGCAGATCGCTCTTGTCGGGGTCGACCATCAGCAGGGTGAGATCAAGATGACGGAGAATGTCGAGTTGCTGCTGATCCTTGATCTTGAAGGTATTGAACATAAACGGGTGGTTGGTCCATCCCGTGGGGAGATGGATATAGTGGCCTACTCTCAATTGCTCTATCGAGGCTTGGATCAGTGCCATCGGTTAACCTGCATTTCATGAATGCCTACTCAACAAGCTAGCAAAATCCGATGGATAGACAACTAAAAATCCATTTCGGGGCTGCGGAGCACCCCGTGCTGTGATGGGGCGCACGAGCGCCGTGCTTCTCCTCTTAATTCGCGCTTAAGTTTTACTTCCTACGCTGGCCCCGTCGTTTTTGTTGGCTTGGCCGGCCCGCTGCGCTGCAGGCCGGTATGTAGGAGTTGTTTATGCGTGTAACTCTCGGTGTACTGCAGACCAATCTGTTGCTGGTGCTCTTTTTCGCCCTGGTACTGAACTGGCCAATCTTTTTGCATTTCTATACGGTGCTCAGCGCCCTGACCCATGTCAAAGCCGGATTTGCCATCTCGATCCCGCTGGTGCTGATCGCGGCGCTCAATGCCGTGTTTATTCCCTTCACGTTCCGGTTTGTGCTCAAGCTCTTTTTTACCGTGCTTATTCTGACTGGCTCCATCGTCAGCTACGCCATGCTCAAATACGGCGTCATCTTCGATGCCGGTATGATCCAGAACATAGTGGAGACCAACAGTGGTGAGGCGGGGGCCTATTTGAATGGCTCCGTTGCACTCTGGTTTCTGCTGACCGGGCTGCTGCCTGTTCTGGTGCTCTGGTCACTGCGGATCCGCTATCCGGCTCGCTGGTATCAGGGGTTGGCGTGGCGGGCAGGTGCACTGGCTATCTCTCTGCTGTTTATCGGGGGCGTCGCGTCACTTTACTATCAGGATTACGCCTCGGTCGGGCGCAACAACAAGTCGCTGGCTAAAGAGATTGTGCCCGCCAACTATGTGCACGGCCTCTACAAATATGGGCGGGATGTGCTGTTTGCCACACCGATCCCCTACCAGCAGTTGGGGACCGATGCCAGGGTGGTGGCACGGGGAAGCAAGCCGACTTTGATGTTCCTGGTGGTGGGGGAGACGGCGCGCAGCCAGAACTACTCCCTTAACGGGTATGGCAAGGCAACCAACAGCTTTACGGCAAAAGAGCAGGGAGTGGTGTCGTTCAGGGATGTGCGCTCCTGCGGTACAGCCACTGCGGTTTCGGTGCCCTGCATGTTCTCCAACCTCACGCGCCGTGGCTACGATGACCAGCTCGCCAGCTCTCGTGACGGCCTGCTCGATGTGCTGCAACATGCCGGGGTCTCGGTGTTGTGGAAAGAGAACGATGGCGGCTGCAAAGGGGTGTGCCGCAATGTGCCGACCATCGAGATCCTTCCCAAGTCCTATCCTGCGCTCTGTCAGGGGGAGTCTTGCTATGACGAGGTGCTGCTGGAGGGGCTGGATCAACAGATTGCAGGCATGAAGGGCAACAAGCTGGTGGCCTTTCATCTGATGGGCAGTCATGGCCCGACCTATTTCCGTCGTTACCCTGCCAGCGAGCGCGCCTTTATGCCGGACTGCCCGCGTAGTGACATTGAAAACTGCAGCAACGAAGAGCTGGTCAACACCTATGACAACACCATCCGTTACACCGACAAGGTGGTGGGGCTGCTGATAGACAAGCTCAAGTCGCTGGAGAGCCAGTACGATGTGGGACTGGTCTATCTCTCCGATCACGGTGAATCCCTCGGGGCCATGGGACTATATCTGCATGGCACGCCTTACAAGTTTGCGCCGGATGATCAGACCCGGGTGCCGCTGCTGACCTGGTTCTCGCCTCAGTTACAGGCCGATCGCCAGCTGGATATGGGTTGCCTGGCGGCGGAGGCAAGCAGCCAGCGCTTCTCCCACGATAACCTGTTCCACTCCATGCTGGGGATCATGGATGTGCAGACGAGTGTTTACGACAACAAGCTGGATCTGTTCAAGCCATGTCGGGCGGGCTAAACCGCCAGCAAGCACACAATAGAAAACGGCAGCCAGTGGCTGCCGTTTTGTTATCTCGCAAGATCAGTGTCTTACTTCTGCTCCATGATGATCTGCAGCAGATCCCCCTCCAGCAGGGCGCGCTTGACCAGCGCAAAGCCGCCATAGGTCGGCTGGTTTTGGAAGCGGGCTTTCACGATGGGCAGGCCACGGTGGAAGCTCGGCAGGGATTGATGCTCGACGCAGCGACGGATAGCCGGGAAGAGGATCTCTTCGGCGGCGGTGATTTCGCCGGCGATCAGCACCTTCTGCGGGTTGAACAGGTTGACCGTGATGGCCACGGCTCGTCCCAGATGCTCACCCACGTTCTCGATCACGCTGCGGGCCAGTTCATCGCCTGCCAGCGCCGCCTTGCACACCTCCTGAATGGTGATGTGCTTCTCCTGCAGCGCGCTCTGGTGGCCGCGGCTGATGAGCTCCTTCACCTTGTCGATGATCGCTTCGTTGGAGGCGATGGTCTCGAGGCAGCCGAAGTTGCCACAGTGGCAGCGCTTGCCGAGCGGCTCGACCTGAATATGGCCGATCTCGCCGACGTTGCGGTTCTGACCGAGGAACACCTGACCCTTGGTGATGATCCCGGAGCCCGTCCCTTGGTGAACACTCACCAGAATGGAGTCCATGCAGTCGCGGGACTCGCCGAAGAAGTGTTCGGCCAGCGCCAGCGAGCGGGTGTCGTTGCCCACGTAGCAGGGGAGGTTGAAGTGGTTCTCAAGCAGCTTCGCCAGCCCCAGATTGCGGATCTGATACTTGGGGGTGTAGATGACCATGCCGGATTCCGGGTTGACCAGACCCGGCATGGTCAGCGCGATGCTGATGAGGTTGCGACAACGTTCGCGGTTGGCATCGATAAAGGCGCCAATCTCTCGCAGCAGCATGTCGACCACGGGTTGCTGGTCGATCTCGGTCACCTGAATGACGTGCTGGTCGAGCTCCTTGCCATCGAGGTCATAGAGACTCAGTTGTAGGTAGCCGCGGCCCAGCTTGGCAGAGACAAACTGAAAGCGATGTTTGATGGTGGTCAGGGAGATGGCACGTCGCCCGCCGGTTGAGGCTTGCGGAGAGGTCTCCTTGATCAGACCATGCTCGATCAGTTGCCGGGTTATTTTGGTCACGCTGGCCGGGGCCAGCTGACTCAACTCGGCAATCTTGACCCGGGAGATGGGGCCTTGCAGGTCGATGAGCCGATACACGGCTGCACTGTTGACCTGCTTGATAAGATCTACGTTTGCTATTTGTCCGCCAGTCATGATGTCACTGTTGTGTGTAGTGTCCGTTAACCACGGTCCCACGGACCGTGAAGTCCTGATCGAAGACAGTGAGGTTGGCTACTTTACCGACCTGGATACTACCGAGACGTGAGTCCCATCCAATGGCGCGAGCGGGGTAGAGGCTGGCCATTCTCAGTGCTTCATCGAGCGGTAATCCGACCTGCTTGACCAGATTTTCCACCCCCTCAATCATGGTGAGGGAGGAACCGCCGAGTGTACCATTCTCGTCGACACACTGACCATCGCGTAAAAAGACGGTGGTGCCACAAAAATCAAATTTCTCAAAGCCTTCCGGCGCTCCGGCTGCTGCGGTGGCATCGGTGACCAGCACCAGTCGCTCCCCCAGCGCCTTGTGAGCCAGACGCACGTTGGCCCAGTGCACATGGTGGCCATCGACGATGATGCCCGCATAGACATCTCTGCGATCGTAGATGGCGCCCACTACGCCCGGCTCGCGACCGTTGAGGGTCGGGGTCATGGCGTTGTAAAGGTGGGTCGCAAAGCGAATACCGTTATCGAACCCGGCCATGGCCTGATCGTAACTGGCGGCAGTGTGACCGGCCGAGACCAGAATGCCCGCTTCCACCAGACGGCGGATATGGGCCGGCTCGTTGCGCTCCGGAGCCAGGGTGATTTTGGTGATGGCATCAGCGTTGGCGCAGAAGAAGTCGATCATCTCGTCCGCTGGCTGACGAATTTGCGCGGCAGGGTGGATCCCCTTGCGCTTGAGGTTGGTGTAAGGCCCTTCCAGATGGACGCCCAGCACCTCGTTGGGGTGTGCCGCCATGTAGTCACGGGTCACAGCAACGGCCTGCTTCATGTCCGCATCTGGACTGGTGATCAGGGTCGGCAGGAAGCTGGTGGTACCGGATTTGAGATTGGCCGCCTGCATGGTTGCCAGGGTCTCGACCGTGATCTCGGTGTTGAACATCACCCCGCCACAGCCGTTGAGCTGCACATCGATAAAACCGGCGGTCAGGTTGGCGCCTTTGAGGTCAATCTGCTCGATGCCCGCAGGCAGTTCGGCCAGGTGAGAGATGGCGACAATCTTGTCGCCCTCGATAAGCACCCCGTAGCCTGTCAGCACGCAGCTGCCGGTGTAGAGGGTGCAGTTGGTCAATGCGTACATGACGACTCCTTACAGACGGCCGATGTTGGCGGCTTCCAGTTGCTGGAAGTAGCGAACGGTCTTGACCTTGAGCTCCATAGTGGAGGGCTCGTCGCACACCATCATTCCCTTAGGATGCAGTTGCAGGGTGGAGATGGTCCACATGTGGTTGACGCTGCCTTCCACGGCGGCCTGCAGGGCCAGTGCCTTGCCGTGACCGGTGACCAGGATCATGATCTCTTCCGCATCCATCAGGGTGCCGACACCCACGGTCAGGGCCAGCTTGGGCACCTGCTCCATGTCGCCACCGAAGAAGCGGGAGTTGGCGATGCGGGTGTCTTCGGTCAGGGTCTTGACCCGGGTGCGGGAGGAGAGGGAAGAAGCCGGCTCGTTGAACGCGATGTGGCCGTCGTTACCCACGCCACCCATGAACAGGTGGATCTTGCCGTAGGACTTGATCTTGTCTTCATAGCGCTTGCACTCGGCCACCAGATCCTCGGCATTGCCGTTGAGGATGTTGATGTTCTCGGGACGAATGTCGATGTGGCTGAAGAAGTTGTTGTGCATGAAGCTGTGGTAGCTCTCAGGGTGATCTTCCGGCAGGCCGACGTACTCGTCCATATTGAAGGTGACCACGTTCTGGAAGCTCACTTCACCGGCTTTGTGCAACTCGATCAGGCGCTTGTAGGTGTTGAGCGGGGTGCCACCGGTGGGCAGGCCCAGTACGAAAGGGCGATCGCTGGTCGGCTTGAACGCGTTGATGCGGTCAACGATGTAACGAGCAGACCACAGGCCTACTTGGCTGGCAGATTTCAACGGGATCAGGCGCATATGGGATACCTCTGTGTCGGGTTGCGACCGGTTTGGCGGTGGCAATTAGCTAAGACGGATTTAAGTTGTTTTATAGCGTAAATAAAGATTGCGAACTAAGCCACATCTATCCACCACCTTTATCTTGTTTGGGTGATAACGATCACGATTATCGGTTTATTAATTTGCGCAGCGAAATAAAAGCCCTAGACTGCCAATCAAGCCTTGATGGCTTATGCGTCAAACGTGATAAGCACTTAATTTCTAGAAAAACATTAACTAAGGAGAGGAACCGTGAACATTCTCGGTTATTTGCAAAAGATCGGCCGTGCCCTGATGGTGCCGGTAGCGGTATTGCCTGCCGCAGCGATCCTGATGGGGGTTGGCTACTGGATTGACCCGAATGGTTGGGGTGGTGACAGTGCGCTGGCTGCCTTCCTGATTAAAGCGGGCGCAGCCATTATCGATAACATGTCCGTACTGTTCGCAGTCGGTGTCGCTTACGGTATGTCCAAGGATAAAGACGGTTCTGCAGCTCTGGCAGGTCTGGTCGGCTTCTTGGTCGTTACCACCCTGCTGAGCCCGGGCGCTGTGGCCCAGATCAAGAGCATCCCGGTGGAGCAGGTTCCTGCCGCGTTTGCCAAGATCAGCAACCAGTTCGTGGGTATCCTGTGTGGTGTTATCGCCGCTGAGCTGTACAACCGCTTCAGCAGCGTCGAGCTACACAAGGCACTCTCCTTCTTCTCCGGTCGTCGTCTGGTACCGATCGTAACCTCCGTGGTGATGATCGTCGTATCCTTCATCCTGATGGCCGTATGGCCGGCAATCTACGGTGGTCTGGTCTCCTTCGGTGAGTCCATCGTGAGCCTGGGCTCTACCGGTGCCGGTATCTACGCCTTCTTCAACCGTCTGCTGATCCCGATCGGTCTGCACCACGCCCTGAACTCCGTGTTCTGGTTCAACGTGGCCGGTATCAACGACATCCCGAACTTCCTGGGTGGTCAGGCTACCATCGATGCCGCTCTGGCCGCTGGCAAGAGCCTGGAGCAGGTGAAAGGCGTGGTCGGTATGTACCAGGCTGGCTTCTTCCCCATCATGATGTTCGGTCTGCCGGGTGCCGCTCTGGCCATCTACCACTCCGCCAAGAAAGAGAACAAAGAGAAAGTTGCTTCCATCATGATCGCAGCTGCCTTTGCCTCCTTCTTCACCGGTGTAACCGAGCCGCTCGAGTTCTCCTTCATGTTCGTGGCGCCGGTACTGTATGTCATCCACGCCGTACTGACCGGTATCTCCGTGTTCATCGCTGCCTCCATGCAGTGGATGGCCGGTTTCGGTTTCAGTGCCGGTCTGGTGGATATGGTGCTCTCCAGCCGTAACCCGCTGGCGACCAACTGGTACATGCTGATCCCTCAGGGTCTGGTCTTCTTCGGCCTCTACTACACCGTGTTCCGCGTAGTGATTGCCAAGCTGAACCTGAAAACCCCGGGTCGTGAAGATGACGAAGATACTGCTCCGGCTGCCGCTCAATCTACCAACCGTACCGAGCTGGCCAAGCAATACCTGGAAGTGCTGGGTGGTCAAGAGAACCTGGTCTCCATCGATGCCTGCATCACCCGTCTGCGTCTGACTCTGAAAGACCGCAGCATCGTCGATGAGCGCAAGCTGAAAGCCCTGGGTGCGGCCGGTGTGGTCAAACTCGGTGAGCAGAACCTGCAGGTGATTCTGGGCCCATTGGCCGAAATCATCGCCGGTGAGATGAAAGCCCTGCGTTAATCGAGCGACTCGCTCACCTCAAGTCTAAGTCCATTGTTGACATAACTAAGGGCCCCGCTCAGGGGCCCTATATAAAAAGCCAAGAAAATCCAACCTTTACTTCAAATGAGAGCAGCAGTTATGAACTTGAAACATTCTCTGTTAGCCATTGCCATGTCTACCGTTTTTGTCAGCCAGGTCCAGGCAGCCGATGCCGCCAAGCAGGCTGTGGTCGACTCCCTCGCCAACAACCTGGTGGTCAAGTATGAAGTGGTCACCAACGACGGTGCCGGTGCCGGCCTCGATTGCCAGGCGCTCGGTTCCGAGTGGGCGAGCTGTGGCGTTGCCAAGCTGCACCTGACCAATACCGGTGCGGACGTGACCTCCAAAGACTGGAGCATCTACGTCTCCTCCATCCGTCGTATCCAGCGTGTGGATAACGATCAGTTCACCATCACTCACCTGACCGGCGATCTCTATCGTTTGACGCCAACCGAGAAGTTCCAGGGCTTTGCCAAGGATGCCACGGTCGAAGTGCCGCTGGTGGTGGAATACTGGGTACTGTTCGAATCTGACATCATGCCGAACTGGTATGTCGCCAGCGAAGGTGCCGAGCCGAAAGTACTGGCCAGCATGAGCAACATCAATGATGCCAGCACCTACGAGAAGCCGATGCCGGCCGATGGCTGGAAGCGCACCAAGGATGACAAGAACATCCTGATGAACAGCGAAACCCGTTTCGCGGCCAACCAGACCAGCACCCTGCTGCCGGCTGGCAAGATTGACAACCAGATCCTGCCGACCCCGATGAAGCAGGTAGTCAAAGCTGGTCCGCAAATCGACTTCTCCACCATCAAGCTCAATGCCCTGGATCTGCCGAGCGATCGCGCCGAGGCCCTGAAGGCTCAACTGACCAAGCTGGGTGTTACCCTCTCCGACACCGGCTACCCGGTGACCATCAAGCTCGGCAGTAAGCTCAAGCAGGCTGAAGGCTATGACATGATCATCGGTCAGAAGGGCACAGTGATCCAGGGTCGCGACATCGACGGGGCATTCTGGGGTGCACAATCCCTGATCTCCCTGCTGGGTGTTGATGACAAGCTGGTGAGCCCGATGACCGTCGAGGATGCGCCGCGCTTTGAATACCGTGGCATGCAGACCGACGTGGCCCGTCACTTCCGCAGTCTGGATACCATGAAGAAGCTGGTTGACCAGATGTCTGCCATGAAGCTCAACGTGCTGCACCTTGGCCTGACCAACGATGAAGGCTGGCGTCTGGAGATCCCGGGTCTGCCGGAGCTGACTCAGGTCGGTAGCCAGCGTTGCCACGACGAGTCCGAAACCAAGTGCCTGATGCCGCAACTGGGTTCCGGCCCGACCAGCGACAACCAGGGTTCCGGTTTCTACAGCAAGTCTGACTACGTGGATCTGGTGCGTTATGCCAAGGCCCGCGGTGTGACCGTGATCCCCGAGATCAACATGCCGGCCCACGCCCGTGCTGCCGTGGTCTCCATGGAAGCGCGCTATAAGCGTCTGATGGCGGAAGGCAAAGAAGCGGAGGCCAACCAGTTCCGTCTGACTGACCCGGCTGACACCTCCAACGTCACCTCGGTCCAGTTCTACGACAAGATGTCCTTCATCAACCCTTGCCAGCCGGGTGCTGCCACCTTCGTGGCCAAGGTAATGGATGAAGTTGCCCAGATGCACCAGGCCGCCGGTCAGCCGCTGACCGCATGGCACTACGGTGGTGATGAGGCGAAGAACATCATGCAGGGCGGTGGCTATCAGGATCCGGCCGTCACCAAGAAAGAAGAGCTGGTCGCCTGGAAAGGCAACGTCGACTCCAGCAAGCAGGACAAGCCGTTTGGCAAGTCCCCGATGTGCCAGAAGATGATCGACGAAGGCAAGATCAAGGAAGTGGGCGAGCTGCCGGTTTACTTCGCCAAGGAAGTGGGCCAGATGGTCAAAGACCGCGGTTTCTCTACCCTGCAGGCGTGGGAAGACGGTCTGAAGTATGCCAGCGGTGCCAAGGACTTCGCCACCGACAACACCCGTGTCAACTTCTGGGAAACCCTCTACTGGGGTGGCTTCAACGAAGCGATGAAGTGGGCCCACAAGGGTTACCAAGTGGTGCTGTCCAACCCGGATTACCTCTACTTCGACTTCCCGAACGAAGTACACCCGGCTGAGCGTGGCTACTACTGGGCAACTCGTTTCAACGACACTCGCAAGGTGTTTGCCTTCGCCCCGGAAAACCTGCCGCAGAACGCCGAGACCTCGGTTGACCGCGATGGCAACGCCTTCGTGGCCAAAGGTGACCAGGATCCGGTCAAGTTCAAGGGGATCTCCGGTCAGCAGTGGAGTGAAACCGTGCGTACCGATGCTCAGTATGAGTACATGGTCTACCCGCGTATCTTCTCCGTGGCCGAGCGTGCCTGGCACAAAGGTGGCTTCGAGCTGAACTATGTGAAGGGTCGCGAGTTCTCCGGCGAGACCAAGTTCGTCAACAAGGCCACCCTCAACAAAGAGTGGAACCAGTTTGCCAACGTACTGGGTCAGCGCGTGCTGCCGAAACTGGATCAGGCCGGTGTTGAATACCGCCTCTCCGTACCGGGTGCCAAGGTAGTGAACGGTGTGCTGGAAGCGAACGTGGATCTGCCGGGTCTGCCCATCCAGTACAGCCTGGACGGTACCAACTGGAGTGCCTATGACGCCGCGGCCAAGCCGAGCGTGAATGGCAAGGTCTACCTGCGTACCATCAGCTTCGATGGCAAGCGCACCAGCCGCGTCACCGAACTGAACTGATAGCAGTCAACCGTTAACATGAGGTGGGTCGCAAGACCCGCCTTTCCCAAGGGCGATGGCGCATCGGGTTTGGGAAAGGTTGACTGTGCGTGTGAGCCTTTGTTGTGTGTAATTGTCTGTTTTGTGTTTTTCATCACTTTCAGCCCCGCCTAGTGCGGGGCTTTTTTATGTATTTGGGGGGCAATGTGCCAAGCCACGCCGTTTTTAGCGGTGCAATGGCCGGGAAATGGCCCGGAAGTGCCAAATTCAGGTTGAGACAGCGCCCGTAATAAGGGATCATACCCGGCTTGACGGCGGGGGGATGAGGGTGCCAGCCGGCACAACTTCCGCCAGTGACGCTTTTTTGAGGTGAGCCATGAGTCAGGCGAACAGCCCAACTAACTTTATTCGTCAGATCATTGATGAAGATCTGGCCAGCGGTAAGCACAGCAGCGTGCATACCCGTTTTCCGCCCGAGCCGAACGGTTATCTCCATATCGGCCACGCCAAATCCATCTGCCTGAACTTCGGCATCGCCCGCGACTATCAGGGCCAGTGCAACCTGCGTTTCGATGACACCAACCCGGTGAAGGAAGATATCGAGTACGTAGAGTCCATCAAGCAGGACGTACAGTGGCTCGGCTTCCAGTGGAACGGCGAGATCTGCTACTCCTCCGACTATTTCGACAAGCTGCACGGCTACGCCATCGAGCTGATTGAAAAGGGTCTGGCCTATGTGGACGAGCTGACGCCTGAGCAGATGCGTGAGTACCGTGGCACCCTGACTGAAGCTGGCAAGAACAGCCCGTTCCGCGATCGCAGCGTGGAAGAAAACTTGGCGCTGTTTGCCAAGATGAAGAACGGCGAGTTCGCCGAAGGCACCGCCTGCCTGCGCGCCAAGATCGACATGGCATCTCCCTTCATGGTGATGCGTGATCCGGTTATCTACCGTATCAAGTTTGCCCACCACCACCAGACCGGTGACAAGTGGTGCATCTACCCGATGTATGACTTCACTCACTGCATCTCGGACGCGCTGGAAGGGATCACCCACTCCATCTGCACCCTGGAGTTCCAGGACAACCGTCGTCTGTACGACTGGGTGCTGGACAACATCACCATCGACTGCCACCCCCGTCAGTACGAGTTCTCTCGTCTGAACCTCGAATACACCGTCATGTCCAAGCGCAAGCTGAACCTGCTGGTGACCGAGAAGCACGTTGATGGTTGGGACGACCCGCGCATGCTGACCGTCTCCGGTCTGCGTCGTCGTGGTTACACCCCGGCTTCCATCCGCGAGTTCTGCAAGCGCATCGGCGTCACCAAGCAGGACAACATCGTCGAGATGAGCATGCTGGAAGCCTGCATCCGCGAAGACCTCAACGAGCATGCTCCGCGCGCCATGGCCGTGCTGCATCCGGTGAAAGTGGTTATCGAGAACCTGGCTGCCGACGAAGTGCTGACGGCCCCGGCCCACCCGAGCAATACCGAGATGGGTACCCGCGAGCTGAACTTCACCCGCGAGATCTTCATTGATGAAGCGGACTTCAAAGAAGAGGCGAACAAGCAGTTCAAGCGTCTGGTGCTGGGCAAGGAAGTGCGTCTGCGCAATGCCTATGTGATCAAGGCCGAGCGTATCGAGAAAGATGCCGATGGCAAAGTCACCTGCATCTACTGCTCCTACGACCCCGAGACCCTGGGCAAGGATCCGGCCGATGGCCGCAAGGTGAAAGGGGTGATCCACTGGGTCAGCGCCACTCACTCCCTGCCAGCCGAAGTGCGTCTCTACGACCGGCTGTTCAAGGTGCCGAACCCGGGTGCCGAGGATGACTTCGAAGCCGCGCTGAACCCGGAATCCCTGGTGATCATCGAGGGGGCCCGTGTCGAGGCTTCCCTGAAGAACGCCAAGCCGGAGCAGGCTTACCAGTTCGAGCGTGAAGGTTACTTCTGCGCCGACAACAAGCTCTCCAGCCCGGAGCATCTGGTGTTCAACCGCACCGTTGCCCTGCGCGACTCCTGGGGCAAGGTAGAAGGCTAAGCCGATGGGGCAGGGGAGACCCTGCCCTGTGTGCTGCCAGCGGCCTGCGCCGGACAATAAAAAAGCCAGCTGATGCTGGCTTTTTTATTGTCCGTTATCTGCAAGTCGCGGGCGACTTATTCGTCGTGCTTGCACTCACCGGTAGCACAGTGACCGTAGAGGTAGAGGCTGTGATTGGTGAGACGGATATTGAATTTCTTGGCGATCTCGCGCTGACGTTGTTCGATCACCTCGTCGGAGAACTCGATCACCTTGCCGCAGTCGAGGCAAACCAGGTGGTCGTGGTGCTCCTGAGTGGCCAGCTCGAATACCGACTTGCCACCTTCGAAGTGGTGACGGGTAACGATACCGGCATCATCAAACTGGTTGAGAACGCGATAGACGGTAGCGAGACCAATCTCTTCACCCAGGTCGATTAGTCGTTTATAGAGATCTTCGGCGCTGGTGTGCTGGCAATCCGGCTGTTGCAGGATTTCCAGGATTTTGACCCGGGGCAAGGTGATCTTGAGCCCGGCCTTTTTTAACGCTTGGTTGTTGTCTGCCATATTCTACTTATTCGCATTCTCGAAGGTGGGGTTATTCTGATGGACTGCCGCAGGAATGGCAACCTTGAACTCGCTTGGCCTGTCATTATAGGTCGTAGCCTCCCTAAAAATAAACCCAGCAATTCAAGGGGTTTAGCCATAAATGGCCGGTTGGATTGAAATAATCAATCGTGTCGTCCGACTTGCTGGCATGGCAGATGTTGATAAGATGTAACTTTCATATTCTGGTCGGATGAGATCCATGGATTGGCTTTTTGACAATGCGGCCTGGGTGCGCCGCGCACTCAACGCCTGGCCCCCTTTCTGGGGCGCCGGTATCAAGATAGAGACCCTGAGCGATGACTTTCGCTACTGCCGGGTTACCCTGAAATCCCGCTGGTGGAACAAGAACGCCAACCGCACCCAGTTTGGCGGCAGCATGTTTGCCATGACGGACCCCATCTATCCGCTGATGCTGATGGGCTACTTCAAGAATCGCTACTACGTCTGGGACAAGGCGGGCAGCATCAACTATATCAAGCCGGGCAAGGGCAAGCTGGTGGCCGAGTTCAACCTGAGCGAGGGCAAGCTGGCCGAAATCGTGGCGGCGACTGAAGGTGGCAACAAGCACTTCCCCGAATTCGAGGTCACGGTACAGGACAAGAGCGGCGAACTGGTTGCGCAGGTCAAGCGCACCCTCTATGTGCGAGCCAAACCGGAGCACAGAGGTGAATAACAGGGAAGAATAAAGGAAGGCATCGCAACAAGCAGATACAACAAGGGCCCCGTCGGGGCCCTTGTTGTCAGAGGTATGAGGGGAGGCGGATTACTCCAGCTCGCCCAGGCACATCTCTTCGTGCAGCTGCTTGCACCAGCTCTTGACGCGCTCGGCGGTCAGCTCCGGCTGGCGATCTTCATCGATACCCAGACCGACAAAGTGCTTGTCATCGACCAGTGCCTTTGAGGCTTCAAACTCGTAGCCTGCAGTCGGCCAGTGACCGATGATGATGGCGCCTTTGGCTTCGACGATGTCACGCAGGGTGCCCATAGCGTCGAGGAAGTACTCGGAATAGTCTTCCTGATCACCGCAACCGAAGATGGCGACCAGCTTGTTGGTGAAGTCGATTTCGCCCAGATCGGGGAAGAAGTCGTCCCAGTCGGCCTGGGCTTCGCCGTAGTACCAAGTCGGGATGCCGAACATCAGCAGATCAAAGCTCTCGATGTCGGCCTTGCTGCTCTTGGCGATGTCACGGACTTCAATCAGGTTTTTGCCCAGCTCTTTCTGGATCATCTTGGCGACAGCTTCGGTGTTACCGGTATCGCTGCCAAAAAACAGACCTACACTTGCCATAGTGTTTAGTTACCCGTATTTGGTGTTAATGCTCAACGCTCAGACTGCAATGTCCACCGCAAAGGCGGACTCAATCTGTTGTTTCAGGATAGATTGGATCAGCTCGGCTCGGCTGATGTTCTGTTGTAACGCAAGTTGGTTCAGGCGCTCCAGCAACTCGGCCTCCACCTTTAACTCTACCCGCTTCAGCCCATTTTCCCGATCGCGCTTAAGCTGGTTACGCTTGTTGATCTTGAGCTGGGTCTCGCGGGGGAGTGGATTGGTCTTTGGCCTGCCGGGGCGCTTCTCATTTGCGAACAGATCCAGTGTTGTTCGATCAGTTTGCTGTTTGGCCATACATCACAGATGAAAATAAGTTAGCCGAGTCCTGAGCCTTCCCAGCCCAGTTCGATCAGCCCCTTGGCGACAAAACCCGCACAACCCAGAAACAGTACCAACCAGACGATAAAACGACCGAAACGGGGCACGTTGCCGCGCTTGAGCACGTCCTGAATGGCCAGGCCAATCAATATGAAAATGGCCACAAAGAATAACTTGAGGCCCAAACTTTCGATCAGGTCGATATGTTCACTTAGCATGGATTGCGCACACTCCTTATGACGGGCGCACTATATCACAAAGGATTTGAAACTGTTAACCGCCTGTCGACAGGAAATCCACAACCAATTTGTTGAACAGAGCCGGTTTTTCCGCATGCAACCAGTGGCCGGTACCCGCGATGACACGCACCTTTGCCGCCGGGAATTGGGCCAGTGCCGTCTCGCTGTATTGGGGCTGCATATAGTCAGAATCCCCCCCTTTGATAAAGAGCACAGGCCCCTCGAAGCGATGCTCATCCTCTGGCCAGCCCATGATGTTGGCGTAGTTTTGCTCAAGGGCGGGCACATTGAAGCGCCAACCCCAGCCATGCTCGCCTCTGGCGAAGGATTTGAGCAGAAACTGGCGCACCCCGGCGAGCTCGATATGCTGCGCCAGCATGGCTTCCGCTTCACTGCGGTTTTGCGGCGGCGTGCGCAGTGTGGCGTTGAGTCCAGCAAAGACATTCTGGTGGCGGGAGTGGGGATAGGCGACCGGGGCCATGTCGGCCACCACCAGCTTGGTCACCCGCGCGGGCGCCAGCTTGGCGAGCTGCATCCCTACCTTGCCACCCATCGAGTGGCCAATCAGGGTGGCTTCGGCAATATTCAGCCGATCCATCAGGGTCAGGATGTCGCCAGCTTGCGCCGGATAGCTCATCTCACTGCTATGAAAGGAGGCGCCGTGGTTGCGCAGATCAACGCTGATGACCCGGTATTGTTCGCAGAGGGTTCGGGCCAGCAGGCCGAGGTTGTCGAGGCTGCCAAACAGGCCGTGGATCAGAATGACCGCCGGGCCCTGACCCTGCTCCTTGAAGTTCAATATGCTGTTTTGTTGCAAAATGACACCTTGTCGGTCGTGGGTGCGTATCGCTGTTTTATTTAACGCACTGGAAAGAAAAGGATTTCGTCCAATGGATTGGGATTTTATGTGGTTTTTTTTCTAAAAAATCCCGTCCGGATCGGCTATCAGTGCGGCTGATCACACACTTGGCCCGCTATTATGCCGTATTCTCGATGAGATTCATGTACATCTGCCAGCCCCTTGCTTGGGCTGTCGGGTTTGCCTATGTATAATCGCCGCATCCGAATTTCGACGAGTCCAGCGCATCCCTATGAAAACCATCGAGCTTGATGACGATCTCTACTTCTATATCGCCAGCCAGACCCGGCACATTGGTGAGAGTGCCTCCGATATCCTGCGCCGTCTGCTGGAACAGCCTGCTCACCAAGGTGTGCCGGTTGCCGAGCCCGTTGCCGTCGCGCAGCCCAGTACGGTAGCCACCCAACAAGGGCTGCAAGCCCTGCTCGATTCTGGTGAGCTGCAAAAGGAAGAGAAGTCCATCAACCGCTTCATGCTGGTGCTGAGTACCCTCTACCGGGATAACCCGGAAGGCTTTACCCAGGCCACCGAAATCAAGGGGCGCAAGCGCGTCTATTTCTCGCAGGATCCCGAGGCTCTGCGTGCCAGTGGCAGCACTACCAAGCCCAAGCCGGTACCGGATACCCCGTTCTGGGTGATCACCAACACCAACACCAGCCGCAAGCAGAATATGGTGGCCCAGCTGATGGCCAGCATGGGCTATGGCGAAGAGGTGATCGCGCAGGTGTGTGGCGCCATTTAACGATTCTTCAAGACTCAGGCCTTGCCCGGCAAGGCCGCCATTACGCAAGGAAAACGCCATGGCTCAGCATTCCCACGCCGGTCAACCGGCCCGTTTAAGCGATCTGACCAACATCCCCCGTCTGGTCAGCGCCTACTACCTCAACAAGCCGGACATGAGCCGCCCCGAGCAGCGGGTGGCCTTCGGTACCTCCGGCCACCGTGGCAGCGCCCTGCACAACGCCTTTACCGAATCCCATATTCTGGCGGTGACCCAGGCACTGGTGGAGTATCGCCAGCAGGCCGGCATCACAGGCCCGCTGTTTGTCGGTATGGATACCCACGCCCTCTCCGAATCCGCCTTTGCCAGCGCCGTCGAAGTGCTGGCCGCCAACGGTGTTGAAACCCGCATTCAGGCTGGCCTCGGTTTTACCCCGACCCCGGTCATCTCTCATGCCATCCTGCGCCATAACGCGGGCAAGCCTGCCGCGCGCGCCGACGGCGTGGTGATCACTCCGTCCCACAATCCGCCGGAAGATGGTGGCTTCAAATACAACCCGCCCCATGGTGGCCCTGCCGAAGGGGAGATCACCAAGTGGGTGGAGGACCGTGCCAACGCGATTCTGGAAGCGGGTCTGGCTGGCGTGAAACGGATGCCGTTCGCCGAAGCGCTCAAGAGCCCGTTCGTGGTCGAGCACGACTATGTCACCCCCTATGTGGATGATCTGAAGAACGTGCTGGACATGGATGCCATCAAGAACGCGGGCATCAAGATCGGTGTCGATCCGCTGGGCGGCTCCGGTGTCGCCTACTGGGACGTCATCGCCAAGACCTACGGCCTGAATATCGAGGTGGTGAACTACAAGGTCGACCCGACCTTCTCCTTCATGACCCTGGATAAAGACGGCAAGATCCGGATGGACTGCTCCAGCCCGTTCGCCATGGCGAGCCTGATCGCGCTCAAGGACAAGTTCGACATCGCCCTTGGCAATGACCCTGACTACGACCGTCACGGCATCGTCACCAAGTCAGGCCTGATGAACCCGAACCACTATCTGGCGGTGGCGATCCAGTATCTGTTTACCCATCGTACCGGCTGGTCTGCGGATGCGGCCGTCGGCAAGACGCTGGTCTCCTCCTCGATGATCGACCGGGTTGCCGGCGAGATTGGCCGCACCCTGAAAGAGGTGCCGGTCGGCTTCAAGTGGTTCGTGGATGGCCTCTACAGCGGCGAGTTCGGCTTTGGCGGCGAGGAGAGCGCGGGCGCCTCCTTCCTGCGCAAAGATGGCACCGTCTGGACCACCGACAAGGACGGTTTCATTCTGGCGCTGCTGGCGGCGGAAATTCTGGCGGTGACCGGCAAGGATCCGCAGGCCCACTACGACGCACTGGAAGCCAAGTTTGGCCGCTCCAGCTATCGTCGTATCGACGCACCGGCCAACAGTGCCCAGAAAGCGGTGCTCTCCAAGCTGGATCCGGCACTGGTGGAAGCCTCAACCCTGGCCGGTGAGCCCATCATCGCCAAGTTGACCAAGGCGCCGGGCAACGATGCCGCCATTGGCGGTCTCAAGGTGGTGACCGAGAACGGCTGGTTCGCGGCGCGCCCCTCCGGCACCGAGTCCATCTACAAGATCTACATGGAGAGTTTCAAGGGCGACGCGCACCTCGACCTCATCCAGCAAGAGGCCCAGCAGATCGTCTCCGCGGCACTGGCCAAGGCAGGTGTATAAGCCACCTTCAAGTCACTGACCGCTGACTAAAAAGAGGAGCCGCAATGGCTCCTCTTGTTTATGCGCGGGTTGAGGTGGTCTGGTGTTTACGCCTCGTTACAGATCCCTGTACTCGCCCGGCGGGCTTGCCAACGTTTGAAGAAGGGGCGTGCTGGCAGCTTCATCAGGAACAGGGAGAGCAGGATCACCCCGATGCCGATCCACTGGCTGACATCCAGAGTTTCACCCACCATCAATACCCCAAGCGACACAGCCATCATGGGATTGGTGAGGGCCAGCATGCCCATCACCTCCGGGCCGTGGTGCTTTAATCCCCACAACCAGACCCAGTAGCCCAGCGCTGTGTTGAGCAGGATCAACCAGAGCAATCCCGGCGCACTGGCCGGATCCGGTAACGGCATTGGGCCAGCTGGCCACCAGGCGAGCGGGATCAGCATCAAGCCCCCAAGCAGCAATTGCCAGGCGGTCAGCGCCAGCAGATCGTTTACCGGCCAGTGGCGCATCCAGCGGCTGGATTGGCCGATCAGCACTGTGGCCAGCATGGCGCATGCAACTCCGACAGGATCCAGATTGGCAGAGGGGTTGAGCAACAGTAATACCCCAGCCAACCCCATCAATCCCAGCAGTAGCCATTTCAGGCTCGGTCGTGTGCCATCTTGCAACCAGGCCAGTAGCATCAGCACCAGCGGCAGGGTGGCACCAAGTGTACCTGCTACTGCCCCCGGCAGCCGGAAGGCCGCCACAAACAGCAAAGCGAAGAAGGCGGTAATGTTGCAAAACGCCAACAGGAACTGCTTGCCCCAGGGCAGAGGCGGCATGCGCGGATGCAACAGTAACAAGAGCAGCCCGGCAGGCAGTGCCCGCCATACGGCAACCCAGTAGGGTGAGTAGTCAGTCAGGTAGAGGCTGACGACAGCATAGGTGCTGCCCCACAGCAGTGGAGCCAGCAAGGCGATCAGCATTGGCATTATTTATCTTCTCATAAAGTATCTTTAAGTGAAGATAAATTAGCTCCAAATTGATTTATCATCAAGTATCTCGGTATAAAGATAAGTAGTTGGCGATGGAATCAGATCATGTAGACCTGCTGCTGGCTCAGTGGGCCCGGCAGCGACCGGATCTCGACTGTTCTCCTATGGGGGTGTTGGGTCGGGTAGCCCGGATGGCGGCAATTGCCGGTCGTGAGGTGAGTGAAGAGCTCAAGGAGTGCGGCTTGCTTGGCACGGACTTCGACATTTTGGCGACCCTGCGTCGGTCGGGTGAGCCACTGACGCCGACAGTGCTCTACCAATCGGCCATGTTGAGTTCGGGTGCCATGACGGCTCGGCTCGACAAGCTGGCCGAGCGGGGACTGATAGAGCGGCAAGCGGCGCCTAGCGATCGGCGCAGCCTGCTGGTCTGCCTCACTGAATCGGGCAAAGCGCTTATCGACCGAGCGGTTGAGCTGCACGTGGCCAACGAGCGTCGCCTGCTGGCGCCACTGACCGAGGCGGAGCAGGCTCAGTTAGCGGCACTGCTCAAACGCTGGTTGCTGGAAAACGAATAACAAAAACGGGCCAGCAGGCCCGTTTTTGTTGGCAAATCAGTGCTTGACTCAGTAACCGCCTTTGGCCTCTTTCACCGCCAGCCCCAGCTGCCACACCGCCATGGCGTAGTGGGTGCTGTGGTTGTAGCGGGTGATGGTGTAGAAGTTGGGCAGACCGTACCAGTATTGGTAGCCGGTGCCGACATCGAGGCGTAGCAGGCTCGACTCGCTGTGGTTGCCCAGGCTGCTGGTGGGGGTGAGCCCTGCGCGGCGCAGGGTGGCCACCGGGTAGCGGGTCTGGAAGCCGTGTTCATAGCCGGGCAGTTGGCCCTGACCGCGCACCGCCACCGGTTGGCCTTTCTCCCAGCCATGGGCCTTGAAGTAGTTGGCGACGCTGCCGATGGCATCCACCGGATCCCACAGGTTGGTGTGGCCGTTGCCGTCAAAGTCCACCGCATAGCGCTGGAAGCTGGAGGGCATAAACTGGCCGTAGCCCATGGCGCCCGCATAGGAGCCCTTGGGTTCGGTGGGATCCATCCCCTCGTCGCGGGTCATCACCAGGAAGGCTTCCAGCTCGCTCGTGAAGAACTCGGCGCGGCGCGGGTAATCAAACGCCAGGGTGGCCAGTGCATCCAGAATGCGGGTCTTGCCCATCACCCGGCCCCAGCGGGTCTCGACCCCGATAATACCGACGATGATCTCGGGCGGCACCCCGTAGATCTGCTCCGCCCGGTTCAGCTCGCTTGCGTATTCACGCCAGAAGTTGACGCCGTTCTGTACGTTGTCTGGGGTGATGAACTTGGCGCGATAGCGGTTCCAGGCGCCGGTCGGGCCGGTGGGCTTGGCGGTAGTCGGCGCCTGGGCATCCATCAGGCGGATGATCCAGTCGTAACGCTCTGCCTGTGCCAGCACCTGATGCAGCTGGGCGTTGTCAAAACCGTGCTTCTCGACCATTTTCTGGACGAACCGATCCACGTTGGGGCGATTGGCGAAGTCCCCCTTGCTAACCCCTTGTGTATAAACGGGTTTGCTTGATGGCGCCTGATTGATAAAGGCGCTCTTGGGCTGGGGGACGACCACGGGCTTTGGCGCTGGGGCGCTGCTGCAGCCACCGAGCAGGGGGAATAACGACAGAGTGAGAAGAGAGGCAAGGCGACGCATAGGGTTCTCAAAGAGACTGATAAAAGTGCCGTCATGGTAAAACATTGCCATCCCCGTGCAAGTGTTCCGTGCGCCTTGTTTGCCGCCAATTCATCGTGCGATGGATTAGCCCTTCTGTGAGGACTGTGCTGTTTCGCGCTGGGGGTGACGTAGCGTGTGGTAGCCGCTCCAGAGTCGGGTCAGGGTGGTGATGGCGCAGAGCAGGGCAAAGCCGTAGGCGAGCGGGGCGAAGGCGGCTGGCCACAGGCACATCAGCACAAAGAGGGCGATGGTTTCGCTCCCCTCGGTGAGGCCACCCAGATAGTAGAGGGATTTGTGGTGGTAAACCGGATTGTCGATGCCCCGCTTGCCCGCCATGATGGCAAACGCCAGAAAGCTCGAGCCAGTGCCCATAAAGGCAAACAGCAGGGTGGCGGCGGGTAGCGCATTGGCGGGGGCGGCGAGGGCAAAGCCCAGCACCACGGCGGCGTAGAAAATAAAGTCGAGGGTGATGTCGAGAAAGCCGCCGCAGTCGGTGATGCCGGTTTCCCGCGCCACGGCGCCATCGAGCCCGTCCAACAAGCGGTTGAGCAGGATGGCCGCGAGCGCCCACTGATAGCAGCCAAAGGCCAGCAGCGGTAGCGCCAGCATGCCGATGGCAAAACCGGTGAGGCTCACCTGATTGGCACTGACCCCGGCACGGCAGAGCGGTTTGGCAAGCTGGGTGAGGGGGCTGCGGATCACGGGGATCAGGTGGCGATCAAACAAGGTGAACTCCTCGGTTAAAAACAGGACTCGGTGAGGTGGAGTATGGTGCCCGGCGCGTCGTCTGCGTCGTGGGTCACCAGAATAGCGGGGATAGCCAGCGCCTTGATCTGGGCGAACACCAGCTCGCGAAAGGCGGCCCGCAGCGGCTTGTCGAGGCGGGAGAAGGGCTCGTCCAGCAGCAGGGCGTCGGGTTCCGCCAACAGTGCCCGCAGCAGACTGACCCGCGCCCGCTGACCCCCTGACAGCAAGTGCGGCAGCTTGTCAGCCTGATCCGCCAGCGCGACTTGTGCCAATGCGGTCAGTGCCTTTTCCCGCCGTGCGTGTTTTCTCTTGATGGTCGCTGGCATGCCGAACATCAGGTTCTCCGCCACCGTCAGATGGTCGAACAGCAGGTCATCCTGAAACAGCATGCCGATGCGCCTCGCTTGCGCAGGCAAGGTGTTTAGTGGCCGCTCGCCGAGCCTTATCTCCCCCTCCAGCCGGATCGGGCCATTTTCTGTCTGCGCGCTCGGTAGTACTCCAGCCAGCCCCGCTAGCAGGGAGCTTTTACCGCAGCCGCTTGGGCCCATCAGGGTCAATACCTCGCCGGGGGCCACTTGCAGGGCGGGCAGCGAAAGCAGCAGATTTTCATCAAGGTAAAGCCGAAGAGGCGTGGTGCTCAGCATATGGCTGTTTCCATCTTGAGAGTTCATCGTGAGCCGCCCCCCTTGAGCGCCGGATTGATCCGCGTCGGCAGCCAGAGTGCCAGCAGATAGATAACGAGCGGCAGCAGCAGTTGCAGCAGGCCGTAGAGCCCCGCCAGCCGCCGGTTGAGGCCGCTGCCGATGGCCACCGCTTCGGTGGTGATGGTGACCACTCTGCCTGCGCCAAAGAGCAGAGTCGGCAGATATTGGGCCAAACTCACCACCGCCCCGACGCCGAAGGCAAACAGCAGCGGGCGCGCCAGCAGCGGCGCTTTGACCTGCCACCAGGCTCGCCATGGCGTAGCCCCCAGCAGCAGAGCGCTCTGGGTGATCCGAGGATCGAACTGGCGATAGGGGCCATGCAGACACAAATAGACATAGGGAAAGACAAACAGCAGCTGGCTCCAGAGCACCCAGCCCCAGCCAATGCCTCTACTTATCGAGTCATGAGCAAGCCAGTCCAGCCCGAGCCGGATACCAAACAGCAGGCTTGCCTGTGGCAGCAACAGCGGCAGGCAGATAAGCCAGAGTGGCCAGGGGCGGCGGCCGGCTTGTGCCTCCAGACTGCACACCGCCATCATCAGTGCCAGCAAGCCGCTCACCAGCGCCAGCAGTGCGCTGGTTGCCAGCAGCGGCAGCAGGGTTGGCAGCAGATCCAGCCAGTAGTGACCACTCCACTGACTGGGCCAGAGGGCGGGAAAGGGCCAGCGGCGCGCCAGCGACCAGAGCAGCAGCGCCGCCAGCACCGCCAGATTGAGGGTGATCAGAGTGAATGCAGAGCCTGCTGCGAGGCGGTTGGCAAGGGGATGGGGCGCCGCCCGTTTGCCATCGAGCCAGCAGCCTTTGCCCACCTCTTGATGAAGCCACTCCAGTAATCTGAACAGAGCGATCAGCAGCGCCGTGATGGCGAGCAGCAGCAGGGCGCCGCTGGCGGTAGCACCGCGCCAGAGTAGATCCGGGTCCTGATACCAGAGCCACAACCGCACCGCCAGCGGGGCGGGGGCATCGGGCCCGAGCAGCTGGGCGAGATCCACCACCGCCACTCCGTAGGCTGCCACCGCATAGATGGGCAGGCGCAGGGCAGGCCAGAGCGCTGGCAGCAGCAGACGCCACCAGATCTGGGGGGCGCTGAAGCCAAGGCTTGCCCCCAGCCACTGCTGGCGTGCCAGCTGGATGGGTTGCTGTGCGGCCATCGCCATCAGCAGCAAAAAGGGGGTCTCTTTGAGAACGAGCAGTGCAATCAGCCCGAGCCCCCAAGGGTCGCGAATGGTCTGCCAATCGGGGGGCAGTTCAAACCCGGTCAGCGCTGGCGAGACGAGCCGCAGCAGCCAGCCGGAGGGGGCGAGCAGAAAGGCAAAGCCGATGGCAAAGGCGACGTGGGGCATGGCCAGCATGGGCGAGAGCAGACGACGGAGCAGTCCGAAAGCCCGGCTGTTGCTGTGGGCCAGCAGCAGGGCGGTCAACAGCAGGCTGCCAAGGGTTGAGGCGGCGCCAATCCACAGGCTCAGCGCAGCGGAGTGCCAAAGACCGGGTTGGGCGAGCAGCAAGGCAAGATGAGAGGCGGTCATCCCCTCCACCAGCAGTTGCCACAGCCCTGCCAGCAGAGGGATGACGAAGAGCGCCAGATAAATGACCGCCATCCCCGTACTCATACTTGGGTGGTGTGTCAACCGGCGCCATGGTCGGGAGAGGGCAAGTTGGTGACCAGCAGCACTCATCAGTGACCGTAACGCTCGGCCCAGGCCGCTTCCAGCTTGAGCTGCCAGCTGGGGTGAGGCTCGGCCACTGCTTTGAAGCGCAGTGCCGGTTGCCCTTTGGCGGGATCAGGCAGGGCATCGGCCCGCAGCACGCTGGGATCTCCCCAGAAGGCCGGATTGGCCTTGCGCGCCTGCGCCGCCGGGCTCAGCAGGAAGTTGGCCACCACCTTGGCACCCGCACGGGCGCTGGCGTTGAAGGGGATGGCGAGAAAATGGCTGTTGGTGAGCGCCCCTTTCTCCATGGCTATAGCTTCCACGCTGGGGGGCAGGGCGCCAATCTGGGCGGCGCTCTGCGCCTCCTGCGGATTGAAGCTGATAGCCATGGCCAGTTCGCCATCATCAAGCAGTTGGCGGGTTTCGGCGGCGCTGGTGGGGAACAGTTTGCCCTTGCGCCAGAGTGCCGGATGCAGCTCATCGAGCCAGGCCCAGAGCGGAGCTGTGATCCTGATGAACTCTCTATCGGTCGCCTCCCGATAGAGAGGGGCGGGAGCCGGCGTCAATTCCAGCAGGATCTGCTTGAGAAAGCTGGAGCCGTGAAACTGGGGCGGCTTGGGATAGGTGAAGCGGCCGGGATGGGCCTTGGCCCACGCCAGCAGGGCAGCAGCCGAGGTGGGCGCTCTGGTGACCTCTTCGGTGTCGACCATCAGATTGAGCTGGCCGATGCCCCAGGGGGCTTCCAGCCCTTCCACCGGCAGGGTGAAGTCTTCACTCACCGGCAGGCTGCTGTCTACCAGCGCCATGTTGGGCAGCTCGGCGGTAAAGGGGGCGCCGAGCAGTCCCTGCTCCTTGAGCGCCTTGAAGTTCTCGCCGTTGACCCAGAGCAGGTCGATGGGGCCGCCAGCTTGCTTGCCCGCCTGCTTGTTGGCCAGCAGCTGGCTGACGCTCTGGGCGATGTCATCCACCTTCACCTGCACCAGCTTGACCTGATAGTCGCGCGCCAGCTCCTGCCCGGCCCACACCAGATAGGCGTTGATCTCCGGGCTGCCGCCCCAGGCGTTGAAGTAGACGGTCTGCCCCTTCGCCTCCTCAAGGGTCTGTTGCCAGTTGTCATCAGGGGTGGCTAACAGCGGGCCGCTGGCGAGCAGTGGCAGGGTGCACAGCAGCGCATTTAGCCGCTGTTTGAGCCGAGAGTTGAGGTGTGAGCCGAGCAGTGAGAATGGCTTGAGCATAAATGTTTCCCTGATTGTCAGGCGCCACGGCGCCAGCGGTGATAACGGGCCAGCAACGCCAGCATCCGAGTGGGCTGGTGGGCCCGTTTCCATTCACCCGCCACATATTTGTTACCCTCCATCAGGGTGGGATAGGCGTGAATGGTGCCGAGGATCTTGCCTAGGCCGAGGTGGTGGCGCATGGCGAGCACAAATTCGGCGATCCGCTCACCGGCGTGAGTGCCCACTATGGTGGCGCCAAGGATAGTATCCTTGCCCGGCACGGTCAGCACCTCGACAAAACCGTGGCGCTCGCCATCGGCAATGGCGCGATCCAGCTCAGCCAGCTCAAAGCGGGTCGCCTCGAAGGGGATCTTCTGCGCTTCGGCTTCCTTGCGATTGAGCCCAACCCGGGCAATCTCCGGCGTGGTGTAGGTGGCCGCCGGAATGACCCGATAGTCGGCCTGAAAGCGCTTGAACTGGCCAAACAGGGCATTTACTGCCGCATACCAGGCCTGATGGGCGGCAAAGTGGGTGAACTGGTAAGGGCCTGCTACGTCTCCCACCGCCAGTATGCTGGGGAAGTTGGTGGTGAGGAAGCCATCGACTGCGATGGTGCCGCGGGGGGCAAGCTCGACCCCCAACGCTTCGAGCCCGAAGCCGCTCACGTTGGCGACCCGACCCAGTGCTAGCAGCAGTTGATCCCCTTCCACCACCTGTGTCTCATCGCCCCGGCGCAGTTGCAGCCGGATGGGGAGATCCCCCTTGGCTGCGGGCAGATAGTCGGCTCGTTCGGCGCGCCAGCCGGTGAGTAGCTGCACGCCATCGCGGCTCATCTGCCCGGCCAGCGCATCGGCGACCTCTCTCTCTTCGCGGGGCAGCAGTTGCTCCGAGAGTTCCATCAAGGTCACGGGAATGCCGAGCAGGGCGAAGCTCTGGGCCAGCTCGCAGCCGATAGGGCCACCGCCCAGCACCAGCAGGCGGCGCGGCGGGGTGCGCAGCTGCCAGAGGCTATCCGAGGTGAGGTAAGGCACCTGATCCAGCCCCGGCAGCTTGGGCACCAGCGGTCGGGCGCCGGTGGCGATGACGATATGGCGGCTGGCGAGGCGCTGGCCGTTAACCTCCACCTCCCAGGGAGAGATCAGCCGCGCCTCTCCTTCGATGCATTCCACTCCAAGCCCCTGATAGCGCTTGATGGAGTCGTGGGGCTCGACCTCCTTGATAACCTCAGCCACCCGCTCCATCACGGCGGCAAAATCGGCGCGGGATTGGCTTGGGCTAAAGCCCAGCTCGTCGGCTTTACGCTGCTCTGCGGCAAAGCGGGCGCTTCGGATCAGCGCCTTGGAGGGGACGCAGCCGCTGTTGAGGCAATCGCCCCCCATCTTGTGTTTCTCGATGAGCGCCACCTTGGCCTTCACCGCCGCCGCGATATAGCTGGTGACCAGCCCACCTGCACCGGCACCTATCACCAGCAGGTTGTAGTCATAGCGAGCGGGTTTGCGGTAGGGGGTGAGCAGGCGCCGCTGCGCAAGGTGTGCGGTCAATTTTTTGACCAGCCAGGGCATCAGCCCCAGCAGGGTCAACGCGACCATCAGGCCGGGGGAGAGGATATTGCCGGTGCTGGTTAACTGGCCAAGCTCGCTGCCCGCCAGCACATAGACGAAGGTGCCGGGCAGCATGCCAAGCTGGCTTACCCAGTAGTAGGTGCTGACTCTGATGGGGGTGAGCCCCATCAGCAGATTGACCAGAAAGAAGGGGAAGATGGGGATGAGGCGCAGGCTGAGCAGATAGAAGGCCCCCTCCTTCGCCATGCCGGACTGAAAGGTGGCCAGCTTGTCACCAAAGCGGGCGGTGACCCAGTCGCGCAGCAGAAAACGGGCGCTGAGAAAGGCCAGGGTTGCGCCTAGGGTGCTGGCGAAGGAGACCAGCAGCAGCCCCCAGGCGACGCCGAACACCGCGCTGCCACCCAGGGTGAGCAGGCTGGCGCCGGGCAGGGAGAGAGCGGTGCTCAGCACATAGATAAGCACGAACAGCAGGCTGGCCGAGACAAAGTGGCTGTCGACCCATTGCGCCACTGCCGCCTGCTGGGCCTGCAAGGCGTCCAGAGTGAGGTAACGACCGAGATCGAGGGCAAAAAAGGCGCCGATAAGGCCCCCCATTACCAGTGCAAGCAGCAGGCGGGTCCGGTTCATCAGGCGTCCTTGCTGTCGGGCTTGGCGGAGCGTTCCGGTTGCACCGGCAGCTGGCAGAAGCCCTGCGGCGCGATATCGAGGGCGGCGTTGAACTTGGCCGACATGTTCTGGAATGCGATAAGGCCGGTCAGCTCCACCATAGCGTCGTCGTCGAACCAGGGCTTGAGGCGGGCTGCCTGCTCATCGCTCACCCCATCGAGGCCAGTCATCGCTTCGGTATAGTCGAGCACCGCTTTCTCCCGCTCGTCGAACAAGGGGCTTTCGCGCCAGTTGGCCAGCGCCTCCACCTTCTCGCTGGAGCCGGCTCTCTTTACCAGGGTCATGGCGTTGATGTCGACGCAAAAACGACACCAGTTGAGCTGGGAGACCCGCACCGTCACCAGCGAGCGCAGCACGGGATCGATGGGGGAGCGCTTGCGGTTGATGACGCCGTAGAGGGTGGCGACGGCGGCAAAGAGGCGCGGCGAGCGGCCCCAGCACTTACCCGGAATAAGCACCTGACCATAGTTGCGCTTTTGCAGCCAGAAAAAGGGGCGGATAAACCAGGCATATTCCCGGTCGGGTTTGACCTCAACGCGCATCAGTTACCTTCTTGTTGTTTCACACTTACGGTTTCAAATTGGGTTTGTAGGCTTGGCCCAACCGCTCATTCAGGCGGGTCAGGAAATCCTCGATCCGCGCCCGGTTGGTGCCCAGATCGCTTTGCCCTTGACGGGAGGCTGATCGCATATCGATGCGGGTCTCTTTGGGGCCAGCAAAGACCCGCAGCGCCACATCATCCTGAAAGCCGAACCAGCCGGTGGTAACCACCGCATCCAGACCGTCGGGGCTGGGTCGTACCTGCCAGCCCAGCTCCTGCATCAGTTCGTTGGCTTCAATCAGCACTTCGGCAGGAGAGGCCCTGGTAAAGAGAGGACCGGGTTTTGCCTCAACTGCTTTCAGCGGTGCGCTATTTATTGGCAGATCCTGCGCCGTTCTGAGCTCTGCCGCCCAGCGCAGTTGGGGGGGATTGTAGGGATCTGTGCTCACATCGTTGATCAGCGGCATGCGCAGCGCCTGTGCCACAAAGGTCAGCGGTAGCAGCAGTGGCAAGGCGCCAAGGCCGCTGGCATAGCGGTTGCGGCTCCAGGGCAGGCGTACCAGTAAGATCAGGGAGACAAGGGCTCCGATGAGACAGATCGCAAAACCGATCCACCAGGGCCAGAGATGAAAGCGGCTGCCGAGGGCGCCAGCGAGCGGGAGTAACCAGGCCAGTAGGGGCCACAAGCAAGAGCGGGGCATAGCACGGGATCCATCGTCGAATGTGGACAATGCCGAGAAGGATAAACTTAATTGCCTGATAACGTTAGTAAATTGATGAGAGTTTGGCGTGGTTTTGGCCAGTTTTGCGAGGGGAATGCAGAGGGAGGTGAAGCCCGCCTGAGGGGAGCTTCACCGATAAGATGGTCAGTTGCGATGACTTAGTTGCGATAGAGCACTTTGATCAGGTGAAAGCCGAACTTGGTGCGCACCGGCCCCAGCACCTTGAGCAGTTCGCCCTTGAAGACGGCATCGTCAAAGGGCTTGACCATGTCCCCCTTGTTGAACTCCCCCAGATCGCCGCTGCGTTTTGCAGAAGCGCAGGTGGAGAAGCGCTTGGCCATCTGGCCGAAGTCGGCTCCCTTCTCAATCTTCTCCTTGATCTCCAGACACTGTTTTTCGGTCTTGACCAGAATGTGCTGGGCACAGGCTTTTTTCATCGGGGCGCTCCTGGGAGTAATGGCGAAGGTTGTTAACGCCAAGGGTGGTAGCAAATGGGGGCGCAAGAGTACCCCAATTTGCCACCGGCGTCAGCCATCACAGCCGCCCTTTATCGGCCGTATTATTGGCGAGCGCGGGTGGCCAGCATGGCGCGGGGACGCGCTTGCCAGATGATCTCCAGACCGAGCAGGGCGTAGAGGCTCCAGATGGCCAGCGGATTGAGCCACTCTCCCCCCAGTTGCAGGGTCATCAGGGCGCAACCTGCCAGCAGCAAGGTGATGCCCGGCAGCCGCCAGTGGACGGGCAGGGGGGCCAGCATCGCCATCGCCAGCAGAATGCCGAGGCCAAACGGCAGGTTCAGGGCGGTAAAAGCCAGCGCCTGCTGACCACTCATGCCGGTCAGCAGGGCCAGCAGGGCGCTGCAACAGGCGAGAAAGGTGATGAACTCGAGACGATCGGCAATATAGTCAGCCATCTGTTCGCTACGTGCATGCATGATGTGTCTCCTTCAGTTGATGCTTCAAGTGTGAGGGAGGGGCGGCTGCAAAGGCAGCGGGATAATTCGATTGTGCTGAACGAGCAATTCTTAATCACCCGCTACGGCGGGCTTTGGTGTGTGCCGGGCCTGTTAAACGGTGAGGGTGGGGTGATGCCGACAAACTCTGTCGTGGTGGGTTTCTGCTGGTAAAGAGAGGAGGAGAGGTGACAAATGGTGCCTGATGGTGGGGTGAGCCTTATTCAGGGCAGGTCAATTCGCTTCCATCGGGAAAGCGGGCGGCGTCATTGTCACCAAAATGTGTGATTTGTGGTCAACCTCTTAAAAGATATGGCGAATTTGCCAATGGCACCGCGCTGTCGCTGGCCGATGCCTATGTTAGGATAAGGTTCGCCATTTTTCTGGCGCGCATTTTTGTGTCACGGCCATGCACTGCATGGCGTGCTGCGCCGCATTCGGGGTTGGCCCGAAAGGGCGCTGGTTCCCTTCACCACAGATTCAGGAATATTGACCTTTGACAGGATGCATTTCATCCCTGCTGGCAGGGCGTTTACTGTCCGGCCCTGCGTTTCGCCGCGGCCTGCGGGTACTAGGGGTGGGCCTGTTGCTGTCGCTGCTGGCTTCGCCCGCGTTTGCCGCCAAGCTCACCTATCAGGTCAAGGGGTTGAAAGGGGAGAACAAGGATAACGTTGAAGCCTACCTCAATGCCCTGCCGGTCTATCAGGAGCGCCAGTATCGTCCTGCCCGCGCCAAAATCACCGAGAGCGTGCAAAAGGCGCTGCAGGTTTATGGCTACTACCAGCCGAAAATCACTCTGAGTCGCGACAAGAAAACCCCGTCCAAAGTGGTGATTGAGGTGGACAAAGGGGAGCCGGTCATCGTCTCCCGCCTCGATATTCTGCTGGAGGGGGATGCGGGCAGCGACGAGCTCTACAGCGCCCTGCTGGACAAGTTGCCCCTCAAAGAGGGCGAGCCCCTCAACCACGCCAAATATGAATCCATCAAGGCGGATCTCGGCAGCCTCGGGCTGGCCCGCGGTTACTTTGATGCCAAGCTGAGCAAGAGTCAGGTCAAGGTGTTCCCGGACAAGGGGACGGCGGAGATCTTTATTCTGTTCGAATCGGGCCATCGCTACCGTTTTGGCGAGATCCGCTACGATGCCACCCCCGAAGCGCTTCACCTTATTCGCCCGCTTATCAACATCAAGAGCGGCGACCCCTATCTCGCCATCCGTCTGGCCGAGATGTCACAGGATGTCTCCTCCACCAAGCTGTTCCGTCAGGTCGATATCAAGCCGGTATTGAGCGAGGCGAGCAACTATCGGGTGCCCATCGCGGTGACGCTGGATAACCGGGTCGATCACGAAATCGAGACCGGTATCGGTTATGCCACCGACGTAGGGCCGCGGATGAGTGCCACCTGGGAGAAGCCCTGGGTCAACCGCTACGGCCACCGCCTGTTTGCCACCGCCAAGGTGTCGGCGCCGGAGGCAGAGCTCAGCTTCGACTACCAGATCCCGGTGGGTAACCCGCTGCGGGACTACTACTCCATCCAGACCGGCTACCAGTACAAGGACAACAACGATACCCGCTCCGATCTCACCACTATCGGTGTGCACCGCTGGACGCGGCGGCCGGAGAGCTGGGATCGGGACGTCTTTATCCGGCTGGAGAACGAGATCTATACCCAGGGTGCCGACGAGGGGAACAGCTTGCTGCTGATCCCCGGGGTCTCCTGGTCCCGGTTGCGGGTGCGTGGCACCCTGGTGCCCGATTGGGGGGATCGCCAGCAGCTGACGCTGGAGTTCTCCGATCCCAGATGGGGTTCCGACATCAGCTTTATGCGGGTGTGGGGGCGCAGCAAGTGGCTGCGAACTCTTGGCGATAACCACAGATTCCTGATGCGGGCCGAGCAGGGGGCCATCATAGGTGACAGCTTCTCGCTGGTGCCGCCTTCTCTGCGCTTCTTTACCGGTGGCGATCAGACGGTGCGCGGCTTTGGTTACGAGAGCATCTCCCCCACCGGGCCGGATGGCAAGCTGACCGGTGGCCGCTACACCAGCGTGGCCAGTCTGGAATACAACTACCGCTTCAGCGAGAAGTGGCTGGGGGCCATGTTTGTGGATGGCGGCACCTCCACCACCGATTACAGCGAGCCCTGGAAAATAGGTACCGGCGTCGGTGTGCGCTGGGTCACCCCCATCGGTCAGGTCAGGCTGGATCTGGCGGTCGGGGTATCGGAGGAGGACAAGCCCTTGCGGCTGCATTTCGCATTGGGGCCTGAATTATGATGTTGTCTAAACGCTTTTTTCTTTGGCCGCTGCGGCTGTATCTTGCGCGGGGGTCTGCATTGTGATCTGGCTAAAACGCATTTTTCTCTGGCTGATGGGGCTGGTGTTCCTGCTGCTCATCGGCGTCAGCCTGCTGGGCTTTACCCATCAGGGCAACAAGTGGTTGTGGCAACAGGCCAAGGGAGCGCTGCCTTCCCTCAAGGGGGAGCTGGTGGCCGGTCAGCTTGGCTATGGCTGGACCCTGGAAGGGGCCGGCTGGCAGGATGAGCTGGTGGATGTCACTGTGGATCGCGCCGTGCTCGACTGGGATCTGGGCAAGTTGCTGCAGGGCAAGCTCTGGATAAAATCCCTGGCGGTGACCCATCCGGTGGTCAAGGTAGCCGACTCCGAACCTGCGCCGGAAGAGCCTTCCGAACCCTTTGTCTGGCGCCCGCTGCCACTCAAGATCCAGGTCGACAGCCTCAAGGTGGCCGATCTCGATCTGGTGGTGCCCGGCGTGGCAGTGACCCTGGGGTCCCTCGATATCGGCGCCACCCTCAACCGCAAGGGGCTGATTGTACGCGGCCCGGTGCTCGATAACCTGACGGTGACGCTGGATGACGCGGCACCCGCCAGCACAGCCAAATCTGCCAAACAGCCGGCCGCTAACGAGAAGCAAGCCGGAACTGCGGTGGCGCGCAACGACAAGGCCAGCGCCGAGACAGCCAAACAGGGTAAAGGGACGCCTGCTGCGAACACGGCAAAGGCTGCCCCCATTCTCCTGCCCGCCATTCATCTTCCTTTCCCCATCCAGCTGGAAGGGGTCAGCGCGACCCGGGTGCAATATAAGCAGGGCGAGCTGATCGAAGGGCTCGACAAGCTGCTGCTGTCGGCCACTGCTGCCGACGATCGCATCGAGGTGCGCGAGCTCTCGCTGCGCCACGCTATGGCTGACCTGGTGCTCAAGGGCCATATCCAGCTCAGTGACGACTACCCGCTGGCGGTGACCCTGGATGCCAAGGCCCGCAAGGGGCTGCTGGATGGCGAGCTGCAGGGTGAGCAGGCCATGCTGGCGCTGAGCGGTTCGGTCGGCAAGCTGGGGCTGGCGTTGTCTGCCAAGGGGCCGATTGCAGCCAATCTCAAGGGCTCGCTGGCCGCTCTCGACCCGGATCTGCCTTTTGATCTGGCCCTCGACTGGAAGAGCCTTGGCTGGCCTCTTCACAAGCCCGCCAAAGATGAGCCGAGCTATCGGCTGGACAAGGGGAGCCTGACCGCCAAGGGCAAGCTCTCCGGCTATCAGTTTGCCCTCAATACCTCCGGCAAGGGGACCTATGTCCCCCCCTTCAAGCTTGCGCTGGACGGGAAGGGGGATCTGGAGCGGCTCAGCAAGATCGCCTTGCTGCTCAATGCCCTCAAGGGGGAGCTGAAGCTCGATGGCAAGCTCGCCTGGAACAAGGGGATCGAGTGGCAGGGGACCACCCTGTTCAAGGGGATCAATCCGGCCGAGCTGCTGCCCGAGCTGAAAGGGACGCTGGCCGGTGAGCTGGAGAGCCGTTTCGTGATGAACGAAGCGGGCCACTGGGAGCTGAAACTGCCCAAGCTCAAGGTGGATGGCAAACTCAACCAGTACCCGCTGGCCCTCAAGGGGGAGCTTAGCGGCAACGACAAGATGGAGTGGCTGATCCCGGCGCTCTCGCTGCAAAGTGGCCCCAACCAGTTGCAGGCCAAGGGCAGTATCAGCAGCGCCCAGTGGAAGCTCGATGCCAACCTGCAGGCTCCCCAGCTGGGGGGCATCTATCCCGGCCTGAAAGGGGATATCAAGGGACAGGTGAAGGTCACTGGCAATCAGCAGACGCCAAAAATCGATGCGGATCTGGCCTCCGAGCGGCTCTACTATGCCGGCACCGACCTGAAGGGCATTAGTCTCAAGGGTAATGCGGTGATCGGCGCCAAACCGGCCGGTGAGCTCTCGTTGTTGGTGGCGCAGCTGAAACAGGGCGAAACCAAGCTCAGCCAGCTTGCCCTGAACCTCAGCGGCGATATCGGTCAGCATCTGTTGACCCTGACCATGAAGGGTGACCCTGTTGCGGCCAACCTCAAACTGGGTGGCGGCGTGCGCGGGGATCACTGGCGCGGGGCGCTCTCCGAGTTGCGGCTGAAAACCCCGCTGCGCCGTTGGGACTTGAGCTCCCCCTGGGCGCTGGATCTCGATCTGCCGCGTCAGCGGCTGGCGATGGGGGATCTCTGCCTCGGCTCCCAAGGGGCTAGCCTCTGCGTCAAGGGGAGTCAGGTCTCCGCTGCTCAGGGCACCCTGGAGTTTGCCCTGAGCGAGTTTGATCTCAAACGGCTACGCCCCTGGTTGCCGGACAACTTCCGCTGGCAAGCGATGCTCTCGGCCGATGGCCGCGCCAGCTGGCGTGGTAATCAGCCGACCCTGCATGCGGTGGTGCGCACCACGCCGGGCACTTTTGTGGCCGATGGCCTCAAGACCGACTATCAGCAGCTGGCTTTGGCCCTTGATTTCGAGCGGCAGCAGGCGGCCATTCGCCTCGATTTTGCCTCCAAACAGATCGGCAATATCGATACCGATCTGCTGATCAAGGAGCCCGCCGGTCGCGGTCTGCTCGGTGGTCAGCTCAAGTTTGACGATCTCAAGCTCAATACCTTTGCGCCGCTGATCCCTGAGGTGCGCTCCCTGCAAGGGATCATCTCCGCCGATGCCCGCTTCGACGGCACCCTGGCGGCTCCCCTGCTGTTTGGCCAGCTCAACCTGCGTGACGGTGAAGTGCAGACCCACTCCGACATGGTGACCCTGACCAAGCTGGTGACCCGCCTCAAGATCGAAGGTAACCGCGCCGAGCTCGATGGCTCCATGCTGGTGGGCAAGGGACCGCTTGCGTTGGGCGGCTGGCTCAGCTGGGCCAAGATGCCGGTCAGCGGCAGTCTCACCATCCAGGGCAAGGATCTGGAAGCGCAATATCCGGGCATGGGTCGGGTCAGAGTCTCGCCCGATATCGCGGTGTCGCTGGGTGAGGAGACCCGCATTACCGGTCAGGTGGATATTCCCTGGGCGCGCATTCTAGTCAAGAGCCTGCCGGATTCGGCGGTGGCGGTCTCCGACGATGTGACAGTAGTCTATGACGATCTGCCCCCGGCTCCCAAGCAGGCCAGCCTGCCGCTGGCGATGAAGGTGGCGATCTGCCTTGGCAACGATGTGAAGCTCGATGCCATGGGGCTGAAGACCGATGTCTCCGGTGGCCTCAATATCCGTCAGGATCCCGAGAAGCCGCTGGCTGGCAATGGTCAGCTGGTGCTGACCAACGGCCGCTTCAAGGCCTATGGTCAGAACCTCATCATCAAGGAGGGGCGGATCCTCTTCTCCGGTCCGCTGGATCGGCCGTTCCTCAACATCGAGGCCAACCGGGATCCCGATACCATAGAAGGTCAGGTGACGGTCGGGGTGCGGGTGACCGGCCCTGCCAGCAAGCCTGAAATCACGGTCTATTCAGAACCGCAGATGGCGCAGTCGGAACAGCTCTCCTATCTGCTGCGCGGCAAAGGGTTGCAGACCGGAGGTGAGGATGGCGGTTTCAACGGTCTGCTGGTGGCCGGTGCGGTGAGTCAGGCCAACGGCGTGGTGTCGAGTATCGGCGAGTCGCTCGGGATGAGCGATGTCTCCCTCGATACCGCGGGCAGTGGTGACAACACCCAGGTGACGCTGTCTGCATATCTGCTGCCGGGCCTGCAGTTCCAGTACGGGGTCGGGGTCTTCAGCCCCATCGCCGAGTTCAAGCTGCGCTACGAGGTATTGCCACGGCTCTATCTGCAGGCGATGAGCGGGGTGGCTCAGGCGGTCGATATCTTCTATCGCTTTACTCTGTAACGCTTCATCCCGTAACAGGGCTGATATGAATCTAAACGGGAGGCGCAGGCCTCCCGTTTTGTATTGCGCGATCGGCCGCGGGCAAGCCGTGATAAAGGTTGGCAGTGCAGAGGGAGAATGAATTGCGATGGGCCAAAAATGCGAAAACCCGGCGCCAAGCCGGGTTTTCTGAATGATGGTGGAGGGAGAAGGATTCGAACCTTCGAAGGCAGAGCCGTCAGATTTACAGTCTGATCCCTTTGGCCGCTCGGGAACCCCTCCACAAGTGCGAGGCGCATACTAACAGATCTTCCGGTTTTGTGAACCCCCAAACAGGATTTTTCCATTAAAAGAATTGGATTTGTGGCCGATAACCAGTGAAATCGCCATTTTCGAGAGTTATCTCATGCTGCCCAGTTCAATCCGTAATCACCTGCTCGTTGATGAGGGCCAGTTGGGGCAGCGCCTCAACCGTGACCTGCAGCATGGGGATCGGGCTGATTTCCGGTTGCATCTGGCCCTGCTGACCGATGCGGTGGAGGAGCAGCCCTGGTTTGATGCCAAACCGGCGGCCACTCCCCAGAGCCGTGACTGGCGTATGCACTTTGCGCTGAGACCGGCAGAGGTGCTGGTGGCTGAAGGGGCGGGGAGTGACTGCAGTGCCATCAATGAGCGGCTGCAGCAGGGGGGAAGCATGGTGGATGTGCGGCTCTGGCTGGCGCTGCAAACACCGCCGCTGGCGGTCAAACAGCCGCTGCTGGATGAGGCTGTCTACGACAACCTGTCGCCGCTGGCGCGGGAGCGGTTGCAAGGAAAGCTGGCCGATGTGCCGAGGCAGGAGGATCCGCTGGTATTGCTGCCGATCCTCGATCGTTTGCAAGAGGGGGTGGATACCCGGTTGCACTGGCTCAGTTGATGGCGCCTGTTCACTGGTGTAACGCGATGCTTGTCGGCAAATCACAGGCAACAAAAAGGCGGGTAACCCCGCCTTTATGCTCTTTAGAATTTTTAGCCTTGCGGCATGCAATCAAGCGTCAGCTTCATCTGGTTGCGGCTGCTCTTTGAGCGCGGCATTGGCACGACGGGCAATCGGCTTTTCGGTGTGACGGTTGAGTTGGCGCTCCAGTTTTTGCCCCAGTTCGTTGATGGCGGCGTAGAGATCCTCATGCTCTGCCTGGGCAAACAATTTGCCGTTGGGGATGCCAGCACTGGCTTCGACAGTGAACATCAGACGCTCTTTGGAAACAATCACATGGGGTGTGATGAGAGGCACCTGAAGACGTTCGAGCTTTTCAAAACGGGATTCGATGCGCTCGCGGATAGCCGGGGTGATGTCGATGATTTTGCTGGTAATTTCGATTTTCATATTGGCCCCCTTCGGGTCGACTTGCTTGTGTCTTCATCTTCAGATTACTCATTGGTAAAGATTGGAATGTGATCTATGTCACATAACCTTCCCTTGGCTATTCAGCAACTTATAAATTGTGATCTTTTCCGGTTTCGTGCCAAAAACAGCTTGAGCTCCATGAAACTGGCAGGCAGTATGACGGGAATAGGATCGTTTCTGTCCCTTCTTGGCAGCACTTCGTGTCGACCTCATGTCCGGTTTCCACTGCTTGATATCGCATGTTTGTACTCTTCCCTCGCAACCTCTGATCTGATGAGCGGATGCTGGGGGCGTTGCTATGCCTGATTGGACATCAAACGTGGTTGGTTGTTGTGTTGGAGTGGTAAATGAAGCAGCAGGCCACGCAAGTCATGTGGTTTTTCGATCGGCAACATGATCAGTGGAGTCTCTCTGATCAGGGGGCCTACCAGCAGTGGCAAGGGGAGGGCAATCATCCCTGGGCCGCTCGCCTGTTACCGGAAGATGAGGCAGGCTTTGCCGACTTTCTTGTCCGGCTTCATGAATCACATCTGCCTGAACAGTTCATCGGTCATCTGAAAGATGATCAGGGGCAGCTCAACCATGTGCTCTGGAGCGGTCAGTTTGTGCCTACCCAGCAGATCTGCTGTGGCTGGCTGGCCCCTCTTGATACCGCCAACAGTGCGGTCTCCTCTCTCAACCTCTCTTTGCCGTTGCTGCAAACCACCCTGCTCACCCAGTTGGCGCAGGCGCTCTCTGCCCGCACCGGGCTCGATTTCTTCAATACCCTGGTCAGCCAGCTGGCTCATATTCTCAAGGTGGATGCGGTCTGGGTGGGGGAGTTGTGCGGTGCCGACCGGGTCAAAGTGCTGGCTGCCGATGGGTTGTCGCTTAAAGACTACCCGCTGGCGGGCTCCCCCTGTCAGGAGCTCTATAAGCAGGGGGCCATCTGTTTCGAGGTGATCGACGAGTCGCAGGAGTATCAACCCTGGCTGGCGGCCGGGCAGACTTATTATGGTCAGCCGCTGTTTGATGCCAGGGGCCAACTTCTGGGCCATCTGGCGCTGCTCTATTCGGCCCCGGCAGATACCAGTAACCTCACCTCGGTGCTCAATACCTTCTCGGTACGGATGGTGGCCGAGCTGGAGCGTCTGCAATCCGATGCCCAGATGCGGCTCTCTGCCGTTGCATTCGAGACCCACGAAGGGATCATCATCACGGATCCGGGGTTCAAGATCCTGCGGGTCAACAACGCCTTCAGCCAGATCACCGGCTTTGACAGCCAGTCGGTGCTGGGCCTGCATCTGGAAGAGGATCTCTGGCCCAATCTGGGGGGGCTCGGCTACGAGCTCAATACCCTCAGCCGCTGGCAGGGGGAGACCCAGCGTCGCCATGTCGATGGTCACACCTATCCCCAGTGGGAGATAGTGACACCGGTGCAGGATGAAAAAGGGGTGATCAGCCACTTTGTCATCTGCTTCGAGGATATCTCCGAGCGCAAGGCTGCCGAGCGACGCATTCAGGATCTCGCCTATTACGACGAGCTGACCGGATTGCCCAATCGCCGTCAGCTCCACGAGACTCTGGTGCAGACCTTCAACGAGGCGACCCGCGACGGTCTGATTGGCGCGCTGCTCTTTATCGATCTCGACCACTTCAAGACCATCAACGACTCCCTCGGCCATGCCACCGGTGACTGGCTGCTCAAGGAGGTCGCCGCCCGTCTCAAACGGTTGGTGCGGCAAGGAGATTGCCTGGCCCGTCTCGGCGGTGACGAGTTTGTGTTGCTGCTGCCATCGCTCTCGGCCAGCCCGCCCCAGGCGGAGATGCAGGCTGATATCATTGCCGAACGGCTTATCACGGAGATTGCCGCTCCTTATACCTATGTGGGGCAGGTGCTGCACATCGGCGCCAGCGTTGGCATTACCCTGTTTCCGGATCGGGAGCAGGGGGTTGATGATCTGCTCAAGCAGGCGGATACCGCCATGTATCAGGCCAAGTCCGCTGGCCGCAAGACCCGTCGCTTCTTCGATGCCTCGATGCAGCAGCAGGCGGATCGCCGTTTGCTCATTCACAACGAATTGCGCAACGCCCTCAGCCAGCAAGAGCTGACCCTCTACTATCAGCCCCAGCATATGGTCGATGGCGGCGATATCATTGGTGTCGAGGCGCTGATCCGCTGGCAGCCAGCCGGTCGCTCGCTGGTCTCGCCGGCCGAATTTATCCCCATCGCCGAGGAGACGGACCTGATTGTCGATATCGGCAACTGGGTGCTGCACGAGGCGTGCGCCCAGTATGTGCTGTGGGAGGAAAACGGCATCCACATTCCGCAGATCTCGGTCAACGTCAGTGCCAAGCAGTTCCATGCCACCGATTTTGTCGAGCGGATCCACGATGTGTTGGCGCAAACCGGCATGGATCCGGCCTGCCTCAATCTGGAGATCACCGAGTCCGTGGTGCTGGGTCATGCCGAGGACACCATCAGCAAGATGACCGAGCTCAAGGAGCTCGGCATCAGCTTTGCCATCGACGATTTTGGCGCCGGTTACTCCTCCCTGAGCTACCTCAAGCGGCTGCCTGCCGATGAGCTCAAGATCGACCGCTCCTTCATTCAGGACATCCCGAAAGATGGCGACAACATGGCCATCGTCGAGGCGGTGATCGCCATGGCGCGCCATATGGGGTTCAACGTCACGGCGGAAGGGGTGGAATCCCGCCAGCAACTGGAGTTTCTCAAGGCGCAGGGGTGCAGTTTCTATCAGGGCTATCTCGCCTCCAAGCCGCTGCCGGTGCCCTATCTGGAGAAATATGTACAGCGGCTGACCAGACCTGAGCAACTGCGCGAAATGCAGCTGAGCGAGGCAGAAAAATAGTCCCTGCTCCCCGCTGTAGCGCTGCCCGACAACGGGTAGAATGAGAGGCAGTAGACCCACCGCCACCGGGCGGTGTATTGCCCTCAATGGAGATGTTCAGTGAAAGCTGTATGGGGAATTGTTTTGTCGGCTCTGTTTGTGCCGACCCTGATGGCGCAGACTGCCGACCAGACGCTCTACCGTCAGGCGTATGACGCCGTACGGGCCAATGATCAGGCCCGTTTCCAGCAAATTCGTGCCCAGTTGACCCATTACCCCCTGCTCCCTTACCTCGATTACTATCAGCTCGCCTTTCGTCCGGGGGCGGCGGATTACAACGATGTGACCCGCTTTATCCGCCAGCATGGAGATACCCCCCAGTCCAACCGGCTGGAGCGCAGCTATCTGACCTATCTGGCCCAGAGCCAGCAGTGGTCGCAGTTCCTGCGCTTCTATCCGGCCAAGCCGAGCTCCACCGATCTGCTCTGCATGCACTATCAGGCGCTCTATTACACCGGCAAGCCGAAAGAAGCGTTGCAGGGGGCGGGCAAGATCTGGATGAGCGGTCAATCGCGCCCCGATGCCTGCTCCCCGCTATTTCAGCTGTGGCAGGCATCCGGTCAGCGAACTCAGGAGAAGATCTGGCAGCGGATGACGCTGGCGTTCGAGGCGGAAAACCCCAATCTGATCCGCCACCTTGGCGCGACCCTGGGTAGCGGCTTGCAGAGCTATGGCGATCAGATGGTGACCCTGTTCGAGCAGCCAGCCAAGGCGATGAACCCGGCCTATTTCAGCAGCAATCCCTATTCCCGCAAGCTGCTCTCCCTCGGTTTGACCCGCTATGCCAATCAGGAGCCGGAGTCGGTGCTGCGCCAGCTTGCGCTGTTTCGCAGCCGTTTCGGCCTGACCCAAGCCGAGGTGAAACCGGTAGAGCGTGCCATTGCCCGCCGCCTGCTGCTGGATCGCTCCATGGCCCAGCGCAGCTGGGTCGACAGCACGGTGAAAAAGCTGGCGGATCCCGACATTACCGAGCTGCGGGCGCGACTGGCCATCTGGGAGCAGGATTGGCGTGGCCTCTCCGGCTGGGTGAAGATGATGCCGATGGCCCGTCAGAAAGAGGATCGCTGGCGCTACTGGATGGCGCGCTCCCTTGAGGTGCAGGGGCAGCAAAAACCGGCGCGGGATCTCTATCTGGAGACTGCCAACCTGCGTGGTTTCTACGGTTTCATGGCGGCCCAGCGCACCGGTGTGCCCTATCGTATCAAGAACCAGAGCGTCAAGCATGTACCGGACTGGCGGACGGCCAGCCAGCGCTGGCCCTTCCTGTTGCGGGTGCGCGAGCTATTGTCGATGAACGAGATTGCAGCGGCCCGCTCGGAGTGGATCCACAACATGGATCGCAATCCGGTGACCCAGCGCATCGAGTTTGGTCATATCGCCCTCAATCAGGGCTGGCACGAGCTGGCCATTCTCGCCAGCATTCGCGCCGAGGCGTGGGATGCCCTCGACCTGCGCTTCCCGCTGCCGCTCAAGCGCACCTTCTCCCAGATGGCGCAAGAGCGCACCATGAACACCAGTTTGCTCTATGCCATCTCCCGTCAGGAGAGTGCCCTCTATCCGCTGGCCCAGTCGCCGGTGGGCGCGCGCGGTCTGATGCAGCTGATGCCTGCTACTGCCAAAGAGACTGCAGGCAAGCTGGGGGTGCCCTATCGCAACGAGCAACAACTGTTTGATCCGACGATGAATATTCGTCTGGGAAGCGCCTATCTCAAGCGCTTGCTGGATGTATATGACGGCAACCGGATCCTGGCGGCGGCCGCCTACAACGCCGGGCCGGGACGGGTAAAACGCTGGCGAGAGCAGAGTGACAACAAGCCGATGGACGTGTGGGTCGAGAGCATCCCCTACAAGGAGACCCGCAACTACGTGCAAAACGTGTTGTCGTTCGATCTTATCTATCAGCACAAGCTGCAGCAGCCGCTGCGCTTTATGTCAGAGCGGGAGCTCAATCACGCCTATTGAGTCGGGGGCCGCCAGCCGGCCCCTGTTTTCAAATTTCCCTGCTGCCGGGTATCATCGGGTAAGGTTTTGTTACCAAAGGAAACATGCCTGGTGACCTGGCTCCGGGAATTGCATCAGGCCGCAGGGTATACTCGGGCGTCGGCACCGACAGGTTCCCCCACAATAAAGGAATGGATAGTGGCAACGATTAAAGACGTTTCTCAGCTGGCAAATGTGTCTATCTCCACCGTGTCGCGGGTTATCAACAACACGGCACAGGTAGCACCGGAAAAGCGTGAGGCCGTACTGGCGGCCATGAAGGAACTGAATTTTCGACCCAACAGTTTTGCCCAGGCACTGGTCAGCAAGCGTTCCAACTGCATTGGCGTGCTGGTTGGCGACCTCTGCGGCGGCCCCTTCTTTGCCCAGATGATGCGTGGCATCGAAACCATGGTCGATCAGGCCAACAAGTTCACCATCGTCATGTCTGGCAACCACGATATCGCGCGCGAGCGTCACGCCATTCAGGCGCTGCTGCAGCGCCAGTGCGATGCGCTGATCCTCCACAGCAAGGCGCTTCCGGACGAGGAGCTGAGCGAGCTGGCGGCAGGCTCTACCCCCATCGTTTTCATCAACCGTCAGGTGCCGGGCGCCGAAGATCGCTGCGTCTGGCTCGATAACCAGGCGGGGATCACCACCGCGTGCCAGCACTTGTTGGATGCCGGTCATCGCAACATCGCCTTTATCACCTCTGATGATGAAGAGTTTGTCGATGGTCAGCAGCGGATGGCCGGTTACACCCAAACTCTGGCGAGAGCCGGGATCGCCTTTGATCCTGCACTCGTTAGCCGCGCCTATGCCGACGAAAATGGCGGCTATGTGGCGATGAGTGAACTGCTGGCCCGTGGTGTCGGGTTCACTGCCGTGCTCGGTTTCAACGACGGTATGGTGGCGGGGGCGATCTCTTGCCTGCTGGAGCGGGGTTACAAGATCCCGCAGCAGGTATCGGTGGTGGGGTTCGACGATATCCCCTACGCCCGCTACATCTATCCCAAGCTCACCACGGTTCGCTACCCCATCGAGGAGATGGGCAGCCGCGCTGCCGAGCTGGCGCTGCGCTTGCTCGATCACAAGCCGGTAGACGGTTTGGCGCTCAAGTTTGAAGCCCAGCTGGTGGAGCGTGAGTCAGTCGCCTGATGTGCGGCGAGAGGTTCAGAGCAATATGGCCCCGTCGGGGCCATATCTTTATCTACCACAGGCGAGTTCCGGTTTACCCCGCTAGGGCAATGCGCTGCTGGCGGCGCGCTTCCACCCCTTCGGCAAGGGTATCGAGCACTACCCGCGTCTGCTCCCAGCTGATGCAGCCATCGGTGACCGACTGGCCGTAGCGCAGCGGTTTGTTGCCGATATCCTGACGCCCTTCGCAGATAAAACTTTCCACCATGATGGCGGCGATGGCATGGCTACCTGCACCCAGCTGGTTGGCAATGTCACGGGCAACCAGCAGCTGGCGGGCATGCTGCTTCTGGCTGTTGCCGTGGCTGCAATCGATCATCAGCCGGGGTGACAGATGCTGTTGGCGCAGCAAGTCTCCAGCCTCTGCCACATGACAGCTCTGATAGTTGGGCTGCCGGCCACCGCGCAGGATCAGGTGGCAGTCGGGGTTGCCATGGCTGCGCACCAGTGCCAGCTGGCCATCACCGGAAGGCTGGGTATAGAGGTGGGCTGCCCGGCTGGCGAGGATCGCCTCTACCGCGATCCGGATATTGCCATCGGTACCGTTTTTAAAACCGATGGGGCAGGGAAGGGCCGAGGCCAGTTGGCGGTGGAGCTGGGATTCGGTGGTGCGGGCGCCGATGGCACCCCAGCTGATGAGATCCCCCAGATAGAGCATGCTGGTGAGATCGAGAAATTCGGTGGCACAGGCGAGCCCTTCCTGTCCAAGCGCCAACAGTAACTCCCGGGCCTGGGTTAGTCCCTTTTCCAGTTGATCGCTGCCATCAAGGTCGGGATCGAAGATAAATCCTTTCCAGCCGAGCGTCGTGCGCGGCTTTTCGAAATAGGTGCGCATTACCAGTTGCAGCTGCTCCCCGTATTGGCCCTGCAGTTCAGCGAGCCGGCCACCATAGTCGCGGGCGGCTGCCGGATCGTGAATGGAGCAGGGGCCGATCACCAGCAGCAGGCGATCATCCTCTCCCTGCAGAATATGGCGGGCTTGCTGGCGGCTGCGAGCGATCTGGCGAGCGAGCCGTGCCGGACAGGGTCTGGCCTTTAACATCTCGTCAGGGGTGGGCAGGGTGGCAAGGGGTGAAGCATTCAGAAGTGAGGTGAACATGAGCGATCCTGATGACAAATGGAAATCTGCATGCTCTTTGCTGTCCAGTGGGGATCTTCCCCTTATTCTCTTGGTTAACAGAGCGCGGGCATGGGCCCGCGCTCTGTTATATCGGCCTTGGCTACCTTAGAAGCGGGCTGAGCCGCTGACGTAGTAGCTGCGACCCGGTTCGACGTTCTGGAAGACGGTGTCTTTCTCTTGCAGGCGCACGTCGGTCAGGTTGTTGATCCCCAGTCGCAGGTCAAAGTTCTCGGTGACCTTGAAGCCGGTGCCGAGATCGAAGGTCTGATAGCTGGGCAGCTTGTGCAGTACGACAACCTTGTTGACGGTCTGCTCGGCAAACTGGGTGCCGGTGTAGGTGGTGCCGACAAAGGCATTGACCCGCTCGGTGGCCTGCCAGGTGATCTTGGCGTTGGCCTTGTGCTCCGGGCGCTCGGGCAGAGCCTGACCCTGATCGCCTTCCGCCTTGAGATAGGTGTAGTTGGCGCCAAGGTTGATATTGTCGGTCAGATCGAGCTTGCCGGTCAGCTCCAACCCCTTGGTGGTGGCTTTCTCCAGGTTGTACCAGGTGCGGTCAGTGGAGTTCGGCAGCTGTTTGAAGGTGAGCATGTCGTCGATGTCGGAGTAGAAGAGGGTGGCGCTGGTTTCCCAGATCCCTTCTCCTGCGATGACACCCAGCTCGTAGTTGGTGCTGGTTTCCGGCTTGACCTTGTCGCTGCCATAGATGCGGCAGCTGCCGCCGCAGCTCTCGATGCTGTAACCGTTGGAGTACTGGTGTGGTGCCGGTGCCTTGAAGGCCTGGCTGACACCGCCTTTCACTGTCACCACATCGTTCATCTCATAGACCAGATAGCCGCGCGGGGTGAAGTGGCTGCCGTAGATCTCGTGGTGATCGTAACGGCCGCCCAAGGTGAAGGTCAGGCTGTCGGTCAGGCCAATTTCATCCTGGGCGAACAGCGCCTCCTGAGAGTGACTCTCCTTGCCGCCGATATCCTTGTAGCTCACCGCATCCACCAGCTCCCGATCCAGATATTCACCACCCAGGGTCAGGTAGTGGTTGGCCAGCGCCAGGTTGGTATAGCCCTTGAGGGTCAAGGTGTTCTCTTCCAGCTCCCGCTGCTGCGGGGCAGAGTAGCTGGTATTGAAATCATCGATTTGGGAGCTTTCATAGTTGGCCATGACGGTGGTGTCACCCCAGCTCCAGTTCCCCTTGTGGGTCAGCCCAAACAGGTTGCGATCGTTTTGCTGCTGGCGGCTGTGCACCTTGTTGCCGGTTTTGCGGAAGATATCGAGAGGCCGCTCATCCTGGTTGTAGAGGTAATCCAGCTCGAAGCGCTGCTGCTCATCCACCAGCCAGCTCAGGGTGGAGGCGAAGTTGCGGGTCTGTTTGGCTTCGATAAGGGGGATGCCGTCAGCAGCTTCGGTGGGGGTCCAGGCTTGACGGTCATACACCTCGCCGTTCATCCGGATCAGCAGGTTATCGGTCAGCGGGCCGGTAAAGCCCAGGTTGGTTCTGTGCTGATCGCCGCCATCCTTGCCCTCGATGGCCTTGAAGTCGGCATCGGCCGCCCCTTGCCAGGTTTTGCCCGGCTGCTTGGTGATGATGTTGATGACACCACCGATGGCATCGGAGCCGTAAAGTGCTGACATGGGACCACGGATCACCTCGACCCGCTGGATCATGCCAAGGGGCACGGGAGTATTGTCGAAGTTGCCGCCGCGCCACAGGGCATTGGAGGAGGAGAGGCGTTTGCCATCCACCAGTACCAGGGTGTACTTGCCGGACATGCCGCGAATGCCGATATCGCTGCGGCCATTGGTGTCAGCTTCAGCCTGAATGCCCACTTCGTGGCGCAGCAGGTCTGCAAGGTCATTGACCGGCGCGGCGGCGATCTGTTCGGCCGTGATGACCGAGATGGAGGCCGGTGCCGAGCGGGTATTGTGCGCCGTGGTGGTGACGGTGATCACCTCGTCGGCTTGAGGCGCGTTGCTGGCGGCGATGGCTTGCTGGGTCAGCAGAGTGACGATGGTGGTAGCCAGCAGGCTGGGAGCAATAAAACGGGAGGTTGAGGATTTCATTATCTACATCTTCCATAACATTCAAATGATAAGCGTTATCATTATCAAGTTGAATTTGCTCCGATCGCAACTCTTTTTTATCGGCGAAGTTCAGTTTCGTTCGTCACCTTCTTTTGACTAAAAAGAAGTTAATGAAATTGATTCTCATTTGTATTGATCGCTTTGTCGCTCCTTGTTAGGATGCCGTTCACCCTGATATCTGGTGAGTCAAATGACTCACTTTAAGTCCTGTCAGGCAGTGATTTATTCCAAGGAGTAGCACCGTCATGTGTGACCATGCACTGGAAGGAGAGTGGCCCGCCACAGCGGTCGGGTTGGATAAAGTGTGCTGTTTTGCCAGCGGTGACAGGGTTCTGGTCGCCTCCGGTATTCACGACAGTTTTACCGGCATCCCGCCGGAGAAGCTGCTCGCCCATCTGCGTCAGTTGCGCCAGCAGGGGATGGTCAATCCCATCGCCATCGGCGCCATTCCGTTTGATACCCAATCCCCCTGGCATCTGGTGATCCCGGCGCAATCGCAGTGGGTCGCAAGGGATGCGCTGTTGCCCGCCCGCTGTTGCCAGCTTCGTGGCGAGGTGAGTGAAGTGACCGGCTCTGCCCACTATCAGGGGGCTGTGCGGGCAGCGCTGCAGCAGTTCAGTGAGGGCCAGCTTGAGAAAGTGGTGTTGTCGCGCGCCATCGACGTGCGGAGCGCAGAGCAGACCTCCCCCGCACACGCCTTTGGCTCTCTGCTGGCCCAGAATCCGGGCGCCTATGTGTTCCAGATCCCGCTGCCTGAGGGAGAGACCCTGCTTGGCGCCAGCCCCGAGCTGCTGGTATCGCGCAGCGAGATGGCGGTGGTGAGCAATCCACTGGCGGGCTCCCGTCCGCGCCACACGTTTTCCGATCAACAGGCAGCTAGTGCCGAACTGCTGGGGGCCCAGAAGGATCGCTATGAACATGCGCTGGTGGCCGATGCAGTCGCTGCGGCCCTCTCTCCCTTCTGCCGCGAGCTGGATGTTCCCCCGGAGCCGCAGGTGATCGCCACTCCTACCATGTGGCACCTCTCGACCCGTATCGCCGGGCGGCTCCATGAACCCTCTCCCGTGCTGGCACTGGCGTTGGCGCTGCACCCGACACCGGCGGTATGCGGCACGCCGCTCTCGGCTGCGCGTCAGGCCATCTCCCGGCTTGAGGGGTACGAACGCCGCTTCTACTGCGGCGCCGTCGGCTGGATGGATGCCGACGGCAATGGCGAGTGGGTGGTTACCATCCGCTGTGGCGTGCTGGCCGGCAGGCAACTGCGGCTCTATGCCGGCGCCGGGGTGGTGGTGGGCTCTTCGCCGGAAGCGGAGTGGCAGGAGACCGCCGCCAAGCTCGGCACCATGCTGCGGGCGTTTGGCCTCGAAAGCCGGGAGCCGGAGGTAACCGCATGAAGCCGCTGGTGCCCTTTACCCCCTGGCCCGCCGAGCTGGCAGCCCACTACCGGGCACAAGGGTGGTGGCGCGGACAACCGCTCACCGCCCTGCTCGATGACTCTGCCGAACGTTATCCCGAGCGCACGGCCCTGATCTGCGGCGAGCGAACCCTCAGTTATGGCCAGTTAAAGCGTGAGGTCGATGCGCTGGCGGCGCGGCTGGCCGCGCGCGGGCTGGGCCATGGCGATACCGCGCTGGTGCAGTTGCCCAACTGCGCCGAGTTCTATATCTGCTGGTTTGCCCTGATCCGCTGCGGCGTGGTGGCGGTGCATGCCCTCTACAGTCATCAGCGGCGCGAGCTGGTGGCCTTTGCCCGCCAGATTGAGCCCGCCTTGCTGGTACTCAGCCCCTCCCATCCCGGCTTTGCCGGTGAAGCGGGGAGCCTCGTGGCCCTTGATGAGCTGGTATCGCCTTCCTGCCAGACACTGCTGTTCGAGCAGGCTGAAGGCTCCGATCTTCAGTCAGGATTTGCATGGTGTCAGCCTGACCCGATAGCCCGTGCTGATGGTTCGCCGCTGACGGCTATCGCGCCAACTCCTACCCCGGCCGATCAAGTCGCTTTTTTCCAGCTCTCCGGCGGCAGCACCGGCACCCCCAAACTGATCCCCCGTACCCACGATGACTATGGCTACAGCGTGCGCCAGAGCGTAGCGGTGTGCGGTTGGGATGAGCGGGTGATCTATCTCTGCGCCCTGCCAGCGCCCCACAACTTTCCCCTGAGTTCCCCCGGGGCACTCGGGGTGTTTTATGCCGGTGGCTGCGTGGTGCTGGCAAAGGATCCTTCCGCCGCAACCTGTCTGCCGCTGGTGCAACGCCATCAGGTCAACTGGGCGGCGCTGGTGCCACCGGCTCTGGCGCTCTGGCTGGAGGCGGCCAGCCACTATCCGCAGACCTCTCTGGAGTGTGTGCAGGTGGGCGGTGCGCGCCTCAGCCCGGCTCATGCCGATGCGGTAGCGAGCCGCCTTGGTTGCCGCTTGCAGCAGGTCTTCGGCATGGCCGAGGGGTTGGTCAACTACACCCGCATCGAGGATGACCAGTGGCACATCGTCAATACCCAGGGCCGTCCGATGAGCCCGGGCGACGAGGTGGAAGTGAGGGATAGCGACGGGCGCCCCTTGCCCGATGGTGAGTGCGGCGAGCTCTGGACGCGTGGCCCCTACACCTTTCGCGGCTACTTCAAGGCTGATGCCCACAATCAGCGTGCCTTCGATCGGGACGGTTTCTACTGCACCGGCGATCTGGTCTGCCGCTTGCCCGGCGGCCATCTGATGGTGGTGGGGCGCAACAAGGATCAGATCAACCGGGGTGGGGAGAAGATCGACGCCCTCGAAATTGAAGAGCTGTTGCTGACCCACCCGGAGGTACGGCAGGCGGCGCTGATCGCCATGCCCGATCCCATGCTCGGGGAGCGCAGCTGCGCCTTTCTGATGTGCCGCGAGCCCCTCAATCTGCCCCGCTTGCGCCGTTTCCTGCGCGAGCAGGGGGTAGCCGATTACAAACTGCCCGATCGCCTGGTGCTGGTGGAGCAACTGCCCCACACCCCGGTCGGCAAGATAGACAAACAGACGCTGCGCAAGCAGCTCGCCAAGGAGTGTGCATGACCATTCAATCCCTCGCCGCCTATCCGCTGCCCACCGCCGAGGAGCTGCCCACCGGGCGGGTGAACTGGCCCTTCGAACCGGGCCGCGCCGCCTTGCTGGTCCACGATATGCAGCACTATTTCGTCGACTTCTACGGGCCGGGCAATCCGCTGATCAATCAGGTCATCGACCATATCGCTGCCCTGATCCGTCAGGCGCGTATTCTTGGCATGCCGGTGGTCTATACCGCCCAGCCCGCCGAGCAGAGTCAGGCTGATCGGGCGCTGCTCAACGACATGTGGGGGCCGGGGTTGACCCGCTCGCCCGAGCGTCAACCCATCGTTCCGGCGCTGGCCCCCGAGCCGCAGGATACGGTGCTGACCAAGTGGCGCTACAGCGCTTTTTGCCGTTCACCGCTGGCCGAGCTGATGGCCGAATGGGGGCGAGATCAGCTGGTGATCTGCGGCATCTACGGCCATATCGGGGTGATGCAGACGGCGGTCGATGCCTTTATGCGCGATATTCGCCCCTTCCTGGTGGCAGATGCCATCGCCGACTTCTCCCGCGAGGATCACCTGCTGGCGCTCTCCTACGTCAGCCGCAATGCCGGTCGGGTGATTACCGTGGCCGAGGTGATGGCGGCCAGCAAACGCCCCCTGACTCGCGAGTCGCTGCGTGCTCAGGTGTTGGCGCGGCTGCCCGCCGAGATGCAGCAGGAGCAGCCCACCGAGGATGACAATCTGCTCGACTACGGCCTCGACTCGCTGGCGGTGATGGGGCTGGTGGAAGAGTGGCGTCAGCAGGGGCTGGTGGTGGAGCTGGCCGAGCTGGCCCGCACGCCGACCCTGGCTCACTGGTGGGCGCTCCTCTCCCGTCAGCTTAATGTCAGTCAGGCCAATGTTAGTCAGGCAACTGCTCATCAAGTCAACGAAGAGCACGTCAGCGAACCGGAGTGCACCCCATGAGCGAGTGGCAAGGCAGAACCGTCTGGGTAACCGGTGCGGCGCAGGGAATTGGCCATGCGGTGGCGCGCACCTTTGCCGAGGCGGGGGCCAGCGTGGTGGCGCTCGATCTGCAACTGGCCGAGGCGCTGCCCGGCAACGTGAAGGGAGTGGTGATCGATGTCAGCGACAGCGAGGCCGTGACCCGCTGCTGCGAGCAGCTGCTGGACGAGGGGCTGGGGCCCGATGTGCTGGTCAATGTCGCTGGCGTACTGGCGACCGGCAGGCTCGATGAGGTGGATGACGCCCTCTTGCAGCGCACCTTCGCCATCAACACCTTCGCCCCCTTCTACCTGATGCGGGCCCTGACCCCCTGGTTTCAGGGACGGCGCAGGGGCGCCATCGTCAATGTCTCCTCCAATGCCGGTCGGGTGCCGCGAGTGGGGATGGGCATCTATGGCGCCTCCAAGGCGGCGCTGACCAGTCTCACCCAAACGGCAGGGCTGGAACTCGCCCCCTATGGGGTGCGCTGCAATCTGGTGTCACCGGGCTCGACCCGTACCCCGATGCTGTACGGCATGTGGCAGGAGGGGGAACAGCGCGAAGGGGAGATACGTACCATCGCGGGCCTGCCCGGGCAGTTCAAGCTGGGGATCCCCCTTGGCAAACTTGGGACCCCCGACGAGGTGGCTGCCTGCGTGCTGTTTCTCGCTTCCGATGCCGCCAGCCATATCACCCTGCAGGATCTGGTGGTCGATGGCGGTGCCACCCTGGGGGGCTAGCCCACGTGCTGCCGATCTGGCAGGCGTGACACTCTCTTTATGGAGGAGGCCTTTCCTCCTCGCTTTTCAGCCATGCGGGCAGGGGCAAGCCGCTGCCCGCCCGATGTTTGCGCAAGGACATTCCCATGGAACAGACAATGGCGATGCGCGCCACCCACCAGCGCGGTGAGCACCCGCGCTGGCCGCTAACCACCGCTCAGGCGGGCATCTGGTTTGCCCAGCAAAAATACCCGCAGAGCCCCGCCTGCAATACCGGCGAGTACTGGCTGCTGGAGGGGGCGCTGGCTCCCCATCACTTCACCCGCGCTGTGCGCCAGACCATCGACGAGATCCCCGGTCTGCACTGTGCCTTTGTGGCCACCGCCGATGGCCCGCAGATGGTGGCCATCCCCGCCTGCTGGCAGCTGGCAGAGCGGGATCTGCGCAGCGAAGCTGACCCGCTCGCGGCCGCGCAGGCCGAGATGCGTGCGCAGCTGGCCGTCCCCTTCAATCTGGCTGGGGGGCCGCTGTTTGCCACCACCCTCTATCGCCTTGGTGAGGGGCAGTGGGCCTGGTTTATTGCCGTGCACCATATCGCCATCGACGGCTTTGGCCTGAGTTTGCTCTGCCAGCGGGTGGTGAGCTGGTATGAGGCGCTTTGTGCAGGTGAGCAGCCAGCACCTTGCCACTATGCGACCCAGCAGGAGTTGCTGGCCGAGGAGGCGGCTTATCAGGATTCGCCGCGCGCCGCGCGGGATCGCGATTTCTTCGTGCAGCAGCTGGCCGGGGTGGAGAGTCCTGCGTCGCTCTCCCGACGTTCGGCGCAAGGGCCGGGCCCCACATATCGTCTTGAACAGCGGCTGGCTGGCCACCAGTGGCAGGCACTGGTAGAGCGGGCGAGTCGCTCGGCCTGCCACCCCTACAGCCTGCTGCTGGCAGCAGTGGCCAGCTATGTACAGCGGATGAGTGGCGCTGGCGAGGTGGTGCTGGGTATTCCGCTGATGGGGCGGCTGGGCTCAGCGGCGGCCGATACCCCCTGCATGAAGGTCAATGTGGTGCCCCTGCGCATCGAGCTGAGCGGCACCAGCCGGGTAGGGGAGTTGCTGGCACAGGTCGAGCGGCAATTTGCCGCCCTGCGCCGTCATCAGGGCTGCCGTCAGGAGTGGTTGCAACAGCGTCAGCCGGGTCAGCCGCTGTTTGGCCCTCAGGTCAATTTGATGCCCTTTGCCCGTACCCTCAGCTTTGGTGAAGGGCACAACCAGGTTCGTGGCGAGGTGCAGGTGCTGGCGGCGGGGCCGGTGGAGGAGTGCGCCTTCTACTTTGCCGAGGAGGCAGGCGCTATGACCCTGACCCTCGAAACCCGTCAGGGGTGCTTCAGCCAACAGGAGAGTGAACGTCATCTGGCCCGGCTGGTAGCTTATCTGGCGGCCTGGAGTGAGGCGGGTGACGAGGCCCTGGCGGTGCGCTTGCCGCTGCTGCTGTCCTGTGAGCAGGCTGAGCTAGTGCGCTGGAACCAGACCGACTATCCGTTGCCGACCACCACCCTGAGCGCACTGCTGGCCGAAGGGCTGGCGGCGGCGGATCAGAGCGCCATCGCGCTGGAGTGTGGTGCCGAGCGCTGGAGTGTGGCCGAGCTGCGCCAGCGTACCCGCCAACTGGCCAGCTATCTGGCAGGGAGGGGCGTGGGCCCCGGTAGCCGGGTGGCGGTGGTGATCCCGCGCTCTCCCGAGCTTATTCTCGCCCAGCAGGCCATCATGGCGGTAGGTGCCGTCTATGTGCCCGTTGATCCGGACTATCCGGCGGAGCGGATCGGCTACATTCTCGCCAGCAGCGATCCTGCGCTGGTGCTGACCAGCCATACGCTTCAGATGCCGCTCGATGTGGCGGCGCCACTTGTCTGCCTCGATGCCCCCGGTGTGGCAGAGCAGCTGGCGACGATAGACGTGGCGGGTATAGCACCTTGTGATCTGCCAGCCCCCAAACCGGAAGATGCGGCCTACATCATCTACACCTCCGGCTCGACCGGTCGCCCCAAAGGGGTGGTGGTGAGCCATGGCGCCATCGTCAACCGGCTGCTCTGGATGCAGCACATGTATCCCATCGGACCGGCGGATCGGGTGCTGCAAAAGACCCCGGCCGGTTTCGATGTCTCCATCTGGGAGTTTTTCTGGCCCTTTATGACCGGGGCGCGGCTGGTGCTCGCCAAACCGGGCGGCCACAAGGATCCCGCCTACCTTGCCGAGCTGATTGAGCAGGCCGGGATCACCACCTTGCACTTTGTCCCCTCCATGCTGCAGATCTTCGTCGCACAAGCCGAGCCAGCCCGTTGCTGTGCCCTGCGGCAGGTCTTCTGCTCCGGTGAGGCGCTGTCCGCGGATCTGGTGCAGCGCTGGTATGGGACATTCTCCGCCCCTCTGCACAACCTCTATGGCCCGACCGAGGCGGCGGTGGACGTCACTTGGTATCCCTGCCGGGCAGACGAGGCGGTGACAAGCGTGCCCATCGGCTATCCGGTCTGGAATACCAGCATCCACATTCTCGACCCCTGGTTGCAGCCGGTGCCCCCCAGTGTCGCGGGGGAGCTCTGGATCGGCGGCGTACAGGTGGCGGAGGGCTACTTTGGCCAGCCCGAGCTCACCGCCGAGCGCTTTATTGCCAACCCCTTCGGAGCGGGACGGCTCTATCGCAGCGGCGATCTGGCCGCCTGGCGCGAGGATGGCGCCATCGAGTATCTGGGGCGCCTCGATTTTCAGGTGAAGATCCGTGGCCAGCGCATCGAACTGGAGGAGATCGAGCAGGTGCTGCTGCGCCATCCCCGAGTGGCGCAGGCGGTAGTGTTGGCCCCCGAATTTGCCCCCGGCGATCGCCGTCTGGTGGCCTACGTGGTGGCCGCAGATAGCAGCGAGTTGACGCTGACCGAGTTGGTACCCACCCTTGGCGCAGCCTTGCCCGATTACATGGTACCGGGGCTCCTGGTAAACCTGGCTGAGCTGCCACTCACCCCCAATGGCAAGCTGGATCGCAAGGGACTGCCGCTGCCTGATATAGCGTCGGCGGTGGGTCAGGCGCTGCCGAAAACCCTGCTGGAAGAGCGGCTCTGTCGCCTCTTCGCCGAGGTGCTGGGGCTGGCGCGGGTCGGCGCCGACGATAACTTCTTTGCCCTCGGCGGCCACTCCCTGCTGGCGGCGCAGCTGGTGGTGCGTATTGAGGAATCAATAGGACAGGGTCTCACTCTGGCCAGCCTGTTCGAAGCGCCCAGCCCAGCCCAGCTGGCGCGTCGTCTTGGCGGCGAGCGGGAGGCCATGCCCATGCTGTTGCCCCTGCGGGCGCATGGTGCGCAGTCTGGCACATCGTGCCCCACCCTCTTTTGCGTCCACCCCGCAGGGGGGCTCGGCTGGTGTTATGCGCCACTGGTGCCCCATCTGCCGACCGACATGGCCGTCTATGCCCTGCAGGCGCGGGCGCTCTGTCAGCCGGATGCGCCGCTGCCCGCCAGTTTCGACGAGCTGGCGCTCGATTATGTGACCGAGCTGCGTCGTCAACAGAGCGAGGGGCCCTACTGGCTGCTCGGCTGGTCGCTCGGGGGCATGCTGGTGCATCGGATGGCCGCCATGTTGCAAGAGCAGGGACAGGAGGTTGCCATGGTGCTGCTGCTCGATGCCTACCCCTGTCAGCAGTGGCAGACCCAGCCGTTGCCCGACGAACAGCGGATGCTCGATGCGCTGCTGCGGATGGGGGGGATTGCGGTTGCGGACGAGGCGCTCGACTCTCTCACTCGCGACGAGGTAGTGGCCCGGCTGGGGGCGGAGGGGAGTGCGCTGGCCATGCTCGACGAGCAGGTGGTGAGCGCCATGATTGAGCTGGTTGGCCACAACAACCGACTGATCCGTGAGCCGGTCGATTACTGCTACCACGGGGACGTCATCTTTATCGAGGCGTCAGCCTCCCGCCAACCCTGGCTGGATGGACGCGGCTGGGCGTCGCTGACAAAAGGCGAAATCCGCTATGAGCGCTTCCCCTGCCTGCATCAGGAGATGGTGCATCCCGACTGGCTGGCAAAGATCGGCACTTTTATTTGTGAGCGGGTCTATGGGGTCGGGCAGCAACCGCACATCCGGCAGGAGGAGGACGCATGACCCCGGTTGCCGCCATCCGGGAAGCCTTGCTGGCGGGTAAGCTGGTGGGGCTGGGGGAGCCGCATTGGCACCCGGATTTTATCCGGCGCCAGCACGCCTGGCTGTGTGATCCGGCGCTCTGGGGAATCATGACCGATCTGGTGCTGGAGTGCGGCAATCGCCGCCATCAGGGCTTGCTCGATGCCTGGCTGACGGGGGAGGAGAGCTGGCAGGATGAGCCGCTGACGCTGGCCCGGCTCTATCCGGTCTGGCTCGACTCCTGCGCCTTTCCTGCCTGGATGGCCCCCGAGTTTCCGGCTCTCTTTTCCGCTCTGCGCCAGAGCAATCTGGCGCGCCCCGAACATGTGCGGCTGCGGGTGCATCTCTGCGAGCCCTTATTCGAGTGGCAGGAGATGAGCCCGGAGCTATGGCAGCAACACAACAGTGGGCGGGATCAGGCGCTGGCCGACGATCTTCTTGCACTTCCCGCCCGCGGCGTGGTGGTGCTGGCGGGGGCGCGCCATCTGCTCAAAGTCGCAGGGGATCCCCACTTTGCGCAGCCGACGCTGGGCCAGTTGCTGGAGGCCGCACGGCCGGGTTGGCTGCAGGTGCTTCACCCTTGGCCAATGGCTGATGGAAAGGGAGATGAGGAAGAGGAGCGAGTGTGCGAGCTGGCCGATATCACAACTGCTGACCTCTATCCCCACTGGCCAGAGCATCCGCCGCTGGAGACCCTCATCGATCGGTTGGTGCGCGTGGCTGACCGGGGACGGGAGATGCGAATTTGCCCGACTTTGCTGGCCGAGCCCTGGCGCAGCCGCTTGTTGAGTCGCGCTCACTTGCTGCCAGTTGGCATGGCCCGCCAGCTGCAACACTGGCTGGCGTAACTGCTGGTTGGAGTAACCCCTGACAGAAGTAACAGCTAACTGAAACAACTCAATGGGGGAGCAAGGCTCCCCTTTTTCACATTTGGCATCCTGCGTTCAGTGCTGCAAAGTTGCACCATTTACGGCATACCTTGCCGCTCATCGCCGAAAATTCAGCTCCTTCGCTACTTTAAAGAAGTTTCTACTGGTCTTACCTGAGTAAATCCCTTTGCTTTTTATTTAACAAGGTATTTACATTTAAGTGTCACCAGCATCGGTGACGCCTACAACGGCAAGGAGCCAGTTATGACCCATGTCGACATCCCTTTCCTTCGTTACCTCGATGCGGAAGGGTGCCCGGTCGCCACCTTACCGACCTGGCTGGACAAGGCGATACTGCACACCTTCTACCGCAATATGGTGATGGTGCGCAGCTATGACAAAAAAGCGATTGCGCTGCAACGAACCGGCAAACTCGGTACTTTTCCCTCCCATCTCGGCGCAGAAGCCGTGGGGATTGGCATTGGTCTGGCCATGCAGCCGCAGGATGTCTACATCCCCTACTATCGGGACATGCCCACCCTCTATGTGCGGGGCGTACCGATGGAGAAAAACCTGCAATATTGGGGCGGTGACGAGCGGGGCAGTTATTTTCTCAAACCCGATGGGACTCCCTCTGAAGATCTCCCCATCTGTGTCCCCATCGCTACCCAGATCACCCACGCATGCGGTATTGCCTCTGCCTTCAAACTGCGTAATCAACCGCGCGTCGCTGTAGTCACCATCGGCGACGGTGGCACCTCCAAGGGGGATTTTCTGGAGGGGCTCAACTGCGCTGGGGTCTGGCACCTGCCGATGGTCATCATCGTCAACAACAACCAGTGGGCCATCTCGGTGCCACGCAAACTGCAATCGAGCGCTCCTACGCTGGCCCAGAAGGGGATTGGCGCTGGGGTGCGCAGTCTGCAGGTGGATGGCAACGATGTGGTGGCGATCTACGATGCCGCCCGCAGTGCCGTCGAGCGGGCCCGCAGCGGCAAGGGGCCGACCCTGATCGAGGCGGTCAGTTATCGTCTCGGCGATCACACCACGGCCGACGATGCCACTCGCTATCGCGATGGGGCCGAGGTCGAGGCCGCCTGGGCGAAAGAGCCGATCAAGCGGCTGCGCCAGTTTATGCACAGCCAGGGCTGGTGGGATGAGGAGCAGGAGCAGAGCCTGCTGGCGGACGCCGCCCGAGAGGTAGAACAGGCGGTCGCCCGTTATGAGGCGATGGCGCCCCAGCCACCGGAGGCGATGCTCGATTATCACTACGCCAGCCTGCCCGCCGAACTCTTGCCCCAGCGCGAGCGAGTGATTGCCAAGGGGATGAAGCAGGAGGTTGGCCATGAGTGAGATCAGTTTGCTGGAAGCGGTCAACATGGCCCTTCACTACGAGATGGAACACGACCCGGATGTGGTGGTGTTGGGCGAGGATGTGGGGGTCAACGGCGGGGTGTTTCGCGCCACGGTTGGCCTGCGCGACAAGTTCGGTTTCAAGCGGGTGATCGACACGCCGCTGGCCGAGGGATTGATCGCCGGGGTGGCGGTCGGCATGGCGACCCAGGGGCTCAAGCCGGTGGCTGAGTTCCAGTTTCAGGGTTTCATCTTCCCCGGGATGGAGCAGATCATCTGTCAGGCGGCGCGGATGCGAAACCGCACCCGTGGCCGCCTCTCCTGTCCCCTTGTCTATCGCTCCCCGTATGGTGCTGGCATTCACTCGCCGGAACACCACAGCGAGAGTGTCGAGGCGCTGTTTGCCCATATTCCGGGGTTGCGGGTGGTGATCCCCTCCAGCCCGAGGCGCGCTTATGGTTTGCTGCTCTCGGCCATCCGTGATCCGGATCCCGTGATGTTTTTCGAACCTGACCGCATCTATCGCTCGATGAAATCCGAGGTGGTGGATGACGGTGTCGGCCTGCCGCTGGATGTCTGTTTCACCCTGCGACCGGGCCGGGATATCACGGTAGTGGCCTGGGGGGCCTGCATTCAGGAGGTGATGCGGGCGGCGAACCTGTTGGCCGAGCAGGATATCCAGTGCGAGGTGCTGGATCTGGCCACCATCAAGCCGCTGGATATGGAGACCATCCTCACCTCGGTACGCAAGACCGGCCGTTTACTGGTGGTACACGAGGCGTGTGGCAGCTTCGGGGTCGGGGCCGAAATTGTGGCGCGGGTGACCGAGCAGGCACTTCCCAGCCTCAAGGCGCCACCCAAACGGTTGACCGGGGTGGATGCCGCCGTCCCCTACTATCGTAACGAGGCGTATTACCTCATCACCGAGCAGGATATCGCCGATGCCGCTCACCAGCTGATGGAGAACCAGTGGCTATGAAATTTTTCAAATTACCGGATCTGGGTGAAGGGTTGGCCGAAGCCGAGATCGTCGAATGGAAGGTGAGTGCCGGTGATACCGTCGCGGTCGATCAGGTGCTCTTGTCGGTGGAAACGGCCAAGGCGCTGGTGGATGTACCCTCTCCGGTAGCCGGGGTGATTGCCCGTCTCTGCGGCGCCGAGGGGGATATCCTCCATATCGGTGCGCCACTGGTGGAGTTCGAGGGGGGCGAAGATGATGGCACAGTGGTGGGCAAGGTGAGCGCCCATCAGCAACATATCGAGGATCACTTCGTGGTAGGAGCCATTGCCCCGGGTGGCGCGTTGGTGCAAGCCATGCCTGCCGTGCGCCTGCTGGCACAAAAACTGGGTCTGGATATCGAGCGGATCAAGGGGAGTGGCAGCGGCGGCATGGTGACCGAGCTGGATGTACAGCAGGCATTCGAGGCGCAGCAGAGCAGTGGCAACGAATTCCTCAAAGGGTCGCGGCGGGCCATGGCCAAGGCGATGGAGCTCTCTCATCAGACTGTGGTGCCGGTCAGCATCACCGACGAGGTGGATTTACGTCACTGGCGGCCTGATGAGGATGTGACGGTGCGCCTTATCAAGGCCATTGGCGTGGCGTGCCGCGCCGAGCCCTCGATGAATGCCTGGTTTGATGGTGACACCCTGTCACGGCGGCTGTTCAAAGAGGTCAATGTAGCCATCGCGGTGGATTCAAAGCATGGCCTTTATGTGCCGGTGATGGAGAACGTGGCCGAACGGGAGGGGGCAGATATCCGGCAGGGGCTGGATCGGATGATCGCCGATGTGAAGGCGCGCGCCGTGCCGCGCGAGATGTTGCAGGGGGCGACCATTACGCTCACCAACTTCGGTGCCATTGCAGGGCGTTATGCCAGCCCCATCGTCACGCCGCCGCAGGTGGCCATCATAGGGGCAGGCAAACTGTTCGAAAAAGTGGTGTTCATCCACGGTGAAGCGCGTCCCGTCAGGGCATTGCCGCTGTCGATGACATTTGACCACAGAGCCTGCACTGGCGGGGAGGCGGCTCGTTTTCTCAGAGCGCTGGTCGAAGCGTTGGAAGCAGCCACCTTATAAGGGGTTGTGCCCTGTCATTGGCAGGGCACAAATTTGTTTGCGTAATCTACAAAGCCACGTATAATCCAAACCAGCTTGAAAGGGCGATAGTTATGTCAATGAATACGATGTTTCACATCTTGTCCTGTTGTTCATAAGTTAATCCCGTTTTTTGAGCTTTACCCGCTGAAAAGCATAAGTAATTATTTTGAATACAGGTTTAAAAGATATGTCTAACATGATCACCGGTACCGTTAAGTTTTTCAACGAAACCAAAGGTTTTGGCTTCATCCAGCAAGAAAACGGCCCGGACGTTTTCGTTCACTTCAGCGCCATTCAAGGTAACGGTTTCCGTACCCTGGCTGAAGGTCAGCGCGTACAGTTCTCTGTGACCCAAGGTCAGAAAGGCCCGCAGGCTGAGAACGTAACCGCTCTGTAATTCTTACAGAATTTAAGAAAGCCGTGGTACCTCTGGTGCCACGGCTTTTTGTTTATATGGCTTTTGCTACTAATTCCTATGTGCTGAATCATGCTGCTATCACTCCTGCTTGCTGCCACCTTGACTCCGACGTCCGATGCGCCGGTACCGGTTCAATCCGCGATGGAAGCGCAGGTGATTTGCCAGCAATTTGTCCAGGTCCGGATGGGCGCTGCGTTGCAACCCGATGAGGTAAATGCGCGACTGGTACCTGAAAGGGAGGGGGAGTGGCTGGTGGATGGCAAAGTAAAAGGACCCGAAGGTCCTTTGCTGTTTGCCTGTCATCTTCACCAAGGGGAGCGCTGGGAGCTACTCAACTTTTCGCTCTGGGCACCACAGCCGGTCAAAGCGGTTTGAGTGCGACCAACAGATGTTGCAGGTGTTCAACCATGGTCATGCCAAATGGGGTGAGATAGCCGCCATCTTCTGCGCTGATGAGCCCCTGTTGATGCAGACGGGCTGCCGCCTGGCACAACTCTTCAGACATATCGCTGCGTAATTTAATCCCCAGGCTCATGTTGGCCGGATCAAAGCATGCCAGTATTTTCAAATCGTTCACGAATTCGTTAGAAACCTGGTCGATCCCAATCATGGATTTACTCCTTACGCTAAAGATGTATGCAAACTAACATCCCCGGATCCACTTTAGTGGGCGCTGGCTCAAATTATTGATCTTTGGCTGGATGCTGCGTTTCAAATGCTGTTTTTTTCGGCGTAATCAGATGGTTGGCTGACAGCTTCGCCAAGGGCCGAGCCGGACCAAACGTGGTAGGATAGGGCACTTCTTTATATCGGACGGTCTATTGGTGGCTGTTCGCCCTGTTCAAGGTATCGCTCATGGTCAAGATCACTCTGGTATCCCTGCTGCATTCACTTTGTACCCGCTTTCCTGTTTACCCCGCTGCTTCGTTGACGTCCCTGCTGGATGCCCATCAGGGCGAGGTATGGTTACCTGCACGCAAGGGGGCCGACATTGCACTGTTGCGCAAGCATGCCAAGGGGGCTCATGAGCTGGCGTCACTCGATGCGGGCTGGTGTGATTTTGCCGCTAGCGACAGCGGTGAGACACCCGAGCTGGATGCGCTGGCCAACTACGACAGCGAGATGATGGATAACCTGCTGATGTACTGGCACACCGCCGCCAAGATCAACAGCCCGATCACCGATAACCTGTTCGAGCTACGTCGTGAAGTGGTGGATGAAGCCCACGGGGCCAAACTTGCTGCCGCCTGGGAGCAGCAACAACAGCTGCGTTTTGAGCAGCTGATGGCGATGGCGGCCAATGGCCGGGATCTGCTCTGCTTTGTCGAGGTGGAGTCCGCCTACTGGCTGCGGCAAAAGCTGAGCGAGCAGCCTGATGTGGAGCTGATCACCCCTGCGTTGTAAAAAGGGCAACATGATAGCTGGCGGTCTCGTTATCGAGGAGGCTGCTCTACCCTTATTGGCGTCATTGCCCTCCCCATCCGGTGCCAAGGGGCTGCAAGCTGGACAAGCTGACGACAAGATGTGAACATGGCGCCCTTTATCGAGAGAGAGACTTGGCCAATGAGCTATGAACTGAGCGACACCGAGCGCAATGCCGCGCTGCAACTGAACGCTGATTACCGTTACGATCACTTCATCAGCAAGCTGGTCGAGCATGAAGAGCTGTTCGTCCTGACTGACGAGCATGGCGTCATGATGCTGACCACCGACGATGAAGATTGCATCCCGGTATGGCCGCACCCGGAGTACGCCAAGGCGTGGGCCGAAGGTGAGTGGGCCGATTGCAAGCCGCAGTCCATCACCCTGAAGGTGTGGCTGGAGCGCTGGGTTGACGGTATGGAGCAGGACGAGCTGTGTGTTGCCGTGTTCCCGACCCCGGATCAGGAAGGCATCGTACTGGAGCCGGCTGACGTGGCTGATGCCATTGCCGAGAAGCAGGCCAAACGCGGCTGATCACCGAGCTATTCGCAACACCGGTTGCCAACAAAGACCCCGCTATCTGGCGGGGTCTTTTGTTTTAAGGACTTTTGCCGATGGGCTGATGCAATCAGGGCTGGCGATAAGTGGTGTCGATGATGGGCGCGGCCGGGAAGGTCTTGCCACTCTTGATGGCTGCCCTGGTCTCGGTTTTTAGCTCTTCATCGATCCACAGCAGACCGCCATAGCTGTAACCGCTGTTGTCGCCACCGAGGGGCCAGTAGAGCTGCTCGCTCTTGGGCGTTGCTGGTACTTTTGGCAGTTTGATCCAGCGCCAGGCCCCTTCCCGGGTGTAGGGCACCTGATAGGCGGGGACGAAGCTTGCCAGCTCATAGAGCCGCTGCTGGATCTGCCGTGACAGGGCCGCCTTTTTGGCAAAGTCGAACTCCTTGTCATACTGCTCCACCAAGGCCGTGATGGCGTCATCATCGATGTTCATGATGTTGTTGGTCTGGGGTTTGTTGGCGTTGACCTTGTGGAAGAACTCCCAATAGGCGGGATAGCGGCTGCCAGCCCAGGCCATCCAGGCGCTCTGGTGCTTTTTCTCCAGCATCGATTTGAAACCGGCCGAGGCATCCATCAGGTTTAGCTCCAGATTAAGCCCCGCCTTCTTAGCCTCCTCCCGCAACAGCGTGAGCCGCTGGGCATGCTCTGCGGTGGTGTAGGTGATGGCAAGGGTCAGTGACTGCCCCTTGTCGTTTTGCAAAATCCCCTGCGGCCCCACTTTGTTAAAGCCTGCCTTGGCAAAGTATTCCCGTGCCAGTTTGGGATCGAACGGACGGGCCTTGAGCTCGCTGTTGGTAAACTCACCCTGACCTGAGCCATAACTGTTGAGTCGCTGGTAATCCCCCCGCAGCAGGGTGGTGAGCATCTTGTCGAGGTTGAGGGCATGCTGGATCCCGAGCCGCACATCTCGATTATTCAGCAGCGGATCGGCGGTGTTGAGATAGAGCCCCATTGGCGATTGCGGGGTCTGGTTGTAGAACCAGGTACGCCCGATATACCCCTTCTCGAACTCCGCGGTTTTGGTCTTGTCGTGCCACCAGTTGGGCATCACCAGCGGGAAGGTGTCGAGATCGCCGCGCAGGAAGTGCTGCCAGGCGATGTTCAGATCCCTTAGCACCTTGATCTCGATCCGCGCAGGATTGAAGCGATGCTGGAAGTAGCGCTCGTCATCCCCCCACCAGTTTTCAATCCGCTTGAAGGTGACCGATTTACCCTTTTTCACCTGATCGATCTGATAAGGACCGGTGACTGGCAACACCTTCCAGTTGTACTCCTTGACCCAGTTGGCGGTGAGCTTGATGGCGTGGCTCGGCTCCGGGCTGATGGGCAGTGACTCGAGCAGATCCTGGCGGCTCTTTTCGGTACCGCTGGTGATGGCCAAGGTGTGATCATCAAACTTGGTTATGTCTGCTATCTGGGTGCTGTAGTAGTTGTTGTACCAGGGGTCGTTGATCTCTTTGCTGCGCATCATCTTGAGGGTAAAGAGCCAGTCATCGGCGGTGACCGGCTGGCCGTCTGACCAGCGCGCCTTGGGATTGATGCGAAAATAGAGGGTCTTGTTGTCGGCGCCGAAGGCCCACTCGTTTGCCAGCATCGGCATGGGGTTGCCGGTGACGGGATGAGTGCTCAGCAGTGGCAGGTTGGTTTCCCGCACGTAACCGGCAAAGCCGCCGTTGGAGTCGGGGCCATATTTGCGCAGGGTAAGGGGGAAGCTGGTCATAAAGGTGCGAAAGGTGCCGCCGCGCTTGGCGGCCGGATCGGCATAGAGAGGATCCTGGTTGTTGCTCTCCCACTTCAAGTCGGCGGGCAGCGTGGCACTCCAGCCAAACGGGCTCCAGCACAGGGCCAGGGTGATGGCGGTGGCGCGAATGATAGGGGAGAGTCGGCGCTCCCCGGCGGTGATGGTCGATGGCATGTCCTTGCTCTCCTGAAGTCTGCTTCCTGCAGATCACGCACTGGTGATGTCAGTCCCGATGGGGACTGGCTCATCATGGAAATTTTATCCTGTCAGGTCAATGAAATAGCGTGAATTAGCGGGTGGCCTAGGCCGCAACGCAGTGCAGGGTGATCCCCTTGGCCGCGATGGCTGCCCGCATGGGGGCGGGCAGGGCATCGTCGGTAACCAGCACGTTGATCTGGCCCGGCGCGCCAAGCTGGCTCGGGTGGATGGCGCCAAATTTGCTGCTGTCGGTGATCACCACATTGGTCATCCCCTTGGCCAGCACGCTGTTGACCACATCGGCCCGCATCATGTCGCGGCCGGTAAAACCCATCTCGGGATGAAAACCGTCGACCCCGATAAAGGCCTTGGAGAAGTGCACCTGCTCGATGCAGAGGCGAGTGAGCGGCCCCACCACGCTCTCGCTCTGATGCTGGAAAAGCCCGCCGAGCAGCACCACCTGAGCCTGGGTATCTTTGAGCAGATGGGCGATATAGCTGCTGATGGTGATGATGGTGACCCGTTTGTGCAGGGCCAGATGGCGCGCCAGCATGGCGTTGGCGCTGCCCCCTTCGATAAAGACCGTCTCGCCATCTTCCACCAGCTGGGCGGCCCGCTCGGCGAGGCGCTCCTTGAGCAGATAGTTGATATTCATCCGGGCATCCGGGTCATCGGTCTCCAGCGCCATGGCCGAGCCGTGTACCCGTCTGAGCAATCCCTGTTTCTCCAGCGCGGTGAGGTCGTTGCGCACCGTCACCTCAGACACACCTGTGTGTCGGGAGAGTTCACTCACGCTCATCTTGCGAGCCTGATGGACCAGAGTGAGGATCAGTTGGTGGCGTGGATTCATGGGGCGCTCACATGCAAGGTGGTGGATAGCGGCAAGCCACCCGTGGGGTGGCTTGCCAATCATATGACGTCACTGGCGCCATGGGTGCGCCCCGTCAGAGACTGTGCTCGGTGCGGGCGATGATATCATCTTGCGCATCCGGGGATAAGGCGGTGAAGAAGGCTGAATAGCCCGCCACCCGTACCACCAGATCCCGGTACTGATCCGGATTGGCCTTGGCCGCCAGCAGGGTCTCCCGCGAGACGATGTTGTACTGCACGTGCCACCCCTTGTGCACCTCGAAGAAGGTGCGCAGCAGGCTCATCAGCTTGGCCTTGTCCCGCTCGTTCTCAAGGCTCGCCGGACTCAGCTTCTGGTTGAGCAGCACCCCGCCGAGGATGGCCGCCGTGGGCAGCTTGCCGATGGAGTTGAATACTGCCGTCGGGCCGAGACGATCCGACCCCGAGGAGGGGCTGGCCCCTTCCGCCAGCGGCGTGCGGGCATGGCGACCATCCGGGGTGGCCATGGTGGCGGCACCGAAGGGCACGTTGGCGGAGATGGAGGAGGTGCCGGCATAGTAGGTACCGCCGATGGGGCCGCGGCCGAAGCGGGTGTTGTGCAGTCCCTTGAGCTCGTCGATGTAGCTCTGGTAGGCCTGTACCAGCAGCATGTCTACCTCGTCCAGATCGTTGCCATATTTGGGGGCTGCATTGGTGAGGCGCTGGCGCAGCTGCTCCCCCGCCAGCCCGGCAAAGTCTTGCTCCAGGGCGGCAGCCAGCTCGTGCTGATCCACCACCCTCTGTTCGAACACCAGTTTCTTCAGAGCTGCCAGACTGTTGCCGAGGTTAGCGATCCCCACCTGCAGACCAGAGACCCAGTCATAGACGGCGCCCCCCTCCTTGATGGTTTTGCCGCGCTCGATGCAGTCATCCACCAGGGTGCTGCAGAGGATGTCGTGGGCTTGAGCTTCCAGCACGCTGTCGACCACGCAGTCGATCTCGATGGATTTGCGGGTGAAGTAGCGCACCTGCTCATCCCAGCGGGCCATCACCTCGTCAAAGTTGCCAAAACTTCCGTTTCGCAGCGACTGGGGCTGGGGCAGGAATACCTTGCCTGTGGTGGCATCGCGGCCGCCATCCAGCGCCGCCAGCAGGATGCGGGCGAAGTTGATAAAGCTCATGCCGGTGCAGCGGTAGCCCCACTTGCCGGGCACAGCAGTCTCGATGCAACCGATGGCGGCGTAGTGGTGGGCATCTTCCACACTCACCCCGAGCTTGATGAACTCGGGGATCACCACCTCGTCGTTGTTGAAGGCGGGCATGCCAAAGCCGCAGCGGATCACCTGAATGCAGGCGTCGAGGAAATCCTCGCTCATCCCGGCATGGTAGCGCACCGAGAGGTTGGGCTGGGTGGATCGCAGCTGGCCGCAGGACTCCAGAATCGCGTAGGAGAGGCCATTGACCGCGTCATGGGCTGCACCATCCCGCCAGTTCTGGCCGCCGATGGTGACGTTCTGATAGAGCGGGCTGCCGGCGGAGGCCTTGGAGTGGGTGCCGGAGCGGATCTTGTTCACCTCCAGCAACTTGAGCCAGCACCCTTGCAGCAGTTCGATGGCGTGCGTCCGAGGCAGGGATTCCGACAATTCCACCTCGCGGCGATACCAGGGGTAGAGGTACTGATCCATCCGGCCAAACGACACCGAGTGACCGTTGGATTCGATCTGCAGGATGAGCTGGATAAAGTAGCAGAGCTGCAGCGCCTGCCAGAAGGTCTCGGGGGACTGGTGGGCGATGTGGGCGCAGTTGAGCGCGATGGTCTCAAGCTCGTTTCGGCGCTCGGGGCGAGATTCTTGTGCTGCCATGTCACGGGCAAGGGCAGCGTAGCGCCCGATGTGAGCGCTGACCGCATCCAGAGTGATGGCGACGGCGTGCAGGAACTGCTCGCGCTGCAGATCGGTCCAATCCGCCAAATCCAGCCGACTGCGGCGCTCGGCCACCTTGGCCTTGAAGCCATCGAGACCCAGCGTGAGCAGCTCCTCATAGTTGACCGCGAGGTGGGCATCCCCTGAGGTCATGTTGCCCTCGGCCTTGATGATGCCGCTCTCCAGCAGCGCTTTTTGCTCGTCGGTAAAGAGGCCGAAGCAGCGATCCTGCACCGTCTGGCCGCGCCAGAAGGGGGTGAGGGCGTGGATGATCTCCTTGTCGGTTTCGCTGACTGCAAAACTGGCGCCGGGACGGTCTGCCAGCTCGTCGATCTCCTTCTCAATCCAGCTCACCGTGTATTCGGGAAAGAGCGGGGCCGCCCGTACCTGACTGGCCTGATTGCCGACGATAAGCTCGTCGTGCTTGATCCAGATGGTGCGCTCCTTGAGGTGATGAGCCAGCGCCAGGGCGCGGCGCACCGGCAGCGGCCGGGCGAGATGAGCCTGATAGGCCTCGGCGTAGTGGCGGGCACGCTCGGTGCAGACCGGCGGCTGAACGATGTGGATCAGGCTCTCTTTGTGGGCGCGGATCCGCGGGCTGAGGGTATTGAGGTCGAGCTGGGTCATGATCTTATCCTCTGGTCACAGGGGTCAGCCCCTGACGTTGGGCGTATGCATGGGCAAAGTGGAGTAAATCGGGGTCCTCGAGCGGTGTCTCTGGCGCCTGATAGGGCAGATCCAGCAGGGCATATTTGCCCACGCCTAAGGTGTGGTAGGGGAGGAAGTGGATCTCCTGCACCGTGCCGAGGCTGGCAGCGGTGTCGGTGATGGCGCTGATCGATGCGCGGTCGGCATTGAAGCCGGGAATGAGCGGCACCCGGATCTGCATCGGCACGCCGTGCTCGGCGAGGCGTTTGAGGTTAGCGATGGGCAGCTCCACCTTGCCGCGGGTCCAGTGGAAGAAGCGTTCTTTATCAACGTGTTTGAGATCCGCCAGCACCAGATCCAGTGAGGGGAGGCTTGGCTCAATCTGATGCCAGGGCACATGCAGGCAGCTCTCGACCGCGGTGTGCAGCCCTTCGGCCTTGCAGCGGGCCAGCAGGGACGCGGCAAAGTCGGGCTGCATAAACGGCTCGCCACCGGAGAGGGTGACGCCACCGCCGCTGCGCTCAAAGAAGGGGCGATCCCGCAGGATGGTGTCCATCAGGGTGTCCAGCGTTTCATCCCGGCCGCACACCTGCAGCGCTTCGCTGGGGCAGAGGCCGCGCAGCCGTTCCATATCATCGGCCTTGAGGGCAGAACGCCTGAGCTGGATGCCCTCGCTGTCACGCAAGATTGCCGGACAAGCCTGGCTGCAGAGCTGGCATCCCTCGATGCACTGACGCCGGTCGAGTAGTATGTCCGGCTTGGGAGAGCGGCTTTCCGGGTTTTGACACCAGCGACAGGCCAGCGAGCACCCCTTGAGAAATACCAGGGTGCGAATGCCGGGGCCATCGTGAGTTGAATATCGTTGCAGGTCGAAAATCATACCGCCTCCTTTTGTATTTGCATTCTATTTGCTTTCATTCGAAAGTTGATTTGATTTCGATCAAGCTATTTGCAGATGTTTTATCGCTAGAATGGCGACATATTGAACATCCCGTTAAGGAGTTAGAGATGGAGCTGTATCTCGATACCGCCGATGTGGCGGCAGTGCGTCGCTGGTCACGGATCCTGCCGTTGGCCGGTGTCACCACCAATCCTTCCATTACTGCCGCTGGGGGATTGCCGCTCTGTGAGCTGCTGCCCGCCCTGCGCGACGTGCTGGGCCCCAAGGCGCGCCTGTTTGCCCAGGTGATGGCCAAAACCGAAACCGAGATGGTGCGCGAGGCGTTCGCTCTGCGTGAGCTGGACCCGGATCTGGTGATCAAGATCCCGGTGTGCGCAGAAGGGCTGGCTGCCATCAAGAGCCTGACAGCCAACGGTGTGCCGACCTTGGGCACCGCTGTCTATACCCCGCTGCAGGGCTGGCTGGCGGCGGTGGCGGGGGCGGAATATGTCGCGCCCTACGTTAACCGGCTGGATGCTCAGGGGGGCGATGGCATCGCCACCGTGCAGGAGCTGCAACAGCTGCTTGCGCTGCACGTCCCGAACAGCAAGGTGCTGGCGGCGTCATTCCGCACTCCCCGTCAGGCGCTTGACTGCCTGCTGGCGGGTTGCCAATCGATCACCTTGCCGCTCGATGTGGCCGAGCAGTTGCTGAATGTGCCTGCGGTGGATGCGGCATTGGCGAAGTTTGATCAGGATTGGCAGCGCGCCTTCGGTCGCTGATCCCGGTGACAAGCTGATTGCCGTGATTGAGAGGGGGAGGGTGAAGAAGCGCGGGTGATGGGGATTGAGCGACTAGACTGGAAAGAGGTGGCTACATTCGCTGGCCGCCCTGCAGTCTACCGGAGGTATCCCATGAGCGACCATCTGCTGCTCCCCCATGGTGAAGATTTGCGTCGTGCGGTGCTTTGGCTCAGCGAGCATCATCAGCACGATATCGCCGCCATTGAAGAGGCCAGCCTGCGTTTTGATCTCTCGCCGCTGGATGAGGAGTTTCTGATCCGGCACTGGCTCGACAGCCAGCGCCAATCATGAATATCCGAGGTGAGAGATTTAGAAGAAGTTGGCGAGGTTGATGCCAAACTCTTTGGGGTCGACCGTGTTTTCGATGCTCTCCTGCACCCCTGACTTGGCCAGATCCAGCCACTGTACGTCGAGGTAGTGACGCTGGGTGGCGTGATAGATCACCTTGACCACCGGCTTGAGAGGCTGCTGCTCGTTGCGCTGCATCACGATAGCCAGGCGCTGGTTTGAGAGCTGTACCAGGGTTCCCACCGGATAGACTCCCATGCACTTGATGAACTTGGTGACCAGTTCGGCATCAAAGTGCTGATTGATCCCCTTGAGCAGAATGCGGAAGGCCTGGGTCGGCTGCATACCTGCTTTGTAGACCCGATCTGCAGTGATGGCATCATAGACATCGACGATGCCGCTCATCCGGGTATAGAGGGAGAGCTGTTCCCCCTTGAGTCGCTGCGGGTAGCCGGAGCCATCGAGGCGCTCGTGGTGGTTGGCGGCCACCTCCAGCATGGTGGGGGTAATGCCAGGGGTATTGCTGAGGATCTCGTAACTGTGCACCACATGCTGACGCATGATGGCGAACTCCTCATCGGTCAGCTTGCCCGGTTTGTGGAGCACCTCGTCCGGGGTCATGATCTTGCCCACGTCGTGCAGCAGGCCACCCAGGGTCAGCTCCTTGAGCACGCTGCGTTCCAGTCCCAGATAGCGGCCGAAGTTGGCCAGCAGAATGGCCACGTTCATGGAGTGCTCCATCAGGTAGGCATCCTTGGCGCGAATACGGGCCAGACAGAGCATGGCATCGCCGTGGGTGAACATGGTGTCCACCATCTCTTCGGCGACTTCGGCCAGCGGGGTGATGTCGATGGGTTCACCCGCTTTGAGATGGCGAATGAACTTGCCTTGCAGCTCGCGCGCTTCCTGATAGAGGCGGCGGATTTTAAGCTCCCGTCCTTCGCCGTTGGCACTGGCACGGCGCCCTACCTGGGCGCTGTTGGCATTGAGATCGGGGGAGGCAACGGCGTCACTCTCGGCACTGCCCAGCTTGCTGCGGGCCAGATCGATGCGTACCGTGAGCACCCCCTGACGCACCAGATTGGCAATTTGCGCCACGCTGGTCACCAAGCCCATCTGGGCGATCTCCATCCCACCTGTCTGGCTGGCGATAGCAATGACATACATGCCGGGTTTCAGCTGGTTGACGGGAATGACGGGATAGGATGCTTGAGACTTCATGAGGGCTTCCTGACTCTTATTATTATGAGTATCGTTCGGATGGGTCACACCGGAGAAGTGTAACATCGGATGACCAGTTCGTCATAATTGGCAACCCCTTAACAGTGGCGTTGTCGCCCCCGCCCGATATAATGACGCCCCTTTACTTGTTGGACTCCGAGGTTGTGAATGCGGCTTGATAAATTTCTGTGCGATTGTTCCGATTTGACCCGCTCGCTGGCAGGCAAACTGATCCGTCAGGGCGAGGTCATGGTGGATGGCATTGTGGTCAAGCAGCCCGCCTTTCATATCAATGAACAGAGCCAGATCGAGTTTGACGGCGTGCTGCTGACGCTGGAGCAGCGCAACCGCTATTTCATGCTGCACAAGCCGGAAGGGTATGTCTGCTCCAACGAGGATCCGGATCACCCGACCGTCTTCTTCCTGATGGATGAACCGGCGATGGGCAAGCTGCACGTAGTGGGTCGCCTCGACCTCGATACCACGGGTCTGGTGCTGGTGACCGACGATGGTCAATGGTCCCACCGCATCACCTCACCGCGTCACGAGTGTGCCAAGACCTATCACGTCTGGCTGGCCGATCCGGTAAGCCCGGATGCGATCGCGCTGTTCGCCGAAGGGGTCTACCTGCGTAACGAGACCGATAAAACTCGTCCTGCCCAGCTGGAAATTCTAGGCGAGTGCGAGGCCCGCCTGACCATTCATGAAGGCAAGTACCATCAGGTCAAGCGGATGTTTGCCTCCATCGGCAACAAGGTCGTTGGCTTGCATCGCGAGCGGGTGGGCGGCCTGACGCTGGATGAAGAGTTGGCACCCGGTGAATACCGCGAGCTGACCGTTGAGGAGATTGCCCTGTTCTGATCTGGGATGGTGCCGGGTGTCAGTGAGTGCTGAAGCCCAGCACCAGCGCGGTGCCCAGGGTGGCAATCAGTGCCCCCGCCCAGGCGGCAATGGATGGCCGCTCCCCCGAGTGCCACCACAATAGCGGCAGCAGCAGTACCGGCGTGGTGGAGGAGAGAATGGCCACCATGCCCACCTCGCCCTGCCGCAACGCCATTAGGATCAGCGTCATCCCCAGCCCCATCGCCAGAAAACCGTTGGTGGCAATCATGGCGAGGATCTGGCGATTGACCGGTTTGAGCGGCATGGCCAGCGGCAAGCGCCCCAGCCGAAGGACGCAGTGGGCCAGCAGGGCACTGCCCATCCGGATACCCGATGCACTCACCGCATCCACCTCACCACTCATCATCACCGGCTTGGCGATGATGGCTCCCACGCTCTGACACAGTGCCGCCGTCAGGCCAAGGCCAATTCCCAGCGCCAGATTGCCACGGATCTGCTCCCACTCGTTGCTGCTACTGCGTCTGCCAAACAGGATTGCCAGCATCACGCCGGCAAAGACCAGCATGGCCCCCAGCAGTCGCCAGCCCGTCAGCTGTTCATTAAAGAGCCATAGCCCAAGCAGGGCGGAAAACAGCGCATGGCAGGAGAAGAGCAGGGCACTGCGCCTTGGCCCCAACCGGTTCATGCAGGCAAACAGCGCCGTATCGCCCACGAAGATGCCGACCAGCCCCGAGATGGCGAGCAGAGGCAGGGCGCTTGCGGTGAGGGTTTGCCAGCCACCGGTGAGCAGACTCATGGTGCCGAGCATCAGGCTGACCAGAAACATGCGCCAGCGGCTGTAGGCAAATGCGCCGAGATGACGGGCCGGTTTGACCGAAATTAGCGCTGCAATTGCCCATAAACTGGCCGACGCGAGGGCCAGCCACTCATAACCCATAAAAACTCCTGAAAAAATTAACCCGAAAGACTCCATCTCCCGGGCAAGCCCGATACAATACGGGGCGTTTTCGGGGATAACAAGAGCGGCATTAGGCATTCATCAGGCGCGCCGTCGGCCTTCCCCTCCTGCAGTGGTGTTATTCGAGGTTTTGTCATGAGGTATGGTTTCTTCCCCAAGCTGGCGCAACGCTGGCTCTCCCCGCTATTGCTTGCCGTGCTGGCTGGGCCCCTGGCCCATGCCACCACCGTAGAGCAGCAGCCTTTGCTTGCCGATCGGCAAACCTTGGTAAAGGGCAACGGTGCCGAGCCGGAGTCGCTGGATCCGGCGCTGGTGCGCTCCGGTTTTCCGGGGGAGGCCGTGCTGGTCGATCTGTTTGAAGGGCTGGTCAGCGAAGATGGGCAGGGGCATATCGTCCCCGCTCAGGCCCAGCGCTGGGAGGTGAGTGAAGATGGGCTGGAGTGGCGATTTTTCCTACGCCCTCAACTGAAGTGGTCTAATGGCGAGCCGCTGGTGGCCGCTGATTTTGTCTATGCCTGGCGCCGTCTGCTCGATCCGGCCATCAACTCTCCTTCTGCCGGATTGCTGCTGGCCACGGGGATCAACAATGCGCAATCCATCTATGCCGGCGCACTGGAGCTCGGCAATCTGGGCATTGAAGCGCAAAGCGATCAGATCCTGAAAATCACCCTGGAGCGGCCGGCTCCCTATTTCCTGCAACTCATCAGTCAGCGCCCCTTTGTGCCAGTCAACCAGAAGGCGATAGCCAAATTTGGCAAGCAGTGGACCGAGCCCGGCAAGCTGGTGAGCAATGGTGCTTACCGGCTGGCAAGTTGGACGCCAAACGAGCGGATCGAAGCCGAGCGCAATATTCACTACTGGGATGACCTTCACACCCGTATCGGACGGGTCACCTATCTGCCTATCACTTCGCAACATGCCGAACGGCTGCGCTATGAGGCTGGTGAAATCCAGCTCACCAACAAGGTCTCCCTCGGCTATTACCAGAAGATGAAGCGCGAATCTCCGGAGCGGCTGTGGGGCTTGCCGCTGTTTGGCACCTATCTCTATGCGTTCAATCTGAAGCGCCCCGAACTGCAGGATGTGCGGGTGCGTCAGGCGCTCTCCATGGCGGTTGATCGACAGCAGCTCATTGGATCGGTGAGCGGGCAGGATGAACAGGCGGCATGGTCGCTGTTGCCGGAGATGCCGGGTTACCCCCGGGTGATATTGCCTGTGGCGCTTGAAGATATGCCAACCCGCCAAGCCAAAGCGGCAGCGTTGTTGTCAGCGGCCGGGTATAACAGTGCGAATCCACTCAAGCTGAGCATTACCTACAACAGCGCAGAAACCCACAAGCAGATGGCGATGGCCATTGCCGCCATGTGGCAGAAGCTGGGGGTACAGGTCACCCTCAACAGTCTGGAGTGGGTAGCTTATCAGGTGGCCAAGGATAGCGGTGATTTCCAGGTGGCCAGAAGCTTCCTGTTTGGCGATTACGTGGAGCCATCAGCCATGCTGGGCAGCTTCCGTTGTCAGGATCTGCGCAACGAGAGCGGCTACTGCAATCCCGACTTTGATCTGTTGCTGGAGCAGGCTGCCAATACGCTGGACAGCGCGAGCCGGGTTGAACTCTACCGGCATGCCGAACAGTTGCTGCTTGAGGAGGCGCCGATCCTCCCCGTGTATCATTACAATCAGATGAGACTGGTCGATCCCGCGCTGCGAGGGCTGCCCAGCCAGAATTTGAAAGGGACGATTGCCACCAAGGATCTCTATTTCGGCCCGCTGTAAGGAGCACCTAATGAAACTTGCCATTATTTCCGACATTCACGGCAGCATCACGGCACTGGATCAGGTGCTGTCACGGTTGGACACCTGGCAGCCCGACCACTACCTGCTGCTCGGCGATCTGCTCAACCATGGCCCGCGCAATCCTCTGCCGGAAGGGTATAACCCGGCCGCTGTGGCCGATCGGCTCAACGAGTTGGCTCCGCAAATCATCGCGGTGCGGGGCAATTGTGATTCCGAAGTAGATCAGATGCTGTTGCGCTTTCCCATCACCGCCCCCTACAACCAGTTGCTGATCGACGAGCGGCGCTGGTTTGTTAGCCACGGCCATCTTTATCGCCCGGACGAGGTTCAGCTACCGCCGGGTAGTCTGTTCCTGAGCGGTCACACCCATGTGCCGGTGCTGGAGTGGCAGGGGGAGCGGGTATTGATGAACCCGGGGTCGATCTGTTTCCCGCGCGGCGAGTTGCCTGCCAGTTACGGGAGCTATGAGGACGGGGTACTGCGCGTCAATGCGTGTGAGGACGGGCGAGAGTTGTTGCGACTGGTGCGTTAAAACGGAGTGCAAAAATGCAAGGCCTGATAAGAGATGTCAGGCCTTGATACCGTAGGAGCGGGTGCCAGAGCGAGTGTTGCCCTTGGCGTCATAGGTCAGGCTGTTGCGATCGCGCAGCTGACTCAGAAAGGTTGCCAGACGACGGTTTGAGACGATGCTCAATTCAAGCAAGCGACCGTTGATATCATTTTGTGCCTGGCAAGCATCCAGTTTTGCACGAAGCTGTGCCATCTCGTCGGGATAGGCTGCCAACTGCAGTGCCAGTTCCGGCATCTCTGCCAGTGTCTTGTCCAGAGTTTCTATCGCAGCAAGCAACTGCTGTTTGCGCTCGGTCAGTGCGGGCAGGGCCAGTGCCTGATGCTGTTCGAGCAAGCTGAACTCCTCTTCCAGAATGCCTTGCATCTGGCTGAGGTAATCATCTTGGGTGTGCAGTAACGAAGGTAAGTCCATCATCCCAGAACTTTGTCCAGATTGGCCTCGAAACTGAACATCTTCTTGGCCACCGCGTCGCTGTTAACCTGATATTCGCCACTCGCGACGGCTTTTTTCAGCCGTTCGACCTTGCTCTCATTGCCTGTCGAGGCGGTATTGAGGTTTTGTTGCATCTTTTGCAATTGTTGCGCCTCACTGGTCAAGGAGACGGAGTCCAGCTTGACAGTAGCCGCTTTGTTTTCGGGCGATGAGGTGACTGACTTGCTGCCTGTCCCCTGGCTATTAGCGGTATTTTGCAACCGATTATTCGCCAAGTTGTTGATATTGTTGATGGCCATTTTAGTTACCTTCGTCTGCTTTAAGGTTTGCTTACCTGTTTATCGGTGCGGCAGATCAAAACTTTAGAAAAAAGTTGTCAAGGATCCGGATTTAAAAAGTGACTGATACGGCACCTACTGCACTGACTTTACCCTCAACGGTTTTGCCGGAGCGAATATTGACGAGTTTGATGATCTCTCCGAAGCTGCCATCTTGCAAGGCTCGGGCCATGGTTTTGATCTGGAAGTTGCTATTTTCTGCCGTCAGGGTGACCTGATCCCCTTTGCACACGACACAAACCTGACTCAAACGGATGGGTTGCCCAGGTTTTAGCTCCCGCTTGCTGCGTACTCCGACAAGAGGGGCTGTGTCAGTCAGGTAGTCGCCGCGGATCAGGGTCTGATCCTGATAGGCCAACACTAGCTGGCTTTCACTCAGCAGGTCCCCCTTGGCGATGGGGTTGGTCACAGTGACATAGGGCTTTTGAATGCTGACCCGCACCGGGAGATAGACGTCCCAGGGCCTCTCTTCCTCACATTTAAGGTAAACTGTTGTATTACGGCGAATTTCCATTTTTGCTGGTAAGCTGATAGTGAGTAGATCTTCGCAGCGGGTCAGTGGGAGCCGTTCATCCAGTGTGGCAGAGGTAACCTCGGCTCTGGCATCCAACGGAATATCCAGCTGGCTGTAAACGAACTCTTGCGCCTTTTCTTGTAGATAAGTAGTGACGTCCGAGGCGTAGCTGGAAGATATGCTGCCAAAAAAGAGGCTGATGAGTAAAAGTCGGTTAATCATTTTCGCTCGTTGGTCGATAAGTTGTTCACGCATATCACCATATTTAACTATGATTGCTTCAGAATCTGTTCGTTGTCACATCGATAGTCTGACGCAATCCATCACGCATGCATTATTAATGCCAAGCGTTTTTAGGGAGTGTTTATGGCCAGTATCCTGGACTCGGTCAACCAACGTACCCAGCTAGTGGGGCAAAACCGGCTGGAGTTGTTGTTGTTTCGCCTCAATGGACGTCAAAGATTTGGCATCAACGTATTCAAAGTGCGTGAAGTGTTGCAGTGTCCCCCCTTGACCGTGATGCCCAAATTGAACTCCTGCATCCGCGGGGTCGCACATATTCGTGGCCAGACTATCTCGGTCATCGATCTCAGCATGGCAGTTGGCAAACGCCCGATAGATGACCTGAGCAAATGCTTCATTATCATCTCCGAGTACAACCGCTCTATTCAGGGATTTCTGGTGCATTCGGTCGAGCGCATCATCAATATGAACTGGGAATCCATCCTTCCTCCGCCCAAAGGTGCGGGTCGCATCAACTACATGACAGCCGTGACTGAAGTCGATGGCGAGCTGGTCGAAATCCTTGATGTTGAGCGGATATTGAACGAAATTTCGCCGGTTGCAACGGATGTGAGTGAGGAGCTGGTTCAGGCCAGTGTCGACCACCCGACTCTGGGGCGTCCTGTTCTTGTTGCGGATGACTCCTCAGTGGCACGCAAACAGGTACAACGTGCGCTTGAGGCTATCGGTGTCGAGTGCGTGTTGGCAAAAGATGGCCGCGAGGCATTGAACATGCTGCTGGAAATGACCAAAAATGGTCCTATCAAGGATCAGGTTGCGCTGGTTATTTCGGATATCGAAATGCCGGAAATGGATGGCTATACCTTCACTGCCGAGATCCGGAATAATCCCAATCTCAAGGATTTGCATGTTATTCTGCATACCTCGCTCAGTGGAGTATTCAACCAGGCAATGGTGCAGAAAGTTGGTGCGAACAATTTTATCGCCAAGTTCCAGCCTGATGAATTGGCCAAGGCCGTACAAAACGCACTCTAATAAAGAAGAACAGCTGCATGAAGACACTTTCGGACGACTTATACAAACAGTTCAGCAACTTTCTGGCGGTACAGAGCGGAATTGTGCTGGGGGATAACAAACAGTATCTGGTGAAGAGCCGTCTTTCACCTTTGATGGCTCAGTTTGGCATCGAGAGTCTGTCTGATCTGGTTACCCGTGCAATGAGTGTGCGAGAGCGTGACCTGAAAATGGCCGTAGTAGATGCCATGACGACCAACGAGACCCTCTGGTTTCGTGATACTTACCCGTTTCAGCTTCTTACTGACAAGATTTTCCCCGAGTTGGGGAAAAGTGGCCGCCCCATCAAGATCTGGTCGGCTGCATCCTCGTCAGGTCAGGAGCCCTATTCCATTGCCATGACGGCACTGGAGCAGCAGATGAAAAAGCCGGGGACCTTGCCTGGTGGCGTGCAGATTGTCGGGACGGATATTTCGACGACCATGCTCAATCAGTGTAAGGAAGGCGTTTACGATAGCCTTGCTCTGGCACGCGGTTTGTCACCGGAGCGCAAGAAGATGTTTTTTGAGCCTTACGGTGACAACAAGATGCGGGTTGCCGAGCGAGTCAGAAAATTGACCACCTTCCGGCCACTCAACTTGCTGGAGAGTTATAGTCTGCTCGGCAAGTTTGACATTATCTTTTGCCGTAACGTGCTCATCTATTTTGCGCCGGAAGTGAAATCGAAGATCCTCAACCAGTTTGCTGCCAGTCTCAATCCCGGTGGATATCTGATGCTGGGAGCGTCGGAGTCACTGGCCGGGTTGACCGATCGGTTTGAGATGATCCGCTGTAATCCGGGGATTGTCTACAAGGTCAAATAGGCCTGATGCCCAGGATATTCGGGGTTTTACCGGATATTGCCAGTTCATGCAAAGAGGGAAGCTACGAGCTTCCCTCTTTCTTTATCTACTGCTCGGTCTTTCTATTTACCTACCATATCTCGCCACTGCAAAGTGGTTAAAACCTTAAGGTGGCCAAATGATGCCGTCTGACTCAAGGCACGAGATGCTCCTGCCGTTTTGGTCTGAACTGTGCTCATACCCAAACCATCGAACTGAGTGATTTGCTTATGGCACACCTCTTGCAAACAAAATAAACCAAGCAGGAGGTGTGCTATGGCTCTTTCATTTGACAAGGCATTCGGTGTGCATCAACACACCATAAGCGTTCGCGCCAAGCGTGCTGAGGTGCTTTCCAGCAATATTGCCAACGCAGATACCCCGGGCTTCAAAGCCAGGGATATCAATTTTGCTCAGGCATTGCAGGAGGCCCAGTCGCATCAGGGGTTTGGTTTGGCAACGACCAGCGAAAAGCACTTTGCCTTGAATATGGACGCCCCAGGTACCGTGCAATATCGCAACCCGCTGCAACCGGATACCGGTGACGGCAATACAGTCGATGTGCAGCAGGAGCGCAGCGAATTTCTGCGCAATAGCCTCGAATATCAAACCTCCCTTGAATTTATGAATAGCAAGATCAGTGGCCTGCTCAAGGCCCTGAAAGGAGAGCAGTGATGAGTTTGTTCAAGGTCTTTGACATAGCAGGCTCGGCTATGAGCGCACAGTCAGTGCGCCTCAACACGGTTGCCAGCAACATGGCCAATGCGGACAGCGTCAGCTCCAGTGTGGAAAATACTTACCACGCCAGGCGGCCAGTCTTTGCCGCCCAGCTCGATCAGGCGATGTCTGACAAGCAGGGCTCGGTCGGGGTTGAGGTGAAGGGGATTGTCGAGAGCAAGGCGCCACTACTCAAGGAGTACAACCCCAACCACCCGATGGCGGATAAAGACGGTTTTATCTTCAAGCCAAACGTCAACATGGTTGAAGAGATGGCCGACATGATCAATGCCTCGCGCAGCTACCAGACCAACGTACAGGTTGCAGATTCGGCCAAGAAGATGCTGCAGCAGACGCTCCAGCTTGGCAAGTCCTGATAGGAGGGATGCAGCATGGTCGATACAACCAATAATGTGAACGGCATCAGCCGTACCACGACCCAGACGACAGGCACAACCACGACGCCCAAGAAAGAGCTGGATCAAGCTTCTTTTCTGAAGCTGCTGACCATGCAGCTGTCGTATCAGGATCCTTTCAAGCCAGTTGATAACGCCCAGATGCTCTCCCAGATGACATCCATGTCGACTTCTGAGGGGATCAATAGCTTGTCCACCCAGATGGGCAATCTCAATACTCTGATGACATCTAGTCAGGCGCTGCAAGCCTCTGCACTGGTCGGACAAAATGTGCTGCTCCCTAGCAATATCGGTTATTTGGAGAAAGATGGGTCCATATCCGGGGTTGTGGCTGTCGGTGTCGAGAACAAGTATTCGAATGTGAAAATCACGGTGGAAGATGAAAAGGGTCCGGTGATAAAGGAGTTTCCTCTGGAAGGTGATTTACGCGGCAATGTTGAATTTGCTTGGGATGGTAAAGACAAGAGTGGCAATCCGGCCAAGCCTGGAAAATACGTGATTAAAGCTAACGGCACCATGGATGGAAAGTCGGAGAGCATCTCGGCCCTGACCTATGGCAAGGTTGATAGTGTGGTCCTGGGGAACGGAACCAACCCGACTCAACTTAATCTGAGAGGTCTAGGCACTACAACGCTTAACAGTATCCTGCAAATTTCAGGATCTAATCAGAACAAACCAACAACTCAGTCAAAAACCACGTCGACAGCATCGATCTAAGGAGCTGGATATGTCATTTAACAATGCCTTGAGCGGTGTCAACGCGGCACAAAAAGACTTGAACGTCACCGCCAACAACATTGCCAACGTTAACACCATGGGCTTTAAGGAGTCCCGAGCCGAGTTTGCGGATGTCTATGCCAACTCCATCTTTGTCAACGCCAAGACCCAGGTCGGTAATGGTGTGGCGACCGGTGCGGTTGCCCAGCAGTTCCATCAGGGGGCGCTGCAATTTACCAATAACGCACTAGACTTGGCGATTCAGGGGAATGGATTCTTTGTGACCTCCGATGGCCTGACCAACCTGGATCGCACCTATACTCGTGCCGGTGCCTTCAAGCTCAATGAAAACAGTTATATGGTCAACAATCAGGGCCATTATCTGCAAGGCTATGAGGTGAACGTTGATGGAACGCCAAAAGCGGTGAGCATAAACGCAACCAAGCCTATCCAGATCCCGGATCGGGCAGGGGAGCCGAAACAAACAACCAAGATTGAAGCCAGCTTCAATCTGAAGTCTGATTCAACCCCGTTGGCTGCAGGTAACACTGCTGCAGACGCCTCCATTTTTGATCCGATCAATAATCCTAAAAGTTATGCCTCATCTACATCGGTCACTATTTATGATTCATTGGGTTCTCCTCATGTGATCACACAATATTTTGTCAAGGAAGCTGACCCAGCTGATGTGACAAAGCCTGCCAACCCTACCGCTTGGCGTATGTACATGTATGAGGGGGATAAACCCATTGATGTTGCGGGGGGGGTTCCAACAACGATGGCGGCTGGTGTGACTCCTGTTCCACCGCTTGCCGCACGCATCACCTTTGGTGCTGATGGCAAGATGGTGACGCCAACAACACCGGCAACCATCAAGACAGAACAATTGGGGGTCGCGCCCCCGGCAGGTGCTGGCATTATCACCAACGGCGCAGATCCCACCCAGGAAGTTGAGATTCAACTTGGCACTGTGACTCAGTATTCTTCTCCGTTTGAAGTCAACAAGTTGACTCAAGATGGCTCTACTGTCGGCCGTTTGACCAAGGTGGAGATCACGCCAGACGGGATTGTCTCTGCTACCTATAGTAATGCCACCACACTCAAGGTCGCTATGGTTGCCATGGCAAAATTTGCCAACTCGCAAGGATTGACTCAGGTTGGCGATACCTCCTGGCGACAGTCTCTGCTCTCTGGTGATGCCTTGCCGGGGACGCCAAACTCAGGGACATTTGGCACCATCAAATCATCGGCGCTGGAGCAGTCCAACGTGGATTTGACCTCCGAGCTGGTGGACCTGATCACTGCTCAGCGTAACTTCCAGGCCAACTCCCGTTCTCTGGAGGTCAACAGTTCGCTGCAGCAGACCATCCTGCAGATCCGTTAATCGCGCAATAAATGATAATGAGAGGGGGCTTGGCCCCCTCTCTGTTTCTGTCGCATTCCCATCCTTATCCCCCCATATTTCTGCTGTTGGCACTCTAATTGCATTTCTCCTGTCAGAGTCATCTGTTTGACGGAGAATTCCATGGATCACCTGCTTTATATCGCCATGTCCGGGGCCAAAGAGACCATGAACAGCCTGGCTGTTCGGGGCAACAACCTCGCCAATGCCAATACCACCGGTTTCAAGTCCGATTTCGAGCAGGCCAGAAGCATGCAGGCGTTCGGAGAGGGCTTGCCAAGCCGGGTGTTTGCCATGGCTGAGCGCCCGGGGCAGAACCTGCAGCATGGCATGCTGATGACCACCGGACGGGATTTGGACGTGGCGGTGGATGGTCCTGGCTGGATTGCCGTGCAGGATCCCAAGGGCGGTGAGGCCTATACCCGCATGGGGAATTTGCAGGTCAATGCGACCGGCAACTTGCAGACCTCGACCGGTCTGAATGTGGTGGATGACGGCGGTCAGCCCATCGTGTTGCCGATGCCGATGGAGAAACTCGAGATCAATCGGGATGGCACCATCAGCGGTCGTCCTGAGGGGGCTGCCGCCAACTTGCCGGAAGATTTTCAGCGGATCAAGCTGGTCAACCCGGCCGCCGATGCGGTGGAGAAGGGGCAAGATGGTCTGTTTCGCCGCAAAGATGGCCAGAATGAACCCGCCTCTGCCAATGTCGGCCTGATTGCCGGCTCCCTTGAGGGGAGCAACGTCAATGTGGTGGATGAGATGACCAACCTGATCCGGCTGCAACGCCAGTTCGAAACCCAAGTCAAAATCATGAAGACGGCCGAAGAGAATGATGAAGCTCAAACCCAACTGCTGCGAATCAGCTAATCAAGGAGTTACACTATGAATCCTGCACTCTGGATCAGCAAGACCGGGTTGGATGCACAGCAGACCAATATTTCGGTCACCTCGAACAACCTGGCGAACGCCAGCACCGTGGGCTTCAAAAAGTCACGGGCCATCTTTGAAGATCTGCTTTATCAAAACATCAATCAGCCCGGTGGCCGCTCCTCTGCCGATACCGAGCTCCCCTCCGGCTTGATGCTGGGGGCGGGTGCCAAGGTGGTGGCGACCCAGAAAAACCACAGCCAGGGTAACGTGCAAACCACTGACAACTCGCTCGATCTGATGATCAGTGGTCGTGGCTACTTTGAAATTCAGCTGCCGGATGGCAGTGCGGCCTATACCCGCAACGGTCAGTTCACCCTCAACGATGAAGGGACCATAGTGACCCCGGGTAATGGCTACCCGCTGCAACCGGAAATCCAGATCCCGGAAAACGCCCAGAGCGTTACGGTGGGTGAAGATGGCCAGGTCTCGGTGCAGCTCAAGGGGGATGGCGCTTCTCAGGTAGTCGGTCAGATCAACATCTCCGACTTCGTCAACGCCAGCGGCTTGCAGCCGATGGGGGAGAACATGTTTGTCGAGACCCAATCCAGTGGTGCTGCCGCTCAGGGGACTGCCGGTGCCGATGGCTTGGGGGTGATCAAGCAGGGGATGCTGGAGACTTCCAACGTCAACGTGACCGAAGAGCTGGTGAACCTCATTCAGGCTCAGCGGGTCTACGAGATGAACTCCAAGGTGCTCTCCGCCGTGGACGGCATGATGTCCTTCCTGATCCAGCGTACCTAATTAGGAGGTGCATGATGAAAGCCGTATGGATGCTGGGATTGTTGGTGCTGGGAGGGTGTAGCAGCACTCCCAATACGCCCAAGCCTGATGATCCCGAGTTTTCCCCCGTCTACGGGGAGTCGGAGCCGGTGTCGGTGCGACCGACAGGGGCGATTTTCCAGCCGGATCAGGTCAATGGCATCTATTCGGATATCAAGGCACACAAGGTAGGTGACATCATTACCATCGAGTTGTCGGAGTCGACCTCTGCCTCGAAAAAGGCCAATACCCAGAGTGGCAAGAATAACAAGTTCAATCTGGACCCGGTCAAGTTGGGTGGCGTGCCCGTGACCGCCAGCCCCTATGATCTCTCAGCCTCCATTGCTCAAGACAGCGCGTTCAAGGGCCAGGCCAAGGCGGATCAGAGCAACAGCCTGCAGGGCAATATTTCGGTCAGCGTGGCCAAGGTACTGCCCAACGGCAATCTGGTGGTGCGCGGTGAGAAGTGGATCATGCTCAACAATGGCAATGAATATATCCGGATCACCGGCCTTATTCGCCCGGAGGATGTGACGTCTGATAACAGCGTTTCGTCCCAGAAAGTGGCCAATGCCCGCATTTACTACGGTGGTACCGGCGATCTGGCCAATAGCCAGGAGCAAGGGTGGCTTACCAGCTTTTTCAATGGTCCCTGGTGGCCGCTCTAGGAGATGTTATGAAGTCACTCCGTCTTGTCACTCTGCTTTGCTGCCTGCTGCCCTTGGGTGTGGCCAATGCGGCCCGGATCAAGGACATCAGCTCGGTTGAAGGGGTGCGTAACAACCAGCTGATTGGTTACGGTCTGGTGGTGGGGTTGCCCGGTACTGGCGAGAAGAACAACGCCTTCACCGAGCAGACCTTCCGTACCATGCTCAACAATTTTGGCATCAAGGTGCCGGATAACATCAAGCCCAAGATCAAGGATGTGGCTCCGGTGGCGATCCATGCCGACCTGCCCCCCTTCTCCAAGCCGGGCCAGACCATCGATGTGACGGTCTCTGCCATTGGCGAGGCCAAGAGCCTGCGGGGCGGCACTCTGCTGCAGAGCTTCCTGAAAGGGCTCGATGGGCGGGTTTATGCGGTCGCCCAGGGCAGTCTGGTGGTCGGTGGTCTGGGGGCCGAGGGGGCTGATGGTTCCAAGGTGGTGATCAATACCCCGACCGTCGGGCGGATTGCTAACGGTGCAACTGTGGAGCGAGAGGTGCCCAACTCCTTCAGTCAGGGGGACACCATCACCTTCAACCTTAACCGCCCAGACTTTACTACGGCGCGCCGTCTGGCCGATGTGGTCAACGATCTGGTGGGGCCCAATACCGCTCAGGCGCTCGATGCTACCTCGGTCAAGGTCTATGCCCCGCGGGATCCGGGTCAGCGCGTCTCCTATCTCGCCACCATCGAGAATCTGGAGGTGGATCCGGCCAACGAGGCGGCCAAGATCATCGTTAACTCCCGCACTGGCACCATAGTGATCGGCAGTCAGGTCAAGCTCAAACCGGCGGCCATCAGCCACGGCGGGTTGACGGTGACCATCGCCGAAAACCAGCAGGTCTCCCAGCCCAACCCGTTGGCGGGAGGAGAGACGACGGTGACCAACAACTCGACCATCAATGTCCAGCAGGAGCCGGGGCGGATGTTCAAGTTTGATACCGGTGCGACCCTGGACGATTTGGTCCGGGCGGTCAATCAGGTCGGGGTCGCCCCCGGTGATTTGATGGCCATCCTTGAGGCGCTGCAGCAGGCAGGCGCCATCGAGGGGCAACTGGTCATATTGTAACAAGCGGCAAGTGGTTGCCACGGGTGGCAATGAGGTAAGCAAAATGGCGGAGTTTGACAGCAACAGCGGCATGAATCTCGGGATGGTACAGGACATCAAGAACCTGGATCGTCTGCGCCAGATGAGCCAAAGCAAAGAGGGACAGGCCGAAGCGCTCAAGAGTGCGTCACGCCAGTTCGAGTCAATCTTTACCCAGATGCTGTTTCAGAGCATGCGTCAGGCCAACGGGGTGTTGACTCAGGACAACCCGATGAACAGCAGCTATACCCAGTTCTATGAAGGGATGCTGGATGAGCAGCGGGTTGCCGACATGTCCAGCAAGGGGGGGCTGGGATTGGCTGACATGGTGGCCAAGCAGCTCTCTCCCGAGACCTTTACCCATCAGGATGGGCGGGTGCTCAAGATGCCGCAGCGCACCGAACGGACCTACAAACCCTATCAGCCCCCCACGGCGGCGGCCGATGATTTGATCGCGGCATCAAAAGTTGGCAAAGATTTTGCTGAAAAAGAGATGACCGAGGGGGTCAAGGAGAGCCACGCACTCACTATGCCCCGTCGACCACACCGTAGCATTCCGCCCATGGGACGCATGGCCAGCGAAGAGAGCAGTGCCACTGGTAGTGGGAGCAAGGAGTTCGATACGCCGGAAGAGTTCGTCAATCGCCTGATGCCGCTGGCCAAGAAAGCGGCCGACAAGTTGGGGTTAAGCCCGGCGGTACTGGTCGCTCAGGCGGCACTGGAGAGCGGTTGGGGCAAGCGGGTGATCAAGGATGGCGAGGGGCAGGTGACCCATAACCTGTTTGGCATCAAGGCCGATCCGCGCTGGGAAGGGCCAAAGGCGGTGGTCAGCACGCTCGAGTATGAGCAAGGCGTCGCCTCCCGCCAGAAAGCGGCATTTCGCTCCTATGAGTCGTTTGAAGAGAGCTTCAACGACTACGTGGACTTCCTCACTTCCGGCTCTCGCTACAAGGGAGCCCTGGCGAAGGTGGATAGTCCTGATCGCTACTTTGAGGCGCTGCAACAGGCGGGTTATGCCACCGACCCGCACTACGCCAGAAAATTGAAACAGGTATTGCGCAGTGATGCCATTGCCCAATACAACGAGATGGAGCTGTAACGTATGGCAAGCGACCTGCTTGGGATTGGTTCATCGGGCGTGCTGGCACAGCAACGCCTGCTGCAGACCACCAGTAACAACATAGTGAACGTCAATAGCCAGGGCTATGTGCGTGAGCGTACGCTGGTGTATACCAATACCATCGGTCTGGGGACCGGTGACATCAAGACCCAGCGGGTAATCAACGACTATATGCAGGGGGAGGTGCGCCGTGATACCTCTGCCTATCATGCATCCCTGACCCATTATGAACAGCTGGCTGGTGTTGACAGCTTGCTGGGGGATACCAGCAACAGCGTGGGGGCGGCCATCACCTCCTACTTCAAGTCATTTCACTCTGCCAATGAATCGCCTGCCGAGATCGGTGGGCGCAAGGTGGTGATGACGGAGTTGAGTGGCATGGTCAACCGTTTTCATACCCTCTCGGCGCAGCTCGACAAGCAGAGCGATACCCTCAACACCCGCATTGAAGATGAAACCAAGCAGGTCAACAGCCTGCTCACCAGCATCAATGATCTTAATCAGGCCATCATCCGCACCCAGGGGTCACCCGAAGAGAACCTGATGCTGTTTGATCAGCGGGATGAGGCGATCCGCCAGCTGTCGGAGAAGATGGATATTCGCACCGTAGCCCAACCCAACGGCAGCATGCTGGTCAATATGAGCACCGGCCATTCGCTTATCCTCGATGGGGGCGTCGCCCAGTTCAAGGTGATTGCAGGAGATCCTGACTCCCGGGATCAGGAGCTGCAGCTGACCCTGGGGGCGAACAAGGCAACCATCGATCACGATACGTTTGGTGGTGCCATGGGGGGGCTGTTCAAGGCGCGTACCGACCTTGAGCCGACCAAGCGCGAACTGGGGCAGCTGGCCGTGGCGATGGCGGATGCGATGAACCAGCAGAACCGCCTCGGGATGGATCTGGATAACGAGATTGGCGGCGATATCTTCACCCTGCCTACCAGCAAGGGCTTACCCTACGGCAATAACACCGGGACGGTCGGGGCGAATGTCAGCTTCGTGCCGGGCAAGGGGACATCAGTGACCCCGTTTGATTACGAAGTGCAATTTAGCAGCGCTACCGGTTATGAGGTGTTCTCGCTGGACAAGTCTGGTAATCGAACTTCTGTGGCGACTGGCACGACCCCTCCTGCAACGTTTGAACTCACGGGTCATGGCATTTCAATCGATCTCACCGGTGCGCCGGCTGCGGGTGACAGACTGTTGCTGCAACCGACCAAAAGTGCGGCCGCCGGTCTGGGTCAGCTGATCACCCGACCGGAAGATTTGGCCCTGGCCTCTCCGCTTAAAGCGGAAAAGACCACCAATAATGGCGGCGGGGCTGATATCAAACTGGGTGGTGTATTCAATACAGGTGCGGGGTCAGGTTTTGGTACCAATAGTCTGAGCCCGACAGCGCCTCAGGTGGTCAAAATCGATGCCAGTGGTAACTATCAGGTGTTTCAAGCCGATGGTACTACTCTGATAGGTACGGCCCCTGCGAGCAGCAAGGGGCAAAACCTGATGTCTGCGATCGTCAACCCTTTCCCCGCCGGAGCTGCAGTCTATGCCAACCCGAAACAGGCCCCCGGCTACGAGTTCAGCATCACCGGCACGGTGGATGCCGGTGACAGCTTCAAGCTCAGTTACAACAGCAATGGCTTTGCCGATAACAGCAATGGCCTGGTTCTGGCCGAGCTGCAAAACAAGGATCTGGTGCGCAAGAGTACCAATGGCGGGACGACCAACGACAAGATGACCTTCAATCAGGCCTATTCCGGGTTGGTGATGGAAGTGGGTAACAATACCAGTCAGGCAAAAACGCTGCTCAAGGCCAATGAGTCCAAGCTTATCCAGAGCACCGGCATCTTTGAAAGCGTGTCAGGGGTCAATCTGGAGGAGGAGGCGGCCAATCTGATCCGCTTCCAGCAATCCTATGCGGCATCGGCGCAAATCGTCAGCACGGCCAAAACCATTTTCGATACACTGCTCTCTTCCGTGAGGTAATGTCATGCGCATCACCACCAACATGATCTACGACCGGAATATCTATTCCCTCAACAGCGCCAACGAGCGGTTGAATACTGCCTATCAACAGCTGCAAACCGGCAATAAATTTCAGACTGCCGGAGAAGATCCTGCGGGGATGAGCCAGAAAATGGCTCTGACCAAGGAGATTGACCTGTTCAAGCAGTACAGTGTCAATGGCAGCTTGCTGGAAAACAGCCTGGGGCATGAAGAGACAGTATTGGATTCTCTTAATACAGCAATGCTCAGTGCCCAGACCCTGATCCAGAAGTCAAATAACGGCTCGATCAGTGACGATGATCGCAAGGCCATCGCCAGCGAGCTTGAAGGGTTGCAGCAGCAGATGTTCGACCTGATGAATAGCAAAAACTCATCGGGTGAATTTATATTTGGTGGCAATCAGAGCAAGACCCAGCCATATATAAAAGACGTCAACGGAAAATATATTTATCAGGGTGATCCAGGTCAGCGAAATATTCAGGTCTCACCCACAGTACAAATCGCTGCCAATGATTCAGGGCAGGATCTGTTTGAAATCGTGGCGACCAGAAGAACCGCCAGTGCAACCACCGCAAATATCAAGGTCGGGATAGGCGATCAGGGTAACTTTGATAATTTCTATAAGTCCAATTATAACTCGGCACTGCCCAGCAACACCTATACCGTATCAACCACCATAGGTCCGCCTGATACCTATGATATCAAGGATGCCGGTGGCAATACGTTGCAAACGGGTAACTACACTGCTGGCACCAAGATCCCCTTTAATGGTCTGGAGTTGACCCTTGATTTGCCTGCAGGTGGTGCGGCTCAGCAGTTTGACCTTAATCCACCGAAGAATGACAACATATTGAATGGTATGTCGGAATTTATTACGGCTCTGCGAGATCCGGCTATTTCTGCCGAGACCTTCGAGCAGAAAATAGCCGATGCCACCGTTCATATGAAAAATGCCCGCCTGAATATCGATCATGGGTTGGGTGAGTTGGGCGGCCGGATGAACAGTCTGGAACAGGCTATGGGCTCCAATGAGGGATTGAGTACCCTCAACGCCGAGGCGAGAGCCAAGGTATCGGAAGCGGATCTCTATGAAGTGATTTCCGCGCTGTCAAAAGAGGATGCGGCATTGAGTGCCTCGCAACTCTCTTTCAGCAAAATAAGCCGTCTGACATTATTTGACTATATTCGCTAATTAAAGAAGGGCCCCTTTGGGGCCTTTTCTTTTGTCCAGACTATGAAAATTGGTTCCGTGTCATCTCCTGCCAATTGTAACAAGCTGTTGCCGTTGCCAATTTAATGGTGGTTGCGGGGTTGACCTCCCTGCGGGATTGGATAATCATGCCGCCCGCACAACTGAGGGTTGTGCGAATTATTTGCAGCATCTCGTTAGGCGAGGCTCCTGTATAAACACAGGCCACTGATCTCACGACGTCCAGAGACGCCCAAGATCAGGACAGTTTTCATCGGATTAAGGTGTAAACCCAAGTGGCTTCCGGCATGCCGGATACGTTATACAGTGCTAAAGCTGGTACGTGGGGATGATGACACGCCGAACGGCGTCATTTCCTGCCTATTACTCGTCAATCAAATTGCTGTTTTCTTGTCGTTGCCTCCGGCTATTTCCGGAGGCATTCAGGCTCGCCTGAAATCACATGAGGATATCTGTGATGAAGAAAACACATACCATTCTTAACCGTCACCAACTGCTCGATCTGGCCGCCCTGCAGGGTTGGCTGGAACATAATCTGGATCCGGTTCAGCGCGCCGATCAACTGCTGACCCTGCGTCCGGAAGAGCTCAACTGCATCTTTGATACCCTGCCAATCCCGCAAGGGGCCGAACTGCTTGGTTCACTCTCGGCCGAGAGTGCCGGGCGCCTGTTGCAGCGGCTCCATGGCAGCATCGTCAGCGTGTTGCAGGAGGCCATTCCCCGCCGTGAGATGGTCGCCATCCTGCGCAAACTGAGTCGTCAGGATCGCACCATGTTGCTGGCTCGCTTCCCGACCCAGGCGCAGGCCATGTATTACTCCCTGCTGGATTGGCCCACCGAGTCGGTGGGGGCCAACATGCGCCACGAATATCTGGCGGTGCGGGAGGAGGACACGGTCGGTCACGCCAAACAGCTGATCCACGATGCCTGGGACAATGCCCAGCTGTTTCGCCATATCTATGTGGTCAACGGGGATGGTCGTCTGCAAGGGAGCCTCTCCCTCAAGACCTTGCTGATCGCCGACCCGCTGGCCAGCGTTGCGACCCTGATGGATCGGGAGACGGTGCGGATCAACGCTCGGGCGGATCAGGAGCTGGCAGCGCGCCTGCTGATCGACCGCGACCTGTCGGTATTGCCGGTCGAGGATCAGGGGCGACTGGTCGGTATTTTCCACGTCGATGATGCGGCGGATATTCTGGAGCTCGAATCCACCGAGGATGCCGAGATGCAGGGGGGCTCATCACCGCTCGATACCCCTTACTTGCAGGCGACGCCCTGGCAGCTGTGGCGCAAACGGGTGGGCTGGCTGCTTATCCTGTTTGTGGCGGAAGCCTACACCGGCACCGTGCTGCGGGCATTCGAGGAGCAGCTGGAAGCGGCTATCGCGCTGGCCTTCTTCATTCCGCTCCTGATCGGTACTGGTGGTAACAGTGGCACCCAGATCACCACCACCATAGTACGAGCCATGGCGGTCGGGGAGGTGAGTCTGCGCAATCTCGGCACCGTGCTGAAAAAGGAGCTCTCCACCGGTCTGCTCATCTCGGGGGCCATTGCCATGGCGGCCTGGGTGCGGGCATGGAGTCTTGGCGTCGGTCCCCAGATTGGCATGGTGGTGACCTTTACCATCATCGCCATCGTGCTCTGGAGTGCCACTGTCGCGTCCATTATTCCCATGGTGCTGCGCCGTTTCCGCATCGATCCGGCGGTGGTCTCTGCGCCATTCATCGCGACACTGGTGGATGGCACCGGCCTTATCATCTACTTCGAGATGGCCAAGTGGTTGTTGCCCGAGTTGCAGTAACCGGGAGATTGAGATGCAAAAGGCAGCCTGTGGGCTGCCTTTTTTATTTATCTTTCCGGTTTAGCCGAGCTGGAACAACAGTGGCCAGCCCTGCTCCTGGCAATAACGATGCTCCTTCTCCAGATTCTGCATCAGGAGACGGTTCTCCTCGCACCAGTCGATCGGCAGGGTCACGACCAGCTGATCGCCTTGTACCGCGACTTTCCACTCGGGCAGCAGGTTGTCCTGGCGCTTGTGGTGAGCGGCGACTGCGAGGCGCAGGATGCGGATGCAGCGCAGCACCGTCTGCATGTCGTGGTTGGGCAGGGGAGGCAGCTCGGAGAGCTTGAGCCCCTTGCGCTGAAAGCGTACCAGCGCTGCCAGCAGGGCCTGATCGTCCTGGTTGAAGCCGGGCAGGTCGGTGTGTTGCAGGATATAGGCTGAGTGGCGATGAATGCCGCTGTAGTTGATGGCAAGGCCAATTTCGTGAAGCCGGGCCGCCCAGCCGAGGATGGCTCGATAGGGCTCTACTTCCATCTGCCAGGGCTCTTGCAAGGCATCAAACAGGGTCAGCACGCTCTGCTCCACCCGGGCGGCTTGTTTGCGGTCCATCCGGTAGTGGGTGCCGAGCGCCTGTGCGGTACGCTCGCGAATATCGTGGTGCTGCAAGCGCTCCTCGAACTCATACAGCAATCCTTCGCGCAGAGCACCATCGGAGTAGTCGAGCCGCTCGATGGGCAGCGAGGTAAACAGCCCGAGCAGGATGGCGACCGCGGCGGCAAACACCTCTTGGCGCTCCTCGGTAAGCCCTGTCAGCTTGAGGTTATCGACTCGCTTGCGCTCAATCATCAGCGCCTTGAGCCGCTCCAGCCCTTCCAGCGTAATGCTGCCGTCAGTCAGCCCTTCACCCTGCAGCACGTCGCGCACGGTACGAATGGAGCCTGAGCTGCCAAGGCAGCTCTGCCAGCCCAGCTTGCGGTACTGGTTGACGATGGGAGCGAGTTGGTGCTGCGCCTCCAGCACGGCATTGGTGAAGTGTTTGTCGCTCAGCTTGCCGCTGGCAAAGAAGCTCTGGGTAAAGCTGACGCAGCCCATCTTGCGGCTGGTGAGGGCCTTGTGTTCAAACCCTTCACCGATGATGAGCTCGGTGCTGCCGCCGCCGATATCGATGACCAGTACCTGGCCCTCGATATGCTGGGTATGGGCGACCCCCTGATAGATGAGCCGTGCTTCTTCCTGCCCGCTGATGATCTCGATAGGGTGGTTGAGCACCTTGGCCGCTTCGCTGACGAACTCGCGCGCGTTGCTGGCACGGCGCAATGTGTAGGTGCCGGCGATGCGGATCTGATCCGGTTTGATGTTGGTGAGCCGCTCGGCAAACAACGACAGACAGGCGAGGCCGCGTTCCATCGCCTCCGGGCTCATGCGCTTTTGCTCATCCATCCCTTCCGCCAGCCGTACCCGCTCCTTGATGCGATCGACGATGCGAAAACGCCCTTCGCTCAGATGGGCGATCACCATATGAAAACTGTTGGAGCCGAGATCGACGGCGGCGTAGAGGCTATTGTCCATTGTTTGACTCGATACGTTTGAGATAGTCGTAAATCGCCACCTGAGAGCGGATCTTGCGGCGGTTGCCCCGCTTCACATATTCGTTCTGCTGGTCGGCATCGATCACCCGCGCCTTGCAGGTATCACTCAGTTGTAGTTCGAGAATGTCCATGATGCGCTGCTTGAGGCGCTCGTCATAAATGGGGGTGCCCACCTCAATACGGCCGTCGATATTACGGCTCATCCAGTCGGCGCTGGAGATATAGAGCTGGGGGTTGCCCTTGTTGTGGAACACCATCACCCGCGGGTGCTCGAGGAAGCGGTCGATGATGCTGATCACCTTGATGTTGTCACTGAGGCCCGGTACGCCCGGACGCAGGGCGCACATGCCACGGATGATCATCTGGATCGGCACCCCGGCCTGCCCGGCGGCATAGAGGCGGTTGATGAGATCCTTGTCCACCAGATTGTTGATCTTGAGGATGATACCGCTCGGCTGACCCGCCTTGGCGTTGGAGAGCTCGTTGTCGATGAGGCGATAGAGCTGACGGCGGCTGTTGATGGGGGAGACCAGCAGGTGGTTGAATTTGTAACGCTTATAGGGGTACTCGATGTATTCAAATACCCCTTCCACTTCGGCGGTGATATCCGGATTGCGGGTCAGCAGCGAGAAGTCGGTGTAGATCTTGGCGGTCTTCTCGTTGAAGTTGCCTGTGCCGATATGGGCATAGCGCACCGGCTCGCCATTTTCGTGGCGGGTGATGAGGCAGAGCTTGGAGTGGATCTTGAGGCTCGGCACCCCGAACACCACCTTGACTCCGGCATCGGTAAGGATGTTGGCCCAGTCGATGTTGGCCGCCTCGTCGAAACGGGCGCGCAGCTCGACCACCACAGTCACCTTCTTGCCGTTGTTGGCGGCATCGATGAGGGAGTGGATGATGCGCGACTTCTTGGCGACCCGATAAATGTTGATGCGAATGGCGCTGACCGCCGGGTCGAACGCCGCCTGGCGCACCAGCTCGGTGAAGTGGTGGAATTTGTGGTACGGGTAGTAGAGCAGGATATCCTGCTTGGTAATCGCATCGAAGGCGTTGACGAAGCCGTCAAAATCGCGGCAATCCAGCGCCGGCAGCTTGGGGTTTTCCAGATAGTCACGGCCCACGTTGGGGAAGCCGATGAAATCCTTGAAGTTGTGATAGCGTCCGCCCGGCATAATGGCGTCGTAGGAGCTGATCTGCAGCTTGAGCTTGAGGAAGCTAATCATGGCAGCGGGCATCTCCCGCTCGTAGACGAAGCGCACCGGCATGGCGGTGAGGCGCTGCTTCAAGCCGTCACTCATCTTGTCCACCAGGCTCAAGTCCAGCTGGTCGGAGAGATCATATTCGGCATCCCGGGTCAGCTTCACCGCATAGGCGGCAATCTCGTCGTAGTCGAAGAAGCCTTTGAAGATCTCGTCGAGGCAGAAGCGGATGACGTTATCCAGAATGATGATCTGCTTCTTGCGGCGGGTCCCTTCCGGCGGCAGCTGGAAGAAGCGGGGCAGGTCGTCGGTCGGCACTTCCACCAGGGCGTACTGGATCACCTGACCGTTCTTCTTCATCTCGATGGCCAGATAGGTGTACTCATCCTTGAGGAATTTGACCGGATTGACCTCCTTGTTGAGCAGGATCGGGATGATGTGACGCAGCACCTTCTCCTTGAAGAAGACCCGCAGCCACTTCTGAATGGCATCGGAGAGCTGGTTCTCGTTGACTAGGAAGATGTTGTGGCGGGCCAGCGCAATCAACAGCTCTTTATAGGTGTTGTCGAACGCTTCACCGAGCGCCATCACTTTTTGCTGGATGGCGCGCAGCAGCACTTTCGCTTCATCGTCGCCACCATGTACTTCATTGATGAGGATGCGACGCTTGACGTCCGATACCCGTACCTTGAAGAACTCATCCTGGTTGGAGGAGAAGATCCCCAGAAAACGAACCCGCTCGATGAGGGGCACCGTCTTGTCCATTGCCTCTTGCAACACCCGTTCATTGAATGAGAGCCAGCTCAGCTCTTTCTCTTCATACTGCTTGTCGGTGCTCATCTTGTGCCTCTGTTTCAGGTCGCGTCTGCGCGGCAGTTATGGCGTTAATATATGACAAATAAATGACAGTATTGTTACTGCTCGCTGAACGCTTCGTCGATGTCGACCACCAGATCGTCGGAGAGGGATTCCAGCGCGGTGATAAGCGTATCCATCGCGAGCCCGTCGGGCAGGGCTACCAGCGCATGGGCATAGAAGAGCGGGGCGCCGGAGTGGGGAGCCGGTTCACAGCCGGTGGTGAGATCGGCCACGTTGATCTCGAGCTGGCGCAGGATGCTGGCTACTTCATGGACGATGCCGGGGCGGTCGTTGCCGGTCACTGTCATCATGACTTTATGGGCTGGCTCGGCGGTAGGTGTCCCTTCGGCAAAGCTGATGGTCAGACCTGGTAGCAGGGCCAGTGCTTCGCACAGGCTGCGATAGTGCTCATCGGGGACAGAGACATGGAGGATACCGGCAAACTGGCCCGCCAGTTCGCTCATGGCGCTGCCCAGCCAGTTACCCTGCTCGCGGCTGATGACTGCAGCCAGACTCTCGACGATCCCGGGTTTGTCTGCACCGATCACGGTGACCACCAATTGCTTTTGCATCCTGCTCTCCTTGAAATGGGATTTCTTGCTCTATCCCTATTGTGCCTGCTGGGACTGGTCATATGAACCCCCGCCTGCTGACAAATAGATAAAAAGACGGGACTTTTCACTTTCTATACACGGGTCTGCTGCCTTGCTCCGTGGCGGCTGTGGTAAAGTGATACCCCTTTCGTGTCGTGAACTGGATCGTGCTCTCATGAATACCCTTGTCCTATCGGGATTGTTGTTGCTGGCGCTGCTTGTGCTGGCGATCTTCTGGAGCAGAGGCAGACAGCAAAAGCGCCTGCCCTATGATGTGCAGGAGACCCTGTTCAGTCCCGCCGAGCGATCCTTCCTCGGGGTGCTGGATCTGGCGGTGGGTGACAAGGCCCGGGTCTTTGCCAAGGTGCGGGTGGCCGATGTGCTGACGCCGCAGGCCGGGATCGGCAAAAGCAAATGGCAGCAGCACTTCAACAAGATCAGCGCCAAGCATTTCGACTATCTGCTTTGCCACCCCGCGGATCTCTCCTTTATCTGCGCCATCGAACTCGATGACAGCACCCATCGTCACCAGAAGCGCAAGGCGCGGGATCTCTTTCTGAAAACTGCCTGCGACAGCGCCGGACTGCCGTTGCTGCAGATCCCGGCAAGTGCCAGCTATCTGGTGGAAGAGCTGCGCGAACAGATCCTGCCGCTGCTGGTCAAAACCAGCGAACCGGTGATCGACGATCTGCCGCACGGGGCGCGCCGCGAGCCGACGTTCAACCCTCTGTTGCTGGACGGCGTGGATGTCGGTGCCGGGATGCGTGGCCGCACTCCCCATGCCGAGGCGATCTCGCCCGCGCCATTTCACGAGCCCGTCATCCAGTCCAAGGGGGTGGTGGAGACGCCGCAGAGTGAGGGTGAACTGGTCGATGGTTTGTTCGCCGATGTAGAGGATGACGAGGAGCATGAAGTACACCACTGCCCCCGTTGCGATGCGCCGCTGGTGGAGCGGGAGGCGAAAAAAGGCCCCCACGCCGGTAGACTCTTTCTGGCTTGCAGCCGTTTTCCCGAGTGTCGTTATGCGGCGCCGCACCACCATAATCGCCACTGAATGCGCTTCACCGTGTCCCATGCTGCCCTCTGAAGAGGGCAGTTTTCTTTCCGCTTTTGGCTGCGTTTGTTAACCGCGCCAATGCAGAAAATTCCTCGGCAAAATTTATCTAATCTCTCGTTTCTGTCGATACACTTAGCCTGAATACGACAATTTTTGACAATGTGTCGGAATTTTGGCACTTTGTGTGCCAGCAAAAAGACAGTCGGTAGCTGTTTTATCATCAAATAAAACAATAAGTTAGTTCAGGACATCGCGAGGAATGGATATGGTGGAGATGGGCGTGTTGATTGTTGATGCCGATGCGCAGCGGCGCCAACAGTTGGGAACCGTGCTCTCGTTTATGGGGATCCCGTGGCAGGAGGTGGCACAAAGCGATCTGGATGTAGCCATCGAATCCTCCGGACCGCTGCAAGGGGTGCTGGTGGGTGAGCTGACCGACCGTCCCTTGTCAGAGCTGCTGGCAGCCTTCCCCCGTACCCCCTTCCTCTCGCTGGTTGAGGCCGATCTGCCCAACAGCAACTTTATCGGGGTCGCGCTCTCGCCTTTTACCTATGAATCCCTCACCCGTCATCTGCACTTCTGTCAGGCGTTCGTCTCCTTGCATCCTCGTCAGCAGACCCATGACAAGGGGCAGGCTCTGCTGCGTTTGCTGGTGGGCAAAGGGAAGGGGATCCAGGAGGTGCGTCGGCTTATCAGCCAGGTGGCCGAGACCGATGCCAACGTGTTGATCCTCGGGGAGTCCGGCACCGGTAAAGAGGTGGTGGCTCGCGCTATCCACGAACTCTCTTCTCGCAGCAGTGGCCCCTTCGTGCCCATCAACTGCGGCGCTATTCCGGCCGAATTGCTGGAGAGCGAGCTGTTCGGCCACGAGAAGGGGGCGTTTACCGGCGCCATCGCGGCCCGTCGCGGTCGCTTCGAGCTGGCGCAGGGGGGCACCCTGTTTCTCGACGAGATCGGCGACATGCCGATGCCGATGCAGGTCAAACTGCTGCGGGTGTTGCAGGAGCGGTTGTTCGACCGGGTCGGTGGCGGCAAGCCCATTCAGGCCGATGTGCGCATCATAGCGGCTACCCACAGGGATCTGGAGGCGATGATCCGCACTCAGGGTTTTCGTGAAGATCTCTACTACCGCCTCAACGTCTTCCCCATTGAGACGCCGCCGCTGCGGGATCGCATCGACGACATCCCGCTGCTGCTGCAGGAGCTGCTCAACCGCCATGCCGAGCAGCACCATGGCTTTATCCGGCTGACCCAGCGGGCGCTGGAGTCGCTGATGCAGTACCCCTGGCCCGGCAACGTGCGCGAGCTCTCCAACCTGCTGGAGCGGCTGCTGATCCTCTACCCGCACCAGATTGTCGATGTGGCCGATCTGCCGAGCCGTTATCGCCTGCTGCCGAGCGAGCCGCGGGATGAGCGGCTGACCGAGATGGATGAACGGGATGCGCTGGCGGCGGTATTCCAGGATCCGCCCGAGCTGGATCACTCCCTCGCCTCGGCCCGCACCATGCAGTTGCCGGAAGAGGGAGTCAACCTCAAAGAGATGCTGGCCGACCTTGAAGTGGAGCTGATCCGTCAGGCGCTGGAGTCTCAGGACGGGGTGGTGGCCCGCGCTGCCGATCTGCTCGGCATGCGCCGTACCACTCTGGTTGAGAAGATGAAAAAGTACGGGATGAGCAAGGACGTCTGAGGGTCAAAGCCTTGACGCTAATGCGCAATTCATTGTTTTTATTCATATATTTTAGTGGCATGGAAATTGAATAACCTGACCCAATAGCCAGTTTGAGGTCAGGTTTATGACAATCCAGCAGCAGGACATGCCACTCCAGTCCCACGAAGTGAGCCAGCTCTATACCATCTTCAAGGCGCTCCCCACCGGGGTGTTGCTGCTTGACGGGGCTGGGGTGGTCACCCGCGCGAATCCGGCGGCCATCTCCCTGCTGGGGGAGCCGCTGGAAGGGGAGCTCTGGCGCCACATCATTGCCCGCTGCTTCGAGCCGCGCGAGGATGATGGCCACGAGATCTCCCTGCGCGACGGGCGCCGGGTGCAGCTCTCGACCCAGCCGCTGCCGGATCAGTCCGGCCAGCTGGTCTTTATCAATGACCTGACCGAAACCCGTAAACTGCAAGACCGCATCAACCACATGAAGCGGCTGTCGGCGCTCGGCAATATGGCGGCCTCGCTCGCCCACCAGATCCGCACACCGCTCTCCGCTGCCATGCTTTATGCCGCAAACCTGGCCAACCGCACCCTCAAGCCGGAATCTCGCACTCAGTTTCAGCAAAAGCTGATGGCCCGTTTGCAGGATCTGGAGAAGCAGATCAACGACATCCTGCTGTTCGCCCGCAACGGTGACAATCAGGTGGTCACTCCCATCTCGGTACAAGGGCTGCTGGCCGAAGTGCAGGCAGGTGCCGAGGCCTTCTGCCAGCAACAGGGCTGCGAGCTGCACATGGAAGCTCCGGAGCCCGATCTCTGTCTGCTGGCCAACAGCAGTGCGCTGGCGGGGGCCATCAACAACCTGATTGCCAATGCCCAGCAGGCAGGGGCCACCTCACTCTTGGTCAGCGCGGTGCGCAGCGGTGCCCGGGTGGAGATGCGGGTCATTGATAATGGCAAGGGGATCCCTTCCCATCAGCTCGGTCAGGTATTCGAACCCTTCTTTACCACTCGCTCCCAGGGCACAGGCCTCGGGCTGGCGGTGGTGCAATCTGTAGTGCGTGCCCATCAGGGGGAGGTCGGTGTGGCCTCGGTTCCCGGTGAGGGCACCTGCTTTACTCTGTCGTTCCCCCTGCATCAGCAACCGGTGCAGCTTGGAGGTGTAGCATGACACAGGCCAGGATCCTGGTAGTTGAAGATGACAATGGCCTGCGCGAAGCGCTGGTGGATACCCTTTTGCTCGGCGGTTATGAGTGCCGTGAAGCGGACAGCGGCGAGCGGGCTCTGCTGGCCCTCTCCCGTCAGCCGTTTGACATGGTGATCTCCGATATCCAGATGGGGGGAATGGACGGTCTCACCTTGCTGGCCACCATCCGCCAGCAATATCCGCAGATCCCTGTGCTGCTGATGACCGCCTACGCCAACATCGATGGCGCGGTGCGCGCCATGCGCGAAGGTGCCATCGACTATCTGGCCAAGCCATTTTCGCCGGAGGTGCTGCTTAATCAGGTCAGCCGCTATGTGCCCGCCCAGAAGGTGGAGAAGCGCGCTGTGGTCTACGGGGATCCCAAAACTGCCGAGCTGTTCCAGCTGGCGACCCGAGTGGCCAGAAGCGAAGCGACCGTGATGGTGACCGGCCCGAGCGGGACGGGGAAAGAGGTGCTGGCCCGTTACATTCACGATAACTCCAGCCGCGCCGAGCAGCCTTTCGTCGCCATCAACTGCGCCGCCATTCCGGAAAACATGCTGGAGGCTACCCTGTTTGGCTACGAGAAGGGGGCCTTCACCGGTGCGGTGCAGGGGTGCCCCGGCAAGTTCGAGCAGGCGCAGGGGGGCACCCTGCTGCTCGACGAGATCACCGAGATGGATCAGGGGCTGCAAGCCAAATTGCTGCGGGTACTGCAGGAGAAAGAGGTGGAGCGGCTCGGCAGTCGCAAGATGATCCCGCTGGATGTGCGGGTCATCGCCACCAGCAACCGGGATTTGAAAAAAGCGGTGCAGGATGGCCTGTTTCGCGAAGATCTCTACTATCGTCTCAACGTCTTCCCGCTGCGCTGGTCTGCCCTCTGTGAGCGGCCCGGCGACATTCTGCCGCTGGCGGAGCATCTGCTGGCCCTCCATGCCAGTCAGCAGGGGCTGCCGACACCACAGTTGACGGATGCCTCGCGGGAACGACTGCTGGCTCACCCCTGGCCCGGCAATGTGCGGGAGCTGGACAACGTGGTACAGCGTGCCCTGATCCTCAGCCCCGACGGGATCATTGATTGTGACCACCTCATTCTGGAGGAGCTGGACGAGCAGGAGATGGAGTTTGTCAGCGTGGAGCGCAGCTATGGCGGCGATCGCCTTGGCAGCGAGCTCAAGCAGCAGGAGCACCAGATCATCCTCGACACCCTGCAAGATTGTAACGGCAGCCGCAAGGCGGTGGCCGATCGGCTCGGCATCAGCCCGCGCACCCTGCGCTACAAGCTCGCCCAGATGCGGGATGCGGGGATCGATTTGCCCGCCTGAGTCAGGTTGTTTGCCCGAGAGTGAGGGCGAAGCTTCATCGTGCTGGCGCTGTCATGGTCTTGACAGCCCGGCTCGATTATCATGGGGCCCTTGGCGCTTTGAGCCTGGCCCCTGTTTTTATTGGTAAAGCAGGGGACCGAGCCTTAATAAGGGACCCCTATGATCTCTCATCGAAAACTCGAAACCGTACTGAACCATCTGCTCGAACCTCACGCCATAAAGGATTACTGCCCCAACGGCTTGCAAGTGGAGGGGCGCGAGCGCATTCGCAAGGTGGTGACCGGTGTCACCGCCAGTCAGGCGCTTATCGACGCGGCGGTGGCTGCCGAGGCCGATGCTATTCTGGTCCATCACGGCTACTTCTGGAGCGGTGAACCGGCCCAGATCACCGGCATGAAGCAGCGTCGGCTCAAGACCCTGCTGACCCACGATATCAACCTGTTTGCCTACCATTTACCGCTGGATGTCCATCCCGAGGTGGGTAACAACGCCCAGCTCGCCAAGCTGCTCGACATCAAGGTGCGTCGCGGTCTGGAGCCGTGGAACAGCAAGAGCGTCGCCATGGTGGGCAAGCTGGAAGAGCCGATGAATGGGGCCGACTTTGCCAAGCTGATTGCCGATCGCCTTGGCCGCGAACCACTCTATTGTGGCGACAGCGGCCCCGAGCTGATCCGTTCCGTAGCCTGGTGCACCGGTGGCGGTCAGAGCTACATCAATCTGGCGGCGGAGCAGGGCATCGATGCCTTTATCTCTGGCGAAGCCTCCGAGCAGACCATTCACACCGCTCGCGAGATGGGGATGCACTTCTACGCCGCTGGCCATCACGCCACCGAGCGTTATGGTGTCAAGGCGCTGGGGGAGTGGCTGGCGACCGTGCATGGGCTGGATGTCACCTTTATCGATATCGACAATCCGGTCTAGGGTCGCTTGGCCGCGTAGCGGCGTAATCGGACCTGACCTAAGCCATCGTGAGGTAGGTAGAAATGACAAGGGAGGCCTAAGCCTCCCTTGTTGTATCTGACATGCAGTTGTTAGCGGTTACTCGCTGGCGTAACCCGCGGCACCCAGCAAGGTGCCATCCAGTTGCACAGCGCTGTCCACCATCTGCAGCCTGCCTTCGCAGAACCAGCGTACCACCAGCGGATAGATGCTGTGCTCCTGCGCCTGTACCCGTGCCGCTACCTCGTCCGCACTGTCTCCTTCAAAGATGGGCACACGGGCCTGCAGGATCACCGGGCCACCATCCAGCTCTTCGGTGACGAAGTGGACGCTGGCGCCATGCTCGCTATCACCGGCATCGATAGCACGCTGGTGAGTGTGCAAGCCCTGATACTTGGGCAGCAGGGAGGGGTGGATATTGATCATCCGCCCGGCGAAATGGCGCACCAGATCGCCGCTCAATATCCGCATAAACCCGGCCAGCACCACCAAGTCCGGCTGATAGTCTGACATCAGCGCAAGCAGGGCGGCGTCATACTCCTCCCGGCTGGCAAACTGCTGCTGGGCCAGAATAGAGGTCGCCACGCCTGCCTCTCTGGCGCGAACCAGACCATAGGCATCGGCCTTGTTGCTGATGACGCCGACCACCTCACCGGCAATCTTGCCGCTGGCACAGTGGTCGATGATCGCCTGCAGGTTGCTGCCGCTGCCGGAGATTAGCACCAGGATGCGTTTCATAGGGGAGTTCATTTGGCTGTTGATCCGGTCATTCATTGAATGACGACCTGCTCCTCACCATCGGCTGCCTTGGCGATATGGCCGATATGCCATGCATTTTCGCCTTCCGCCTTGAGCAGGGTCAGCGCCTTCTCCAGCTGGTTGGCGGGCAGGGCGATGATCATGCCGACACCGCAGTTGAAGGTGCGATACATCTCGTGACGGGTGACGTTGCCAGCCTGCTGCAGCCAGCTGAACACTGCCGGCCACTGCCAGCTCTGCTCATCGATTACCGCTTGGGTGTTGGCGGGCAGGACGCGGGGGATGTTCTCCCAGAAGCCACCACCTGTGATGTGGGAGAGGGCGTGGATCTCGCACTCCTTGATGAGCTTGAGCACAGGTTTCACATAGATGCGGGTCGGCTCCAGCAGGGCGTTGGCCAGGGTCGTGTCACCCAACGGTTGATGAACGTCGGCTTTGGAGACTTCCAGAATTTTACGGATCAGGGAGAAGCCGTTGGAGTGAGGGCCGCTGGCGGCCAAGGCGATCAGGGCATCCCCTTCACCGACCTTGCTGCCGTCGATGATTTCGCTCTTCTCCACCACACCGACGCAGAAACCGGCGATGTCGTAGTCTTCCCCTTCATACATACCCGGCATCTCGGCGGTCTCGCCGCCCACCAGGGCACAGCCTGACTGCTCGCAACCGGCACCGATCCCGGTGACCACCGCGGCTGCGGTGTCCACGTCCAGCTTGCCGGTTGCATAGTAGTCGAGGAAGAACAGCGGCTCGGCGCCCTGTACGATCAGGTCATTGACGCACATGGCCACCAGATCGATGCCCACGGTGTCGTGCTTCTTCAGGTCGATGGCCAGCCGCAGCTTGGTGCCCACACCATCGGTACCGGAGACCAGTACCGGCTCCTTGTAGCCCGCAGGGATTTGACACAAGGCCCCAAAGCCGCCAAGACCACCAAGGACTTCAGGACGACGAGTGCGCTTTGACACGCCCTTGATACGTTCAACCAGTGCATTGCCGGCATCGATATCTACGCCAGCATCCTTGTAGCTCAGTGAGGTTTTGTCAGTCACGAGTATTCCCCGTCATGTAAAGAAGTGGAGGGTAAAATTCGGGGCGTATTCTAACAGTGGCGGTGGAAAACCAGAAAGGAAATCGTTTGCGCGTTTTTGCGCGGAAATGCTCTACAAGCGGTGGCTTTTGTTGTATGATTCCGCGATTTTTTTGCGGCAGGTTAGAGGAGATAATAATGAAAGTCGTTGAAGTCAAACACCCCCTGGTCAAACACAAGATCGGTCTGATGCGTGAAGGCGATATCAGCACCAAGCGTTTCCGTGAACTGGCCAAAGAAGTGGGCAGTTTGTTGACCTATGAAGCGACCTCTGACTTCGAAACCGAGAAGGTTATCATCGATGGCTGGAATGGGCCAGTAGAAGTTGACCAGATCAAAGGCAAGAAGGTAACCGTCGTACCCATCCTGCGTGCCGGCCTTGGCATGATGGATGGCGTGCTGGAGCACATGCCGAGCGCCCGCGTCAGCGTGGTCGGTATCTACCGTGATGAAGAGACCCTGCAACCGGTTCCCTATTTCGAAAAGATCGTCAGCAACATCGAAGAGCGTCTGGCGCTGGTCATCGATCCTATGCTGGCCACCGGCGGCTCCATGATCGCCACCATCGATCTGCTGAAGAAGAAAGGCTGCCAATCCATCAAGGTGCTGGTACTGGTTGCCGCGCCGGAAGGGATCAAGGCGCTGGAAGCTGCTCACCCTGACGTAGAGCTCTATTGCGCTTCTGTCGACCAGGGGCTGAACGAGAAAGGCTACATCGTGCCGGGTCTGGGCGATGCAGGCGACAAGATCTTCGGTACCAAATAAGTTAATGCCTTGACCCGCTTCCCATGTGGAAGGGGTGATCGGAGCCGGCGCATCGCCGGCTCTGCTGTTTGTGGCCGCTTGTGCCAGCCTTGCCGCAGGATGCGCCTTGCCGCTACCATAAGCACACTCTCCCATTTCGAGACTCTGTTCATGTTCAAACGTGTTGTGACCGCCCTCTGCTGCGGCTTGTCATTCATGGCCTCGGCCGCTCAGGTGACCGACCTCTATCAGGGCAAGGCCCCGACCAGTGGTGACATGGTGGCCGCTCAGGGGCAGGCACTGGGTCAGGTGTTGATCAAGGTGACCGGCAAGCGTGACATCCTCACCCAGCCGGTGGTGGTCAAGGCGCTGGCGGCCCCGGGCGACTATGTCAAAAGCTATGGTTATCAGGATCAGGACTCCGTCAAGTATCTGAAAGCCGAGTTCAAGAGTGACAAGGTCAACAGCCTGGTCTCCGAGAGCCAGTTTGCCCTGCTTGGCCCGGCGCGTCCCCAGATGGCGATCTGGCTGGTGGTGGATCAGGGGGAGCGTCGCCTGCTGGCGGATCAATCCAGCGATGGTTGGGCGCAAGCCTTGCGCGAGCAGGCCCAGACGCTGGGGCTACCCATCAGCATTCCGCTGATGGATCTCGATGACAACATGGCGGTCAGTGCCACCGACGTCTGGGGACGCTTTGCCGACCCGATTTTGCAGGCAAGCCAGCGCTATGGCGCCGAGATGGTGGTGCTGGGCAAGCTGACACCGGAAGGTGACAAGTGGAGCATCGATTGGGGACTCTACGGCCCCAAAGCGGCCGGTGAAGTGGCCGAGCTGACCCGTGGCAATAGCACCGGCACTCAGGCCGAAGTGGCGCAAGGGTTTGCCGATACCCTGGCGGCCTGGCTGGTGAAAAACTACGGTGCCCGTATTTCTGGTCCGGCAACCAGCCAGACCCTGGTGGTAGATGGCCTCTCCGAAGTGGACAGCATGATCGCCGTGCAGAAGATGCTGCAGGGGATGGGCAACGTCAGCAAGGTGGCGATCGGCAAGCTGGAGGGGGACCAGGTCACCTTCAACTTTACTCTGCAAGGGGATCAGGCCGAATTGGTGCGGGCACTGCAGCTCGAGAGTCGTTTGCGCAAGGTTGACGATAATGGCAGCGGTTTGCGTTACCAATGGTCGCAGCCCTGATTTTATAAGGCTTTTGTAGACCGCCCGGCTTGTCCGGGCGGTTCTCTATCTGCCTTTGCGATGATACACTTAGCCACAAATGTCACAGTCAAAGCCCAACGAGTGAAGCAACCGGCCCAACTGTCTTTAGCCGTACAACTACCGGATGATGAAACCTTCGTCAGTTTTTATCCCGGCAACAATGCTCATCTGATCACCGCTCTCAAAAACGCGGCCATCGGTCAGGGATCGCCTTTCCTCTATTTCTGGGGAGCCAAGGGATCCGGACGCTCTCATCTGCTCCACGCCACCTGTGCCGAGGTCAACGCCCGCGATGCGGCGGCGGCCTATCTCTCCCTCGATCAGTTTGAACAGCTCGACCCCAGCATGCTCGATGCCCTCGAAAGCCTGCCGCTGGTCTGTCTCGACAGCCTTGAGGCGATCGCCGGCAATGCCGTGTGGGAGCGGGCGCTGTTCGATTTCTACAATCGCTGGCAGGAGAAGGGCGAGGGGACGCTGGTGGTCACCGGCTGCAGCGCACCGCGCAAACTGGGGCTGCAGTTGCCGGATCTCGCTTCGCGCCTCGACTGGGGGGTGAGTTTCCATCTCGAAGAGCTGGATGATGAAGGCAAGCTCAGTGCCCTGCAGCTGCGTGCCGAGCTGCGGGGCTTCAAACTGCCTATCGATGTGGGCCGCTTCCTGCTCAACCGACTCTCCCGCGATATGCGAACCCTGCTCACCACTCTCAATCAGCTCGACAACGCCTCATTTCGCGCCAAGCGCAAGCTCACCATTCCCTTTGTCAAAGAGATCCTCGAGCTCTGATCCTCTCTGCAGTGTGCGGTTGTGGCCTGACTTTCGTTTGAATGGTAGATAAAAAGAAACCCCGGCTTCAGGCCGGGGTTTTGCTATTTCAAGGCAGCTCTCTTATTAGTGGAACTGATCTTCTTCGGTGGAGCCGGTCAGTGCGGTCACCGAGGATTGGCCACCCTGAATCACGGTGGTCACCTTGTCGAAGTAACCGGTACCAACCTCCTGCTGGTGGGCCACGAAGGTGTAGCCACGGCTGGCGGCGGCAAATTCCGGCTCCTGCACCATCTCGACGTAGTGCTTCATCCCTTCGCCACGGGCGTACTGGTAGGCCAGCTCGTACATGTGGAACCACATGTTGTGGATACCCGCGAGGGTGATGAACTGGTACTTGTAGCCCATGTCGGAGAGCTCCTGCTGGAAGCGGGCGATGGTGGCATCGTCCAGATTCTTTTTCCAGTTGAAGCTCGGGGAGCAGTTGTAGGCCAGGATACGATCCGGGAACTTGGCCTTGATTGCTTCGGCAAATTTACGCGCTTCGTCCAGATCCGGCTTGGCGGTTTCACACCACACCATGTCTGCGTAGGGTGCGTAAGCCAGACCGCGAGCGATGGCCTGATCGATACCGGCACGTACCTTGTAGAACCCTTCGGCAGTGCGCTCGCCAGTCAGGAAGTCTGCATCGTACGGGTCGGCGTCGGTGGTCAACAGGTCAGCGGCGTTGGCGTCGGTACGGGCGATCACCAGGGTGGTGGTGCCGCACACATCGGCTGCCAGACGGGCGGCAACCAGCTTCTGCACCGCTTCCTGAGTCGGTACCAGCACCTTGCCGCCCATATGACCGCACTTCTTGACGGAAGCGAGCTGATCTTCGAAGTGCACGCCAGCGGCGCCTGCTTCAATCATTCCCTTCATCAGTTCGAAGGCGTTCAGCACGCCGCCGAAACCGGCTTCCGCATCGGCTACGATCGGAAGGAAGTAGTCGATAAAGCCCTCATCCTGCGGTCCAACCTTGTTGGCCCACTGGATCTGGTCGGCACGGGCGAAGGAGTTGTTGATGCGCTCCACCACGGACGGTACAGAGTTGGCCGGGTAGAGGGACTGATCCGGATACATGGTGGAGGACAAGTTGTTGTCCGCCGCCACCTGCCAGCCGGAGAGGTAGATCGCCTCGATCCCCGCCTTGGCCTGCTGCACCGCCTGACCACCGGTCAGGGCGCCGAGGCAGTTGACATAGCCTTTCTTGGCGTCGCCGTGGATCAGGCCCCACAGTTTGTCGGCACCACGCTGGGCCAGGGTGTGCACCGGCTGCAAGCTGCCGCGCAGGTTCACCACGTCTTCGGCGCTGTAGCCGCGCTTGATCCCTTTCCAGCGGGGGTTTTCCGCCCAGTCTTTCTCGATAGCCTGGATCTGTTGCTCACGGGTCAGTGCCATATCAGTTCCCTCTTTCATTGATTTCACGTTTCCATTGACTTGTTATTGGCGAGCCCCGCTGGGGGCCCGTGATTCAGAGCCGCTCGTAACCGGGCAGCGTCAGAAAATCGATCAGGGTATCGGCGCAGGTGATCTCTTCCATCAGCTCGCTTGCCTCGGCAAAGCGTCCTGCCTGCCAGCGCGCAGTACCCACCTCGGCTTTGACCACCTCCAACTCCTCGGCCAGCATCTGGCGGAACAGCTCTTTGGTCACCACCTTGCCATTCGACAGGCTCTTGCCGTGGCGGATCCACTGCCAGATGGAGGTGCGGGAGATCTCGGCGGTGGCGGCATCTTCCATCAGGCCGTAGATGGGCACGCAGCCGTTGCCGTTGATCCAGGCCTCCAGATATTGCAGGGCGACCCGGATATTGGTGCGCATCCCTGCCTCGGTGCGCTCACCCTCACAGGGTGCCAGCAGGTCGGCGGCAGTGATGGGGGCATCCTGCTCGCGCAGCACGCCGATCTGGTTCTTGGCGCCAGCCTTAATGGTGGCGTTGAACACCGCCATGGCGGTATCAGCGAGGCCAGGGTGGGCGACCCAGGTACCGTCGTGGCCGTTGTTGGCTTCGCGCTCCTTGTCGGCCTTGACCTTGGCGAAGACCTGCTCGTTGACGGCCGCGTCCTTGGCCGGAATAAAGGCAGCCATACCGCCCATCGCCAGCGCTCCGCGCTTGTGGCAGGTCTTGATCAGCAGCCGCGAGTAGGCGGAGAGGAACGGCTTGTCCATGGTCACCACCTGGCGGTCGGGCAGGACGCGATCCGGATGGTTCTTCAAGGTTTTGATATAGCTGAAGATGTAGTCCCAGCGGCCGCAGTTCAGCGCAACGATGTGATCCTTCATTTGATAGAGCAGCTCATCCATCTCGAATACGGCTGGCAGGGTTTCAATCAGCACGGTGGCCTTGATGGTGCCGCGGGGCAGACCGAACTTGTCCTCGGTCCAGGCGAACACCTCGCTCCACCAGCGCCCTTCCAGATGGCTCTGCAACTTGGGCACGTAGAAGTAGGGGCCCGAGCCTTTGGCCAGCAGCGCCTGATAGTTGTGCAGGAAGTAGAGAGCAAAATCGAACAGGCCGCCTGGGATGGGCTCGCCATCGAAAGTGACATGTTTTTCCGGCAGGTGCAGACCACGCACCCGGCAGATGAGCACCGCCGGATTGGGGGTCAGGGTGTAGGCCTTTCCTTCTGGACTGGTGTAAGAGATGGTGCCGTTGACCGCATCGCGCAGGTTGATTTGACCCTCGATCACCTTGTTCCAGGCGGGGGCCAGTGAGTCCTCGAAGTCCGCCATGAACACCTTGACGTTGGCGTTGAGGGCGTTGATCACCATCTTGCGCTCGACCGGGCCGGTGATCTCCACACGGCGGTCTTGCAGGTCGGCGGGAATGCCGCGAATAGTCCAGTCACCTTCACGGATGTGGGCGGTTTCCGGCAGGAAGTCCGGCAGCTCGCCGCCATCGATACGGGCCTGGCGTGCCACACGTTGTTTCAGCAATTCCCCTCTTTGGGGAGCAAAACGTTCCACCAGTTCGGAGACCAGAGCCACCGCGTCCGGCGTCAGAATTTGCGCGTATTCGGGTAGCATCTCGCCCTGGATGCGAAGGCGGGCGCTGCAGTGGGTCTGAGCCGGTGCCGACATAAGGTTCACTCCTTTGAGAATTACATTTTGAACTTACTAACTACGACTAAAGTCGAATCCCTGTTCCTGAAACGTTCCCGAAACAACGGGGTAACACGATTGATAAGGTGCGAAATATTGTTGAGTACGTCAACAGTTTTTTTTAAACACCTGTTTTTTGGATATGGTTAAGTTGATGTTTTTTATTGCTTTATTGGGTTGGTGTAAAAGCTCTACGCAGATGGTTATGCTCCTGATTTTTCCCATCGGACAACGGCTAATTTGGGCCGTTACCCAGCCCCTTACTTTGTAACTTATTACGTAATAAAATTACAAATGCAAAAACAAATCCCGACCTAACTCCAGGCTTTGCCAAAACAGCCGTATAAAGCGTGTTTGAATGTGGCAATAAATGTTTTGCTATTGCTAGACCTAGTTAGTGAACGTGAGTTTTAAACTTGGCGTGGTGATGCAGGCTCTGTTGGCACCAGCGGTTGCAACGATGGAAAGTGAAGCGCAATAACGTAGGTTTGTATCAATTGTCGGGGGGAATGCCGGGGAGGAAGGGGGGAGATACATCAGTCAATAATACTGCCATCCTTGATAGAATTAGCAGTTTGTCGTTTTTTGCAGATTTCTCGCCAAGGGTATGAAACGGAGTGCGTTGAACAGGCGATGCGCCGGTGATTGAGCGGCCATCTGGCCGGGCTCAATAGTCATCATCCGGTTCGGCAAGATCGATTACATCCAGCTGGATGACCTGTTCATCTTCGTTTTCGGTATGGCAAGGGGTATCGTGAGGAACGGAATAAAGCGCAATAGCGGGTGCGAAATTGGTGTTCTGGTTCATGCCTGGTCCTGTGTTGCACGCAAGCCGGACAGTGATCCCTTCACTTGTGTTTCCACCTCCCTGTGTTGTCTATCGGCGGAAAGTTGCGCATCTTAATGAGTTCGGTAAAAAGATTCAAGTGGTTCTGAGTGTTTTTTGTGCTTGATAGGTCGGCATTGTCAGGAGGATAAATCGGAGACAAAAAAATAGCCCAGTCGTTTGACTGGGCTATTCTCGGGGAAAATGGTCGGTGTGAGAGGATTCGAACCTCCGACCCTCTACACCCCATGCAGATGCGCTACCTGGCTGCGCTACACACCGACAGAGTCAGACTCGGCTGACGGGGAGGAAGTCTAATAGCATGGCCAAACGGGTGCAACTCCTTTTTTATCATAGAGATGCCGATTGCTTCTTTATTGCTCAGTCTGGATGCAGCTTGGGTCTGACGCGCAGATTTGGCATAATCTGCCGCCCTGTCACCGCGAGGTATCATGCCTGCTATCTATGGAGTTATCTGACAGGTGTGGGTAGCGGGAATGCAAACAGCACCATTAAACAATATAAAGAGGGGATGGGCGTGAAACCATCAGAGGTCCCAGAGACACCGAGTCAGACCGAGCAGGACGAGCAGTGGATGCGCCATGCCATGGCATTGGCCGCCCGGGCCGAAGGGATTGGCGAGATCCCGGTCGGTGCCGTACTGGTGCTGGACGGTCAGGTGGTGGGCGAGGGGTGGAATCGCTCCATCAGCGAACACGATGCCTGTGCCCATGCCGAGGTGATGGCAATCCGGGCGGCGGGCAAGCAGCTGGCGAACTACCGCCTGCTCGACACCACTCTTTATGTGACGCTGGAGCCCTGCTGTATGTGTGCCGGTGCGCTGATCCATAGCCGGGTCAAGCGGGTGGTTTACGGCGCCCGAGATCTCAAGACCGGTGCCGCGGGGTCGGTGTTCGAGATCTTGCAGGACCCGCGCCACAATCACAGCGTCGAGCTGACCGGCGGTGTGCTGGCCGATGCCTGCTCGGCCCAGTTGTCGGCCTTCTTCAAGCGCCGTCGCGCCGAGAAAAAGGCGGCCAAACTGGCGCTGCAACAATCAAACGATACCCTTTCCTGAATCATTCGGGGGCAGCGCAGGCTGCCCTTACTGATCATCAGCATAAATATCCCTTTATAAACAGTATATTACGTTCGCCCGCCTTCGAAGGGATCCCCGCCCATTTTTCCGCTAACAACCTCTGTTAAAGCGTCCTCGATGTAACAAAACTGTCATGCAACCGCCATATAATGCCGCGAAGCCTAGCTTACATTGAGGTCTTGCATGTCATCGGAATCGTTAAACCTGGTCATGGCGGGCAGTAGAAAACGCCGGATCAAGGATAAATTGGCCAAATATGGCGTCACCACAGGCGGAGCCCTGGTACTGGTGGCGCTGCTGCTCATCTTCTTTTATCTGCTCTATGTGGTGAAACCCATCTTCAATGGCGCCTCCATGGAGCCGACAGCCTCGTTTACCCTGCCTGCCGCAGGGAAGACCGCCTGGCTCGGCGTGGAAGAGCAGAACGAGATCGGCTATCGCTTCAGCGATAAAGGGCAGGTCAACTTCTTTGCGGTGCAGGGAGATGACAAGATCAAGGTCGGCCAGTCACTGGGTCAGGCCCAGGTTGCTGGTGACATCACCACGGTAGCGACCCCGGCACCGGGCCAGCGGCTGATCGCTTACGGCTTTGCCGATGGCAAGGCGCAGGTCGTCCAGCCAGCGTTCAAGGTTTCCTATCCCAACGATGTTCGGGTGATTGAACCCAGCCTGCAATATCCCTTCGGCGAAGAGCCTGTGGTGATCGACCCGCAAGGGAAGGCATTGCAACTGATGGTGTTCGAAGCCACCAAGGACAAGATGGCGACCGCCGCCGTGACCGAAGATGGTCGTGGCGTGATGACTGTGATGAGCGGTGAGGAGAACTTCATCTCCGGGGAGATTGAGTGGAGCAGTGAAAACTACACGATTCCCTCCCTGCCGCGCCATGTGGATCAGATGTTGCTGACCCCTAATCTGCGGATCCTGTTCGTGCGCGAGGGTAATCGCCTCTCCGTCTATGACATTCATAACCTGAGCGAAATCTCCCTGCGCAACGTGTTGGAGATCAATGCCCCCAACGCCAATGTGACCCGGGTTCAGCTGCTCTCCGGCGCCTCTTCACTGCTGGTGGGTAATGACAACGGCGTGATTTCACAGTGGTTCGAAGTGGCGAAGGATGGCAAACGCCAGTTCACCCAGATCCGTGACTTCAAGGGCGATGGCGCAGTGGATCTGCTGACTCCCGAGCACTTTCGCAAAGGCTTCATCAGTGCCGACAAGGACGGCATCATCAGCTTCTTCCACGCCACCGGCGAGACCAAGCTACTGACCGAGACGGTGGAAGGGGGCGAGCTCTCTGCTCTGGCCATCTCCCCCCGTCACAACCTGTTGCTGATGCAGCAAGGGGAGACCTTCAAGCTTTTCTCGGTGGAGAACGATCACCCCGAGGTGACCTGGTCGGCCCTCTGGCAGAAGGTATGGTATGAAGGATATCCGGAGCCCCAGTATGTGTGGCAATCCACCTCCGCCAGCAACGACTTTGAAGCCAAGCTGAGCCTGGTGCCGCTGGTATTCGGTACCCTGAAAGCCTCTTTCTACGCCATGGTGTTTGCTGTGCCGCTCGGCGTGGCCGGTGCCATCTATACCGCCTACTTCATGTCGGCGGGGCTGCGCAAATACGTCAAGCCGACGGTCGAGATCATGGCAGCGCTGCCTACCGTTATCCTGGGCTTCCTGGCGGGTCTGTGGCTGGCGCCCATCATCGAGGGTGCGTTGCCCGGGGTGATCCTGCTGCTGATATTGCTGCCGATGGGGATGCTGCTGACTGCATTGCTCTGGAACTATCTGCCGGAGCGCGGCAAGTCCTGGCTGCCGGAGGGGTGGCACGCCATCCTGCTGATCCCGGTGCTGCTGCTGATTGGCTGGGGGGCCTTCGCCCTGAGCCCGCTCATCGAGAATGCCTTTATGCACGGCGATTCGCGCATCTGGCTGACTCACGAAATGGGCATCAAGTTTGACCAGCGCAACTCGCTGGTGGTCGGTATCGCCATGGGCTTCGCGGTCATCCCCACCATCTTCTCCATCGCTGAAGATGCGGTCTTCTCGGTGCCCAAGCACCTGACCCAGGGCTCGCTGGCGCTGGGGGCCACCCCGTGGCAGACCCTGAGCCGGGTGGTGATCCTCACCGCCAGCCCGGGCATCTTCTCTGCGGTGATGATGGGCCTTGGCCGCGCCGTGGGCGAGACCATGATCGTGCTGATGGCTACCGGCAACACCCCCATCATGGACTTCTCCATGTTCCAGGGGCTGCGCACCCTCGCCGCCAACATCGCGGTGGAGATGCCGGAATCGGAAGTGGGCAGCTCCCACTATCGGGTACTGTTCCTCGCGGCCTTCGTCCTGTTTGTGTTCACCTTTTTGTTCAACACCCTGGCCGAGTTTGTCCGTCAGCGGTTGCGTGAAAAATACAGCTCGATGTAAGGGGCGACTCTGTAATGGACAAGGAATCGACAATGGGTAAGTGGTTTAAATCAGGGGCCCCCTGGATCTGGATGACCGGCGGTGCCGTCAGCCTGAGTCTGGTGGCGGTACTGGGTCTGCTGCTGCTGATCGGCTGGCGTGGTCTGGTCTACTTCTGGCCGCACCCCATCTATGAGTGGCAGCTGGAAGACGCCAGCGGCAACAAGAGCGTACTGATCGGCGAAATCAACGATCGCGAGCAGGTTCCGGTGGAGCGACTGCGCGCCGCAGGTCTGGCGCTGGAAGGGGAAGAGCGCGAGCTGCTAACCCGCTATCTGGTCAAGACCGGCAACCGCGAGTTTGTTGACCTCGATTTTCGCTGGGTGCTGGAGACGGACATCAAGTCCCAGAGCCAGCCAGCCGAGCTGGCCATGGTTGAGCGTGCCACCAACGGCAACTTCTATGGCTATATCGTCGGGGTGAAAGAGGATGGCCGCGAGCTCACCTCTGATCTGCATCCTGCCCTGCAGCGGGTGCTGGCGCGAGCCAATGCCCTCTCCGAACAGGCCAACGATCTGCAAAAAGGGGACATCGGCAGCATCAACTATCAACTGGAGCGGCTGCGCCTGAAAGAGCGCAAGGCCGAGCTGGATGACAAGCTGACCGATCAGCTCAAAGCCGAACTGGCCAGCGAGCGTCAGGCCCTCAACGATCGCTATCAAGTGCTGGAAAAAGAGCTCTTCTCCCTGCGTAGCCAAGCGGACCGCGACGCCATTACCGTCAAGGATATGCGTGGCGAGCTGGTGACCATGCCGATGTCCAAGGTACTGGACGTGGTATGGCCCAACGACATGAGCCTGCTGGCCAAGGTAGGTCACTGGTTCCACCAGATAGGCAAGTTCGTCTCTGACGATCCCCGTGAAGCCAACACCGAGGGCGGGGTGTTCCCGGCCATCTTCGGCACCGTGTTCATGGTGTTCCTGATGGCGATCATCGTGACCCCGCTGGGGGTGGTGGCGGCAGTCTACCTGCACGAATACGCGGGCAAGAACAGTCTGACCAAGATCATCCGCATTGCGGTGATCAACCTGGCGGGCGTGCCCTCCATCGTCTACGGCGTGTTTGGTCTGGGCTTCTTCGTTTACACCCTGGGGGGCAGCATCGACCGCCTCTTCTACCCGGAAGCGCTGCCGAGCCCGACCTTTGGCTCACCCGGCGTGATCTGGTCGGCGCTGACCCTGGCCATCCTGACTCTGCCGGTGGTGATTGTCTCCACCGAAGAGGGGTTGGCGCGGATCCCGAGCACCATCCGTCAGGGCTCGTTGGCACTGGGTGCCACCCAGGCCGAGACCCTGTGGCGCATCGTGCTGCCGATGGCGAGCCCGGCCATCATGACCGGCCTTATTCTGGCTATTGCCCGTGCAGCCGGTGAAGTGGCGCCGCTGATGCTGGTGGGGGTGGTAAAACTGGCACCGACCCTGCCGATGGATGGCAACTTCCCGTATCTGCATGTGGAGCGCAAGTTCATGCACCTGGGCTTCCACATCTATGACGTCGGCTTCCAGAGCCCCAACGTCGAGGCTGCCCGCCCGCTGGTCTACGCCACCTCCTTCCTGCTGGTGACGGTGATCGTGGGTCTGAACCTGACCGCTATCGGTATTCGTAACCACTTGCGCGAGAAATTCCGGTCGCTGGAGCATTAATCCGGCGCCACTTGAGTGATACAAGAGTGAGATAACAGAGGGGCGGCCGAGCGCGAGCCGCCATCTCTCTGCACCAATATGTGAGGGGCGCCGGCAGCTGTCCGGCCACTCCAGATAGATTTTGAGGTAACAGATGATCAACGTAACGACCACGTCTACCCAGCACACCGCGCTGGACCTGCTCAACCTGACCCCGGAGCAGACCGCGCTGGAGGTGAAGGATCTCAACCTGTACTACGGCAGCAAGCAGGCGTTGTTCAACGTCAACATGAAGATCCCCAAAGGGCAGGTGACCGCCTTTATCGGCCCGTCAGGCTGTGGTAAATCGACCCTGCTGCGCTGCATCAACCGGATGAACGATTTGGTGGAGATCTGCCGCATCGAGGGGGAAATCCAGCTGCACGGCCATAACATCTATGACAAGAGCGTCGATGTTTCCGCCCTGCGCCGTCAGGTGGGCATGGTGTTCCAGCGCCCGAACCCCTTCCCCAAGTCCATCTACGAGAACGTGGTCTATGGTCTGCGCCTGCAGGGGATCAACGATCGTCGCACTCTGGATGAAGCGGCCGAGCGCTCCCTGCGCGGTGCGGCCCTGTGGGACGAGGTGAAGGATCGTCTGCACGACAACGCTTTCGGTCTCTCCGGTGGTCAGCAGCAGCGTCTGGTGATTGCCCGTGCCATCGCCATCGAGCCGGAAGTGTTGCTGCTCGATGAACCAACCTCGGCGCTCGACCCCATCTCCACCCTCACCATCGAGGAGCTGATCAACGAGCTCAAGAGCCAGTTCACCGTGGTGATCGTGACCCACAACATGCAACAGGCTGCGCGTGTATCGGATCAGACCGCCTTCATGTATATGGGCGAGCTTATCGAGTACTCGGATACCAACACCATTTTCACCACCCCGGCCAAGAAAAAGACCGAAGATTACATTACCGGTCGTTACGGCTAAGGAGAGGAGAGGATGAATCTCAGCAAACAGATTGGCAGTCGGTTCAACGGCTAAGGCATAATCGGAGCAATCAAGGATTATTTGTATGGACAATATGAACCTCAATAAACACATCTCCGGTCAGTTCAATGCCGAGCTAGAGAGCGTGCGCAACCAGGTGCTGGTGATGGGCGGTCTGGTGGAGCAGCAGCTCACCGACGCCATCGCGGCGATCCACGATCAGGATCTCGATGCGGCGCGTAAAATCGTGGCCAACGACCACAAGGTCAACGCCATGGAAGTGGCGATCGACGAGGAGTGCACCCGCATCATCGCCAAGCGTCAGCCGACAGCCTCCGACCTGCGACTGGTGATGGCCATCATCAAGACCATCACCGATCTGGAGCGCATTGGTGACGTGGCCGACAAGATCGCCCGCATGCTGACCGACAACGCCAACAAGCCGCAGCCGCCGCTGGTGTCTCTGGAGAACATGGGCCGTCGTACCATCAAGATGCTGCACGATGTGCTCGACGCCTTCGCCCGCATGGATCTGGATGCGGCGCTGGCGGTCTACAAGGAAGATGACAAGGTAGACCGCGAGTACGAGTCCATCATCCGCGAGCTGATGACCTATATGATGGAAGATCCCCGCACCATCCCCCAGGTGCTCAACGTCCTGTGGGCGGCGCGGGCCATCGAGCGGGTCGGCGATCGCTGCCAGCACATCTGCGAGTACATCGTCTACTACGTGAAAGGCAAGGATGTGCGCCACACCAAGGCGGATGATCTGGGCACCTTGCTGGGCAAGGGCTAACCGGAAGTGAATAAAAAGGCGCGTGAAGCGCCTTTTTTGTTGCATAACTGGTCGGAGTAAGATAAAGCCCCCAACTGGCTGTTTTCTGATAGAATACTCCCCCTGTGTGAGTCCCGGATGGGCTCACGGTCCGGTCTCCCGGGCCCAGTTTGCCGTCTTGTGCTAAGGCGGGTGTAGCAATAGGTTAATCATGAGTTTTGCCGATAGTTTGTTCTTTTTAATGCTGCTGGTTGGCGGCAGTGTGTTCTTCTCCCTCTCCGAGATCTCTCTCGCCGCGTCTCGCAAAATCAAATTGCAGGTGATGGCGGATGAAGGTAATCGCCAGGCCGAAAAGGTGCTGGCCCTGCAGGCCCAGCCGGGCAACTTTTTCACCGTGGTGCAGATTGGCCTCAATACCGTCGCCATTCTGGGCGGTATCCTGGGTGAGTCTGCCCTCAACCCCGCCATCAAGGGGATTGTCTCCCAGTTCTACCAGGGCCCCTGGCTTGGCGAGATCAGCTCCGGTGCCTCCTTCGTGTTTGTTACCGGCATGTTTATCCTGATCGCCGACCTGATGCCCAAGCGTCTGGCCATGACCATGCCCGAGCAGATTGCCGTGGTGGTGGTGCGCCCCATGCTCTTCTTCGTCACCGTTTTGATGCCGCTGGTGTGGGTCTTCAACGGATTGGCGAACTCCCTGTTCCGTCTGATGCGCGTCTCCACGGTGCGTAACGACGAGATCACCTCCGACGATATCTATGCGGTGATGGATGCCGGTGCCGAGGCGGGGGTTATCCAGCGCGAGGAGCATCAGCTCATCGAGAACGTGTTCGAGTTGCAGTCCCTTGGTGTCACCTCTGCCATGACGGCCCGCGAGAGCCTCATCTACTTCACCCTGCAAGAGAGTGAAGAGAGCATCAAGGCGAAGATCGCCGAGCATCCCCACAACAAGTTTCTGGTCTGTGACCACAACCTCGACAGCATCAAGGGCTTTGTCGATGCCAAAGAGCTGCTAATCCGCGTTATCGGCGGCCAGAGCATCGACCTTATCGGTGGCAACCTGGTGCAGAACGTCATCATCATCCCCGATACCCTGAACCTCTATGAAGCGATGGAGTACTTCAAGAATCATCGTGGCGACTTTGCCGTGGTGATGAACGAGTATGCGCTGGTGGTGGGGATCGTCACCATGAACGACCTGATGAGCACCGTCATGGGTGAGTGGGCGACCCACGTGGTGGAAGAGCAGATCGTCCAGCGCGACGAGAACTCCTGGCTGGTGGACGGGGTCACCCCCATCTCCGACGTGATGCGCGCCTTCGATATCGAAGAGTTCCCCGAGAACCAGAACTACGAGACCATCGCCGGCTTTATCATGTATATGCTGCGCAAGATCCCCAAGCGCACTGACTCGGTCAAATACGCCGGTTACAAGTTCGAAGTGGTGGATATCGACAGTTACAAGATTGATCAGCTGCTGGTTACCCGGGTCGAACCGGCTGTTGCCGAGAAGCCAGCTCAGGAATCGTAAAAGGAGCGACATAAGAGTCATGAAGATGCAGTCTCATTCCCGTGCGCTGGCCTGTGTCGCGCTTGCCCTGGCACTGGGTGCCTGTAGTCAGAGTGCGCCGCGCAAAGCCACAGTGGCAGCCAAGCCGGTAACCCCCAAGCCTGCCGTGGTCGTGCCGCAGCCGGATCCCGACGCGGTGGTTCAAAGTGGCATGGCCGAGCCGAGCCCGGTCTTTGACGAGCAGTACCATGGCCCGGACCAGGGGTCGCTGGAGTCGGTGACGGCCCTGTTTGCCCGTGGCTACATCGAGTCCGCCATGCGCGAGACCATGCTGGCGGCGGTGCACAACGACTATCCGCTGCTCGGCATGCGGGATGTGCGGTTGACCGATCCGGTCTCCAAATTCCTCACCTCCGAGCATGCGGCCACCACGGCCCATGACTACCTCTATGCGGGTGTGCAGCGTCGCCTCGGTCGTCCGCTCAGCCCTGCCCAGTGGGAGCAGGTCTGGCGCGGTTTGCCGCAGCAGGGTCGGGTCTCCGACTGGGTCAAACAGATTAAGCGAGTGCTGGCCGGGCGTTAAGTTACCAGCGGATCAAGATTGTGATGAGGCCACCTTAGGGTGGCCTCTTGCATTTCTGCGTTTGCCTCGCCGTTTGCACGCTCATTTCTGCTGATACTGATTGCCGCCCGTGGCGCTTTGCTTTATCTTGTTTTGGCCATCTAAACATCCATATGTTTTTATGGCTGCATAATAAAAGGGCTTCACAGGATGAAGCAGGACGATCTGCAGCGATTCGATGTGAAACCGCAGATCAACAAAACAAACAGATAAATACGCAAATAAACAACGCACATAACGAAGAGACACGACAGATGGAAACCAGGGAATTGTGGGTGCTGGATGGGGGCATGGGGCGCGAGTTGGCACGGTGGGGGGCACCGTTTCGTCAACCCGAGTGGTCGGCGCTGGCCTTGATGGAGGCGCCAGAGACGGTGCGTGACGTGCATCAGGCCTATGTGGCGAGCGGGGCCAGAGTCATTACTACCAACAGCTATGCGCTGGTGCCGTTTCATATCGGCGATGAGCGTTTCTTTGCCGACGGGGAGGGGCTGGCAGCGCTGGCTGGTCAACTGGCCCGCGAGGTGGCTGACGAGCAGAAGGGCGCCGTGCAGGTGGCGGGTTCTCTGCCACCGCTGTTTGGCTCCTACCGTGCCGACCTGTTCAAGGCGGACCGGGTGAGCGAGCTGGCGACGCCGCTTATCCGGGCGCTATCCCCTTATGTGGATATCTGGTTGGCCGAGACCATGAGCCTGATTGCCGAGCCACTGGCCCTGAAAGCGCTGCTGCCTGATGACGGCAAGCCGTTCTGGGTCTCCTTCACGCTGGAAGATGAGGCGCCGGGCAACGAACCGCGACTGCGTTCCGGCGAGCGGGTGGCCGATTCGGTTAGCGCGCTGGTGGCGGCCGGGGTCGATGCCATCCTGTTCAACTGCTGTCAGCCCGAGGTGATCGAGGGGGCCCTCGAGGTTGCCCGCACCCGATTGCAGGCGCTGGACCGCGCAGACATTCGCCTCGGTGCCTATGCCAACGCCTTCCCGCCGCAACCCAAGGAGGCCACCGCCAACGACGGGCTGGACGAGATCCGTGCCGATCTGGGGCCGCTGGATTATCTCGGCTGGGCCGAGCGCTGGCGCGCGGCCGGCGCGAGCCTCATCGGCGGCTGCTGCGGCATCGGCCCCGAGCATATTCAGGCGCTGAGCCGCCGGTTGCGCTAAGGAGCTTCCATGAAAGAGAGCAAGATTGGGCTCTGGTCCCTCACCGCGCTGGTGTTCAGCTCCATGGTGGGGGCGGGGATTTTCAGCCTGCCCCAGAACATGGCCGAGGTGGCAGGCGCCCGCGCCGTGCTGATCGGCTGGGGCGTGACGGGTGTGGGCATCCTGGCGCTCGCCATGAGTTTTCTCTATCTGTCGCGACTCAGACCGGATCTCGACGGCGGCATCTACAGCTACGCCCGCGCCGGTTTTGGCGATCTGGTGGGCTTCTTCTCCGCCTGGGGGTACTGGCTCTGTGCCACCATCGGCGTGGTGGGTTATCTGGTGATCGCCTTTGCGGCGCTGGGCAGCTTCGTCGATACCCCGGAGCAGGTCTGGTTTGGTGACGGCAATACCCTGGCGGCGTTTGTCGGCGAGTCCTGCATCCTCTGGTCGGTACACCTGCTGGTGGCTCGTGGCGTGCAGCAGGCGGCGCTGTTCAATCTGGTGGCGACTCTGGCCAAGAGCCTGCCGCTGCTGCTGTTTATCCTGTTCGCTTGCTACTGGTTCGACCCGGTCACCTTCGCGGCGGATCAGCAGGGCAGTACCCTGGCGGTGCCGGTCTCCGAGCAGGTGCGCAACACCATGTTGATTACCCTCTGGGTTTTTACCGGCATCGAGGGGGCGGCGGTGTTGTCGGCCCGCGCCAGAAACCGGCGGGATGTGGGCACCGCCACCGTGCTCGGCGTGGTGCTGGCGCTGCTGCTCTATGTGCTAATCTCGGTGCTGGCGCTCGGAATATTGAGCCGGCCCGAGCTGGCGGCGCTGCCCAACCCCTCCATGGCAGGGCTGATGGCCCAGATGACCGGCTCCTGGGGCAAGCTGTTCATCAGCATCGGCCTTATCGTCTCGGTGCTCGCCTCCTACGTGAGCTGGACCCTCTTCTCGGCGGAGGTGCCGTTCAGCGCGGCCCGCCACGGTGCGTTTCCCGCCATCTTCCGGCGACAGAACCGCAACGGGACGCCTATCGCCTCGCTCTGGCTCACCAGCCTGACGGTGCAAACATGCCTGCTGCTGGTGTGGCTGCTCGGCAAGGGTTACACCAGCCTGCTGCTTATCTCCACCTCGATGATCCTGGTGCCCTACCTGCTGATCGGGCTGTTTCTGCTCAAGCTCTCGTTCAGCAAGAAGGGTGAGGGCGGGCAGGGCCGCGGTCTGATGCGGGCGGTGGCGCTGGTGTCGAGCGGTTACGGCTTCTGGCTGCTCTATGCCGCCGGGGTGGAGTATCTGCTGCTGTCGTTGTTGCTCTACGGGCCGGGCTTGCTGCTGTTTCTCTACAGCCGCCGTCAGCTGGGCGCAGATCTTTGCCTGAGTGGTCGCGAGCGGCTGTTGGCCGGAGTGACCTTGCTGAGCCTGATCCCCGCCGTCTGGTCGTTTGCCCATCTCTGATATCGAAGATGTGACTGACCATAAAAGAGAGCGCCGCCGTGGCGCTCTCTTGTTATCAGGGACTGGTTATCAGGGGCTTGCTATCCGGGAGTTGCGATTCGAGGCGAAGGCCTAGCGGCTGGCAGGTCCAGCCGGTTTGCCAAACAGCACCGCGAGTTTTTGTCGCCACGGCAGGCCACGGGCGTCGCGCAGCATGTCGCGCCATTCGTGGAAGGTGAGAGTGAGGGGGTTGAAGCTGTGGATAGGCTTGGTGATGCCAAAGCGGCACGGTTCTGCCGGATCTTCCTCGACAAAGGTGCCAAACAGCCGATCCCAGATGATCAGCACCCCGGCGAAGTTGCGGTCTATGTATTTGGCGTTGCTGGCGTGGTGCACCCTGTGGTGGGAGGGGGTGTTGAAGAGCCACTCAAGCCAGCCGAGTTTGCCTACCACCTGGGTGTGGACGAAGAACTGGAAGCCCAGGCTCAGCAGCACGGTGGCGACCACTGCCTCGGGCGGGAAGCCGATGACAATCATCGGGATCCAGAACAGCCACATGCCGGAGATCGGATACATCAGGCTCTGGCGAAAGGCGGTGGAGAGGTTGAGTCGCTCCGAGCTGTGGTGCACCACGTGGGAGGCCCACAGCCAGCGCACATGGTGGCTGGTGAAGTGGAACAGCCAATAGCAGAGATCCTGCAGCAGGAACAGCAGTAGCACACTCCAGAGATTCAGCTCGATATCGAACAGTCGCCAGCCCCAGAGGGTGTCATACAGATAAGCAATGGCAATGGCCGCCAGCGCATCGCCACCTTGGTGCATCAGGGCCAGGGCGGCGTTGGCGAACAGATCCCGCCACTGGTAGGTGGCGGTGGGAAAGTCAGCGCCATGTTTGCGCAGGTAGAGCATCTCCCAGCCGATAAAGGCCAGAAAAATCGGGGAGAGGTAGAGCAAAAGCAGTTGCACATCCATATGCGGCCATCCATTCAGAGCAATTGCTCTCCAGCATAAAGGATGGCTTTAATATTTCATTAACATTTTTCAGCCAACGAAGAGATGGCATGAAATATGGCGCGCCAGCAGAGGAAGGCGCGGCGGATGGCTATGCTTGATACAGGCTTTTTCAGAAGGTGCTGGCTTATGCGAGTCTGGTGTTGCTTGTTGCTGGGGTTGTGCATGATGGCGCACGCCAAGACCCGGGTCGAGATCCTCGCGGATGCCGCCTATCCCCCCTACTCCTGGCAGGAGGGGGAGGAGGTCAGGGGGATCTATGCCGACATCATCCGCGAGGTGACCTCTGCTATGCCTGACTATGAGGTAGTGCTCAAGCCCATGCCGTGGCGGCGCGGTCTGAGCATGGTGGAGCAGGGGACCGCCTTCGCCATCTTTCCACCCTACTACATGCCCGATACCCGCCCTTATATGTGGCCCTACTCCCAGCCGATGCTGGATGAAGAGCTGGTGGTGATGTGCGGCGCCAGTGTGGCGGCCAATACCCCGCAGGCCAGGTTTCCGCTCGACTATCATGGTTTACGCTTTGGCATGAACGCCGGTTTTGCCGTCGGCGGCGATGCCTTTTGGCAGGCAGTAAAAGAGAAGCAGATCGACGTGGAGGAGGTGAAAAGCAATCGGGAGAACCTGCTCAAGATTGTCCGCGGCCGGGTCGATTGCACCATTAATGATCGTCTCTCCCTGCTCTATGAGTTGCTCAACATGATAAAGGCCGATCAGCTGGCGGTGGCCGATATGTCCCTGCTCAAACAGGGTCCGGTGCTCAGCAAGGAGCAGGGGTTTCTCGGCTATAGCCGCAAGGGGGAGTACCCCTACAAACAGGCCTTTATCGACCAGTTTGACAAGGAGCTCTATCAGCTCAAAAAACGTGACGGGGTGAAAGTGATCGTGGAGCGCTATCTGGGAAAGTCCCCGCGCTGAGCCGATGAGATGGGCACTCGGGTTCAGCTGGGTTGAGTTTGCTCAGCGTGACACACAAGAAGAGGGACCTTGCGGTCCCTCTTCGTTTATCCAGCAGAGCGTGTTGGCTACAGCACCTGACTCAGGAACTGGCGCAGACGCGGGGAGGGGGGATTGTCGAAGAAATCGGCCGGTTTTTCATCCACCAGCAGTTCGCCACTCTCCATAAAGAGCACCCGATCCGCTACTTCGCGGGCAAAGCCCATCTCGTGGGTCACCACCACCATGGTCATCCCCTCGCGAGCCAGCCCCTTCATCACATCCAGCACTTCCCCCACCATTTCGGGGTCCAGCGCACTGGTGGGCTCGTCAAACAGCATGATGCGCGGCTGCATGGCGAGTGCGCGGGCGATGGCCACCCGCTGTTGCTGACCGCCGGAGAGTTGGGAGGGATAGCTGGCCGCTTTCACCGACAGCCCCACTTTCAGCAGCAGCGCCTTGGCTCTGTCTTCGGCCTCACGGCGCGACAGGCCACGCACCTTCTGCGGAGCGAGGCAGATATTATCCAGCACCGTCAGGTGGGGAAAGAGGTTGAAGGACTGGAACACCATGCCCACCTCTTCCCGCAGCTTGTTGACATCGCCCGGCTCGGTCAGGCTGATGCCGTCGACTACTATGTTGCCGTCGTTGATGGTCTCCAGCTGGTTGAGGGTGCGCAGGAAGGTGGACTTGCCCGAGCCACTGGGGCCGACGATCACCACCACTTCCCCTTCGGCGACCTGGGTGCTGACATTTTTCAGGGCATGCACTTCGCTGCCGTAAAACTTCTCGACACCGGTCGCTTTGATGATGGGATCAGTTGCTTTTCGCATATTTCACCTCGAGACGGCGTACCAGGAAAGAGAGGGTGCCGGTCAGCACCAGATAGAGCAAGGCGACGGTAAACCACACCTCGAACGGACTGAAGGTGGAGCTCACCACCTCGCGCCCCGCCTTGGTCAGATCGGTGATGGAGATGACCGAGACCAGCGAGGAGTCCTTGATCAGGTTGATGAACTGGCCCGCCAGCGGTGGCAGCACCCGCTTGAACGCTTGCGGCAGAATGACATAGCGCATGGTCTGGGCGGAGGTCATACCCAGGCTGCGGCCCGCCTCCATCTGCCCCTTGTGGATGGAGCTGATACCGGCGCGGACGATCTCCGCCACATAGGCGCCGGTAAAGACCGCCAGTGCCGCGACCCCGGCGGTGAAGCGATCGAGGTTCAGCACGGTACCGATAAAGAAGTAGACGATAAAGATCTGAACTAGCAGCGGCGTGCCGCGGATCAGCTCAACGTAGGTGACCGCCAGATTGCGCAGGGCGGGATTGGGGGAGAGGCGCGCCAGCCCGGCCAGGGTGCCGAGCAGGATGGCGAAGATGCCCGCCACCAGCGAGAGCTTGACGGTGACCCAGACGCCCCAGGCAATGGGGCCTGCGGTCCAGCTCAGTTGGGTGTCGAGGGTATCGCCACGAAAAACGGTATCCCCTTCGGCGACTTGTACGCCGGTACTGGCGATGGCTTGCCGCACATTGGGGTCGAGATCGTCTTGCAGGAACAGCTTGCCCTTCTCGGCCTCGCTGGTGCCCGCCATCACGGTGCCGTCAAATTCGGCCAGATTCTTCTGCTCCGCCTGATAGGCGATGTATTGGGGAATGCGTTCCCAGCGCCAGGTGTAATCCACTGACTGGACAGCCTTGTAGATGCCGAATACGGCAACCAGCAGCATCAGCAGGAAAACCCCATGCCAGAGTAGCTGATTGGGCTGTTTTTCCATCTGTCTTGTCGGTTTGGGTGTGTGCACAGTCACAACCTCTTCTCGTTATTGTGTGGGGAGCTGCGTGGTGCAGGGGCGGCATGTGCCGCCCCCCGGAGGTTATTTGAGCTGGTTCAGCCAGGCGTTGGATTCGAACCACTTCTTGTAGAGACGGTCGTAGCTGCCATCGCCCTTGATCTGGCGCAGGTAGTTGTTGAACCAGTTGAGGGTGTCCTGATCCCCTTTGCGGATGGCCCAGGCCAGCGGCTCGAAGGTGAACGGCTTGTCGAGGTGCACCACGGCGCCCTGATTCTGGGAGGCGAAAATAGCGTTGTAGGGCAGGTCATAGACGAACGCATCGACCTTGCCGTTGATCACTTCCAGCTTGGCGTCATCCTGGGTTTCAAACTGCAGCAGGGTGGCTTTGGGGATCAGGCGCTTGACTGCCTGCTCGCCGGTGGTGCCGAGCTTGACCGCGATCTTGTATTTCGGGTCGTTGAGGTCGCTGAAGGATTTGATTTCGCCCGCTTTCTCTTTGCGCAGGACTATGGTCTGGCCGACCACGATGTAAGGATCGGCAAAGTTGACCCGCAGGTTGCGCTGGGGAGTGACGGTCATGCCGCCCATGATGACGTCGAACTTGTTGGTCAGCAGCGCTGGAATGATGCCATCCCAAGCGGTGTTGACGAATTCGACCTTCACGCCCATCTCTTTGGCGACCATCTTGGCGAGATCCACGTCAAAGCCGATGTACTGGCCCTGCTTGTTGGTCATCTCGAAGGGTTGATAGCCGGCATCAAAGCCGACTCGCAGCACACCGCGTTCGAGCACGGCATCCAGGGTGGAGGTAGGGGCTGGGGTCGGGGCCGCCGTGGCGATCCCGCAAAACAGCAGGGTAGAAAGAATCAGTTTTTTGATCATAAGTGACGTCTCTGTCGGTGGTGTGTTCGGCCTTGAACCTGATCCCGTGCGACTCCGTGGCACAAGAGACTGCTGCATCCGGCAACAGGCAAGACAGGATGAATGTCTTGAGCGGGACAAAAGCCCCATATGAGATGCTATGAATAGTGGTTGAGTGAAAAATGTACCAAAAACAGATTGTGTCAGAAGACTCAACAGGTTAGAGACATTTATTGCTCATGGCTTCATTCATAAAATCACACGAAAACAACATATCTATCTAATGGGGTGGGTTCAAGCCCAAATTATCCCCAAGACATTTTGTTACAAAGTCAGGGCGCCGCTTGCGGCTCTTATTGTGTTGTTGGGCCCCGTAAGAGGCTTTTTATGGGGTTAAGACGAATACGCATTGGTGGGATATCACACGCATTGCTCTGTTTGTCAGCAAACGAACGGGCTTTATTGTGAAAACCATCAAGTCGCACTGGGTCTTGGCAAACGCTTCTCATATACTCAGTTACCCTCTCTGCATGGCTTTGGTATGGACGCCTCACTACTGCTTAAGCTGGATATTTTTACCTTGATGATCATGGCCTTGTGTGGCTATTGTCTCGGTTTCCTCACTCTTACCATCATTCGCGTTACCCACAACGATATTCCCGGCGTCGTGGTCTGGTGGTGGTCCAGTCTGTTTGCCATGCTGGGTCAGGCGGGATTTGCCAGTCTGCTGCTGACACCCACCCCCTATGGCTCCTGGGTTGGCAATGTCTTCCTGATTTTTCATGTGTCGTTATTGCTGGTCGCCCAACGCTGTTTCTTCCGTCAATCGCCGGGCTGGCCTGTCTGCTGGGGATTCATCCTACTGTTTGCCGCCGTCATGACCTGGTCGGTCGCCATCGATGGCCGGATTGCAGTACGGGTGATGATCAGCAGTGCCACCTTCCTCATGCTCAGTACGCTCATCATCTGGCAGCTCTGGCGTCATGGCCGCCCTGATTATCAGGTGGCGGTCTGGGTGCTGATTGGCCTCAATCTGGTGCTGATCGCCATGACCCTGATGCGGATGTTTACCGTGTGGGGCGAGGTGATCGAAAGCCCGTTCCAGCGTCAGCTGTTCAACGTATTGCCCTATGTCTCCATGCTGGTGGGTAGCTCCATGCTCACCTTCGGGGTGCTGCTGCTCTGCAACCAGCACCGGGCGCTGGAGCTGCGCTATCAGGCCAGTCATGACCCGCTGACCGGGTTACTCAATCGCCGTGGTTTTATGGAGCGTCTGGCCCGGGGACGCCCTGCACAGCAGGGGGCGCTGGTGGTGCTTGATCTGGATGACTTCAAGCAGATCAACGATCGGCATGGTCATGAGGTGGGGGATCGGGTGCTGGAGCGGGTCGGGTTGGCACTGCGCGAGCTGGAGGGCGTATTGACCAGTCGCTTTGGGGGCGAGGAGTTTGTGCTGCTGTTTCGCCATGCCACCGCAGAGGAGGCGATCGCCCGTTGCCAGTCACTGCGGGTTCAGCTTGCGGCCAGCGAGGTAGAGGGGATCCATATCACCGTCAGCATGGGTATTGCTCACTGGCAGGGGGAGTGGCACTTTGACAGCCTGTTCAGCCGTGCGGATGACGCTCTCTATCGGGCCAAGCGGGAAGGAAAAAATCGGGTCTGTCAGGCTGCCTGATGCAGGAATGGGTCCAGGAATAAAATCAGAGCGCGGTGATCCGCGCCCTGTCTGCTTGCCGGTTATGACTTGTCAGATGCCATCCGTTACTCTGCATTCGTTTGAGGGGGTCTCGGTGCCTGCGCCTTGAGGAAGGGGAGCAGCAGCAGGGCCGAGACGCCCGCCGCCACCGAGATCACCACGAAGAAGCCGTTCCAGTGCCAGATCTCCATCACCTTGGCCAGCGGATAGCCTGACAGCGCCGCCCCCATGTAGGCAAACAGGCCGACAAAGCCGGTGGCCGCCCCCGCCGAGTTTTTGTGGGAGCACTCCGCTGCCGCCATGCCGATGAGCATCTGGGGGCCAAACACGAAAAAGCCGATGGTGAAGAAGCAGGCCGCCTGCATCACGTAGCTGAAGAAGGGCATCAGCCAGAGCGATCCCACCGCCAGCAGGATCCCCACCGCAAAGATGAGATTCATCGGGCCACGGTTGCCGTTGAACAGCTTGTCCGATCCCCAACCCGCCACCAGAGCACCGATAAAGCCTCCCACCTCGAACATGGAGATGGCCGAGTTGGCGCTCATCAGATTGAAGCCGCGCTGCTCGGTCATGTAGAGATTGCCCCAGTCATTGATGGCGGTGCGCACCACATAGACCAGTACGTAACAGCAGGCGAGCAGCCAGATATAGGGGTTACCCAGCACATATTTGCGCAGGATCTGGCGATGGGAGAGCCCCGCATCCTGGGTCTGCTGGGCCAGCTCCATCGCATCCTTGCGCCACTCGCCCACTGTTGGCAATCCCATGGCGCTCGGGGTATCCCGCAGTCGCCAGCAGAGGAACAATCCCGCGATGATGGCGATAAGGCCGGGCACTATCATGCCGTAGCGCCAGCCATGTTGCAGAGCGATGGTGCTGACGATAAGGGGAATGAGCGCGCCGCCGACGTTGTGGGCGGTGTTCCAGGCCGACCACCAGACTCCGCGCTCGGTGCGCGAATACCAGCTGGTGAGCAGCTTGGAGCAGGGGGGCCAACCCCAGCCCTGGAAGAAGGCGTTGGCGACCCAGAGGGCGGCAAACATCCAGAGTGCCGACGAGAGGCCGAACAGGATATTGATAACGCCGGTGGCCATCAGCCCGACCCCCATAAAGTAGCGCGGGTTGGCGCGGTCACTGATGATGCCGGAGAAGAACTTGGAGCAGCCGTAGGTGATGTAGAACAGGGTCCAGAGCATGCCAATGTCGGACTTGTCCAGCATGCCGCTCGCCAGCATGTCCGGCATGGCGAAGTTGAAGCTTTTGCGGGTGAAGTAGAAGACCGCGTAGCCCAGATACATGGTCAGCAGCAGGTGCAGCCGCCAGTGGCGATAGGTGGCGTCGATCTCGGCCTGATCCCGGATAAGGGGCCGGGGCGGCGCACTTCTCATAAAACTCAGCACAGGCAGGCCCTCTGGTGATGATTAGCCATGACTCTCCTCCCGTCTGCGACTGGGCAGGTTGACCGTCAGCTGGGTGCCGTGGATGCAGGAGAGTTGCAAACTGCCCCCGAGCGCCTGTACCCGTTCGCGAATGCCGAGCAGGCCATAGCCCTGTTGCGGGCGGCTTTCCGGCAGACCGCGGCCATCATCTTCCAGTACCAGTTGCAACTGCTCGCCGCTGGTTCGGGCGCGAATGGTGACCGAGTGGGCGTTGGCATGTTTGACCACGTTGTTGAGCCCCTCCTGACAGACCCGAAACAGGGTGACCCGCTGGGCATCCGAGAGATCCCCATCCGCCAGCTGCCACTCCAGCCGGGTGACGATGCCGTGACGTTCCTGCTCCAGCTCTCTGAGCAGTGCCCGTATCGCCTGTTCCAGAGTCATGTCGTCGAGCTGGCGCGGGCGCAGCCGCCCGAGCAGGCCGCGCACCGCGTCGTAGATCCCGAGCGACAGCGTGTCGATCAGGGCGCTGCTCTGGCCCACCCCGGCGTTGTCGGGGGCGAGGCGGCGCACGATCCCTGCCTGGGTACGAATGGCTGTGATGGTCTGGCCGATGTCGTCGTGCAGCTCGCGCGCCACCTCCTTGCGGATGCTCTCCTCGGTCTCCAGCAGCCGCTCGGTGAGTTGGCGATTATGGGCGAGCTGGCGGGTCAGCGCCTGATTGAGTTCGCGCTGGCGCTGGATCCCGGCGCCGAGCAGCAGGCCGGTGAGGCTCTGGGCCAGCAGGGAGAGCAGCAGATCCAGCGGGTGATCGTGCCAGGCCTGACTGGCCAGCAGGGCGATGGTGTTCATCAGGGTGGCGAGCAGCGCCCCCTGCCAGCCGTAGCGCCACGCCATGGCGATGATGGGGATGGCTAGACAAAACGGGGTAAAGCGCACCAGCGAGTTGGGCAATCCCAGTTGCAGCCAGAGGCTCAATACGAACAGCAGCAGATACCAGACCAGATGGCGAAAGCGCCACTCTACCGGCTGATCCACCAGCGCAGGCCCCAGCGGCACCCAAGTGGCGCGAGTGAGGTAGTGCCAGATCAGCATGCAGGTGGAGGTCAGCGTCAGCCCGCCGGTCAGACTGAGCAGCAGGGCCGAGAGGCCATCTTCCCCCGCCAGATGCCAGAGCAGGGCTTGCAGCAGCGCCGCCGCCGTGACGGTGGCGAGCAGCAGCAACAGTTGCTGCCAGTCGTTGCGCACCTGCTGGCGGCGGGCAATCAGCAGCGGTAGCAGGGTCAGCAGACTGCCCGCGACCAGCCAAGGCCAGTGGGGCAGCCCCACCTCCAGATTGAGCCAGTAGAGCAGCAGCCCTTCGCACAGCAACAGCGGCGGCCAGTAGTGGCCGGGACTTTGCAACAATAACCCGAGGCGCAGGCCGAAGGGGAACAGCAGCACCGCCAGCGCTGGGTCGCCCGCCAGATGCAGGCTGATGCTCCAGAGGCAAAACCAGCCGGCGGCAAAGATGAAGCAGGCCGCCAGCGCGATGGCGACATAGCTGGCGAAACGGGAGATCACCAGCTATCCAGCATGCGGTGGGCCAGCTCGACGTTGTTGCTGACCTTGAGCTTGTCCATCAGGTTGGCGCGATGGACGTGCACCGTCTTAGGGGAGAGGCCGAGCTGCTCGGCGATGGCCTTCACCTCCAGCCCCTGTGCCAGCAACTGGGCAATCTCCCGCTCCCGATTGGTGAGGGGATCCCGGCTGCTGCTGGCCAGTTTCTGGGCGATGTCCGGCGTAAGATAACACCCCCCCTGGGCGGCGGTACGCACCGCGGCGATCAGCTCGTCCGGACTGCACCGCTTGGAGAGAAATCCCTTGGCACCGGTCTGCAGTGCCTGCTCGATGAGGGCGGGGCTGTCGTGTACCGAGAGCATCACCACCGCCAGACCGGAGGGGAGCTGCTTGAGCAGATCCAGCCCCGACTGGTCGGGCATCGAGATGTCGCAGACGCAGACTCGCGCCCCGCTGCCGGGCAGACCGGCAAGGGCGTCGCTGGCGGAGCCGAATTCGGCGACCACCTGCAGATCGGGCTCCAGATTGAGCAGTTGGGCAAAACCGGATCGGACGATCTGGTGATCGTCGATGAGGGCAATTTTTATCATGATGTCAGCCTGAAATTCGGTGCGTCATGACCATGACGCGGCCAACAAGATACCTGCCCCCCGAGTCAGGCTCAAGCAGCAGCAGGAAAAGGGGCTAAAAACCGGGGGGCAAGGTGCGCAAAGCTTGATCGGGATCAGCTGGCAAGAGCGAGCAAGCGGGCTGATCAACAGGGAGATGACCAGCCCGGGGGACTCAGCGGTGCAGCTCGCCGGCGCGCTCCGGCTGATAAACCACTTCCAGAATTTCTACCTCGATGGTGCGACCGGCCGGGCCCGGCCAGGCGATGCTGTCGCCCACTTTCAGGCCGAGCAGGGCGCTGCCTACCGGCGCCAGTACAGAGATGTTGCTCTCGTCGCCCTTGGCATCGCGCGGGTAGACCAGGGTGAGGCAGAACTCGTTGCCGCTGCTCTGCATCTTGAAGCGTACCTTGCTGTTCATGGTGACCACGTCCGGTGGCATGTCGGCCGGTTCGCGGATCTCGGCGCGGTCCAGCTCCTCTTGCAGGGCCAGATGCTGCGGGTGGTTGCCAAGCAGTTGTTCGATACGGTCCAGATCAAGGCTGGAGATAACCAGATGAGGTTGTTTCATAAGATATTCCTTATCAATAGCGGATAGGCCCATACCGGCGGGTGCAGGTTGGCCATCACGCAAAGTGTTACAAAAATGGATTCAACAGGTTCAATCGATTGAAAATGCCATGCCCCCAAGCGACTCGCGGCCGAAGGAGCGAGGCGGGGGCTCAGCAGGGTGTGAGCAAATGCGAGGAAATAGCGAGTATTTTCATGGGGCTACCATAACCATTCTGGCCGGCCTTGGCAACCGTGATTGAGTGACTACTCAGGAGCCTGATAGTTGTACTGACGGATGATCCGCGCCAGTGTGCCATCATGGCGCATCTCGTCTATCACGGCTTGCCAGCGCCGTCCCTCGGTGAAGGGGAACTCCTTGCTGGCGGCGACATAAAACTGGGTACGCATCAGCGTCTCCCCGCGTACCAGCCGGTCGGTTGGCAAATCACCAAGGCGCTGGTTGTAGAGGATGGCGTTCCAGGCGGCCACCCAGGCATCGATACGGCCCCGATGCAATTTCTGGGCATTGAGCTTCTCGGTGGCCACGGTATCACTTTCAAGCTTAAGTCGTTGTCTGAGCAGATGCTGACCGAAGGAGTAGCGCAAGGTGCCGATCTGCAGCGGTGGGAGATCTGTCACTTTGAGGGGGGCAGGATGAAAGCGGCGATCGCTGACGATGACAAAATCGTCATCGAGTATCGGTGTTACCCAGTAGTAGAGGTGTTCCCGTTGAGTGCTGCGTACCGGCGGGAGCAGCAGCACATCCTTGCGGTGGATAGCCTGAGTCAGGGCTCTGGCCAGTGGCATCAGCTCGATGGTGAGCGGTTCTTTGAGGCGTCGCGCGGCCTCTTCCATGATCTCGATGGCGACACCGCTTGGTTTGCCGTGAGAGGAGCGAATGACATAGGGGGGCAACTCGGCCGCCACCAGCACAATAGCCTGGGCACCGGTGTGTACCAGCAATAACAGCAGTGCAAAAAAGGGCAGGCAGAGAGCGCGCATCAAGGTCGTGAGCCAGAGTCGAATATGCAGAGTGTAACATTCCTGCCTGCGTTGTCGTTGTACCCGCTGAGGGGTTGGGATCTCAGTCGAAGAAATCCCGCAGATCGCGCACTTCGTAATCAGCGAGTTGCTGCCAGGGGAGCTGAGCAGGCAGCTTGCGCAGGGTTACCTCCATCCGGTAGCTGCGATAGCCGTCGAGACTGGCCGATTCGACCACCAGCGGGATCTGCCACTGACTCGACCAGAGAATGCGGGTTCGTTGCTGCCCTTCGCGCTTTTCATACCAGCGGGCCTGCTCGGGGGCGGCCTCATCCAGCGGGGTCATCCCCTCGATCAGCGCCGGGTTGACGAGATGGCGGATCCGTGGCCAGTCGGGTTTGAAGGCCACCTGGCCATACTCTTCCACCGGCACTTCAACCAGCTGGTTGTGCCAGCTGTCGGCATAACGCAGTTGCAACTCACCTTCATCACTGCGACTGACCCAGCGGGCTGCCATCTGGTGGGTAAAGTGCTTGTGGCCGGGGGTGGCGTCGTGAGTGGCGTGATAGGCGCGGGCAAGGGGTAGGGGAATGAGCCGCTGGCTCCACACCTGATTACCCACCCGCAGCCACTTCTCTTGCCAGATACTCTCTCTGGCGATGCCATCGCTGCCGGTGTTCCGGTCGTGATAGCTGATCCGGGCGGCGAGATCCGGGGGCGTGTCGTCAGCATGCAGAGGGAAGGCGAGGGTGCTGCCAAGCAGCCATAACGAAAGCAAAAGTCGCATCATCATCTGTCGCTCGAAAGAGCCGGGGCCCGGGCCGCTGAGTCGATTGCTCAGATGCAGCCGGGCCCCTGCTGCTTACAGGCCGAGCGCCTCCCGCAATTTGCCAAACACCTTGGTGTTATCCAGCGTGCCTTTGAAGCGGTTGCTGCCGGCGCCATCGGCAAACAGCATCACATCGCCGCCGCCGTGGGTTTCCGATGTCAGTTTGACGCCGGTCTCCTGCAGATAGTCATTGGCCATCACCTGATCGCTGGTGAGGACCGGGCGCACAGCCGCACGATTGGGGCCGTTACCGAACACCAGGGTGGTGAAGGGCTTGCCATCCACGTCGTTCTGGGTCGAGCCGTCGCCATTTTTAACCAGATCCAGCACCGGATTGCCCTTGGCGGAGTAGCCGTTAATGGTCATGGTGTGGTCATGGTCGGCGGTGACCACGATCAGGGTATTGCTGAGATCCACTTTACCCAGCGCCGTCTTGACCGCCTCATCCAGTGCCACCGCGTCGGTGAGCGAGCGCTTGGCGTTGGTGCCGTGCAGGGCATGATCGATCCGGCCGCCTTCTACCATCAGGAAGTAACCCTGACTGTTTTTGCTCAGCAGGTCGATCGCCTTGGCGGTCATTTCGGAGAGGGACGGCTGGGTATTGGCAACCCCCTTGGCGACCCGATCCAGCTCGTAGTCGAGGTGGGATTTGCTGCTGAACAGACCGAGCACCTTGCCGCTGGTGACCTTGGCCAGTTCACTTTGAGTGGTGACATAGCTGTATCCCTGCGCCTTCATCTCGGCGGTCAGGTCGCGGTTGTCATTGCGACCGCCCTTGTTGCTGGCGCTGTAGGGGGTCCAGTGGTTGGCACCACCACCCATCAGTACATCGACCCCATCCCCCAGCGCCTGGTTGAAACCAGTTCCTCCCGGAACAGCTTGTGCGGCGATGTCATAAGCGGCATCCCGATGGCAGATGTGGGCGTAGGTAGCCGCCGGGGTCGCGTGGGTCAGCTCGGTAGTGGTGACGGCCCCGACCGATTTGCCTGCCGCCTTGGCCAGCTCTAGGATGGTGGGCACCGGCTTGCCGTTATCGCTGCTGCAATTGTTGACGGTTTTGTTGCCATTGACGTCTTTGCCGGGGGCAACGGCTTTGGTGTCGCTGCTCATGGCGATCACCTCGTTGTTCATCTTGACCCCGGTGGTGTAGGCCGCCATGGAGGGGGCCGAGTCGGTGGTCTGGGCATCGTTGGAGAAGGTCTTGATGCGGGCACTGCGCGGCAGTTTCATCATCTCCAGATTGCCTTCTTCTCCCACCTTGAACAGGCGGGTGGCGGTGAGCACGGTGGGGCCCATGCCATCACCGATAAAGAGAATGACGTTTTTGGCATCACCGGCCTGTGCCTGGGAGGTTGCGCCCAGCGCACTGAACAGGGCTGCGCAGACCAGCGTGTGCTTGATGGATGTGTTCATCTTTTTGCTCATGAAAGTGCTCCTTACAGCTTGGCCGCAGCCTTGATCTTGCCGAACACGGCGGTGTTATCGAGTGAGCCATGGAAGCTGTCCGCCCCCTTGCCGATGGCGCCGAGGAAGACATCGGTGCCGCCGTGGGTCTCGTTGCCGATTTCGCCTACCTTGACCACCACTTCCTGGTGGTAGTCATTGGCGGAGACGGTGGCATCGTCGAGCGGGGCAACGCTGCTGCGCGGGCCATCTACCCGGTTGTAGCCGTTGCCAAAACCTATGATGGTGTAGGGCATGCCCTCGCTATCCTTGCTTGGCTCGCCAGTCTCGTAGTTCTTCACCAGCCCGAGTACGCCGGGGTTGTCGGCAGTGGTCTTGCCGGTGCGCTTGGCATAGCCGTTGAGCACTAGCGTGTGGTCGTGGTCGGCGGTGACCACGATCAGGGTGTTTTTCAGCTCGGGGTCGCTCTTTTTCACCTCGTCGATGGCGGCCTTGATGGCGTTGTCGAAGGCTATGGTGTCCTGCAGCGCCCGCTTGGCGTTGGTGTCGTGCAGGGCGTGGTCGATGCGACCCCCTTCCACCATCAGGAAGTAACCCTTCTCTTTGCCCTTGAGCTGCTTGATGGCGGCCAGGGTCATCTGGGCCAGTGACGGCTCGCTGGCGGGACGGTCCAGGTCATATTTCATGTGGCTGGAACCAAACAGGCCCAGCAGTGGCTTGCCCGCATCGGCCTTGTTCAGCTCATCCAGATTGCTGGCAAACTGGTAGCCCTTGGCCTGCATTTCGCTGATGAGGTTGCGGCCATCCTCCCGCTTGCCCTTGTCGGCTTTAGGCAGGAAGAAACTGCTGCCGCCACCGAGCACCACATCCAGCCCCTCCTTGAGGGCGCTGTTGTAGCCTTTGCCGCCCGGTACCAGCTGGACGGCGATATCTGCCTCCAGATCCCGGTTGCAGATATGGGCATAGGTAGCCGCCGGGGTGGCGTGGGTTACCCGGGTGCTGGTTACCACACCGGTACCGCGGCCATCGGCTTTGGCCAGCTCCAGCAGGGTGGTCACCGGCTTGCCGGCGCTCTTGCTGCAGTCGCTCTCATAGGTGGCGTCGCCGTCCATGCTGATGACGCCGTTGTTGCTCTTGACCCCGGTCATGTAGGCCGCCATGGAGGGGGCCGAGTCAGTGACCTGGGCATCGTGGGAGAAGGTCTTGATAAAGGCCGTCTCTGGCAGGGTATCGATGGTGAGATCACCCTCTTCGCCGACACCGTAGATGCGGGCCGCCGTCAGGGTGTTGAGGCCCATGCCGTCACCGAGGAAGAAGATGACGTTGGTGGGTTGGGCTGCGGGCTTGGTCGCCACCGTGTCATTGTCTGATTTGCAGCCGGCAGCCAGGGCGGCGCCGATCATCACTGCAAGTCCTGCCATTTTTCTCATTGGGGTTCGCTCCTTGTATAACCTGAGCGCAGCCTAGAGGGGGCAGATGACACTTTTACTGACTATCGGTGACGGTTGTGTGAAAAAGTGATGAAAATGTTACACTATATCAATGTGTTATCTGTCAATTGAGCCAGTTGGTCCGGTCGCTTCCGGCAAGGTCGCTCCGCCTCGGCGGTTTGCTGATTTGAGGAGGTGATGGTTAGAATGACCTGTCAAAAGAGGCCCGCAGCAGGTAAAATGCGCCCCCTTCGTTCGATGCCCGCGGCAGAGCGCTTGTTGTTCCATGCGCGCGCCCGCAGCCCCCACAGAGAGTAACGGATATGTCCATCAACTGGTTCCCCGGTCACATGCACAAGGCCCGCAAAGAGATTGCCGAGGTCATGCCCCAGGTCGATGTGATCATCGAGATGCTCGATGCCCGCATCCCCTTCTCCAGCGAAAACCCGCTGGTGCCCGAGCTGCGTGGTGATACCCCGGTGATCAAGGTGCTGAACAAGGCGGACCTGGCCGATCCGGCGATCACCGATCTGTGGGTGGCGCACATGGAAAAAGAGAAGGGGATCAAGGCGCTGCCGCTGACGCAACAAGAGCCGGAGAAGATCAAGCAACTGCTGACCCTCTGCCACGAAATGCTGCCGGAGCGCAATTTTGAGCTGCGCGGCGTGCGGGCGATGATCATGGGGATCCCCAACGTGGGCAAGTCCACCCTGATCAATACCCTGGCGGGGCGTATCATTGCCCGCACCGGCAACGAGGCGGGGGTGACCAAGTCCCAGCAGCGGATCAAGCTCGACAACCACGTCATCCTGACCGATACCCCGGGCTTTTTGTGGCCCAAGCTCAACCCGCCCTCCTGCGGTTATCGGCTGGCCATCACGGCGGCTATCAAGGATACCGTCTATGACTATGCGGACATCGCCATGTTCGCCGCTGACTACTTCCTCAAGGCGTATCCGGAGCGGATCAAGGCGCGCTATCAGATTGACGAGTTGCCCGAGACCGAGATCGAGCTGCTGGATCTGATCGCTCGCCAGCGTGGCTTCATGCGCAAGGGGGGGCTGGCCGACCTGCACAAGGCGTCCGAGATCCTGATCAACGAGTTCCGCTCAGGCTTGCTGGGGCGCATCTCGCTGGAGACGCCGGAGATGGTGAGCGTCGAGATTGTCGAGGCCGCCGCAGAAGCCGAGCAAAAAGCCAAAGAGAAGGCCGAGCGGGAAGAGGAGCGTCAGGCCCGCGCCCGTCGCAAGTACGCCCGCAAGCGTCAGAAATAGTTATCCTCAGGCGTCCCGAGCTTGCCTGACAACGAGCGAGCTTGTGTGACCCAGATGACGAAACACGAAGAGGCGACCCCAGGGTCGCCTCTTCTGTTTTATCTGGTGAAGTGCCCGACATATAAAGGCATGTCATCAACCAAAACGGTGGCGCGCCGTCTCAAACAGCGACATATGAAGCGGGATCAGCTGTTGCCAGTCGCGGCGATAGCCGCCACCGGGCACTGCGGCGACAGGCAACCCATGCTTGATTGCACAGTCAAATACCATGGCATCGCGCAGGCGAACCCCTTCATCGCTCAGGGAGAGATAACCAAGTTCGTCGGCATGATGCACATCGACGCCCGCCTGATAGAGGATGAGATCCGGCGAATAGAGGCGCAGTGCCAGCGAGAGTGCCTGTTGCAGTGTGGTGAGATAGGCATCGTCTGCCATGCCGCTTGGCAGCGGAAAGTCGAGGTGAGAGGTGGTTTTGTGATAGGGGAAGTTGTGCTCCCCATGAAGGGAGAGGGTGATGATATCGCGCCGTCCGGCGCACAGGGCCGCACTGCCATCTCCCTGATGCACATCGAGATCGACGATCAGCACCTGTTCACAGCGCCCCTCGTCGAGGCAAGCCTGGGCGGCAATCACCAAATCGTTAAACAGACAAAAACCGCTGCCGTGATCGCGATGGGCGTGGTGGTAGCCACCGGAGATCTGCAAGCCGCAGCCCTGCTCAAGAGCATGGCGGCTGGCGGCAACGGTGGCACCCACCGAGCGCAAGGTGCGCTCCATCAGCATGGGTGACCAGGGGAAACCGATCTTGCGGATGGCGCGCTCTTCAAGCTGGCCGCTCAGGGCCGCCGCGACATAATCGGCATCGTGAATGCGACAGATTTGCTCCCGGGTAGCGGCCGGCGCTTCGCCAAGGGGGTAACCCTGCACCTGCAGGTGCTCAAACAGCCCCTGATACTTGGCCAGCGGGAAGCGATGGCGCTCGGGTAGCGTCAGGGAGGAGTAGAGGGGGTGATAGAAAATGCGCAACGACATGGTGCCATTCTCCCTGGCAAGGTGGCGCTTTCTATATATGAAATCAGCAGATGAATCCATATATACACTCCCTATATAAAGGGGAAGTGGCAGCGCACAAATCAAGACGCGTCGTGAGTGAGACCGCAGGATATGGAAAAGGGGAGCTTGGCTCCCCTTTCAGTCAATCTCTCAGTCCGGCTTATTGCTGCTGGATAACCCAGATCTGGAAGGCTTTGCGGGTTTCCGCATCTGCCTTGTTGTACCAGTTTTGCAACTGGGTCAGCGCTTCCGGATTGCTTTGAGCCTTGCTGGGGGCAACCTGAACCGGTGCGCTGGCGGCAGCCATCACGGCAGCAGTAGAGACGGCAACGGTTTTGGGCTGGTTGAAGGCTTTGCCCATGTTGATCAGCTCTTGCTGATAGTCACGGGTCAGCTGGAAGCCCTCTACTTTCGGCATCACGAACTGTTCGCTACTCACTTGCTGACCACTGACCTTGTCTTTCAGCGTGACTTTCTGATCCTTCAGGAATTGTTTGGCTTCTGCTTCGTTGCGGGGCTTTTTATAGTCCAGCACCAGCTGCTGGTTGTCGGCAGCGGTGAAGTTCAGCACCAGCGGCTCGGCGGTCACCAGCTTGATTTCGTCTCGATTAGAATAATTGCCTTCAAATGCAACCACGAGCTGATGTTTACCAACGCTAAGTGGAAACTTTTTGGTGTTATCGAGTAATGAGGGATTGATTGCTTGACCATCGATCAGCTGGACGACATACGGGGTGGTCACTTCCAATTGGGCATCAGCAAGGGCGCTACCGGCCCACAACAGACCAGCCAGCGCCGGTACCAGAACAGTCAGTTTCATTTCATCTCCTTGAACAGTCAGGCGATTGCCCACTGAAAACAGGGGCTCATTTTTACAGGTTTGGCCTACTGCGGCAATGGCTCTTTCTGGTGCTCGATGTTTGCGCCGCTGTCAGTTTGTTTGTCAATAGCGGCAGACTGATTTACTCGATCCGCCGTGTAAACGGGGGGAGAGCATCAAGCAACCCCTTGCCATAACGTTTGGTCAGCAGGCGGCGGTCGAGAATGGTGACCCGTCCCCGATCAGCCTCTTTGCGGATGAGGCGGCCACAGGCCTGGATCAGTTTGCGCGATGCCTCCGGCACTGTCAGTTGCAGAAAGGGGTTCCCCCCTCGCTGCTCCACCCACTCGGCGGTGGCCTCCTCGACCGGCGAGTTGGGTACCGCAAAGGGGAGTTTGGTGATCACCAGATTGGTGAGATAGTGACCCGGCAGATCCAGCCCCTCCGAGAAGCTGCCGGTACCAAACAGGATGCTGGCCTGACCGCCATCGCATTTTTGTTTGTGCAGGGTGAGCAGGGCATTGCGGGAGGCTTCCCCCTGCACCAGCAGCGAGAGTCCCTTGGCTCGCAAGCCAACGGCCACCTCATTCATCTGGCGATAGGAGGAGAAGAGCACCAGGCTTGCCTCCTTGCCCGCCAAGATGCGGGGCAGCACGCTGATGAGTTCGTTGGTAAAGGCCGGCGAGTTGGGTTCGTGCTCCATCTTGGGCAGATAGAGCTCGGCTTTCTGATAATCAAAGGGGGAGCGCAGGCGTAGATAGCGAGTGCCGTCGTGCTCCTTGAGCCCCACCTGATGGCGAAAATAGCTAAAAGAAGAGAGGGCGGTAAGGGTCGCGGAGACCAGCACGGCCCCCAGACATTTCGACCAAAGCCACTCTTCCAGCAGATAGCCTACCTCAATCGGTGAGGCGTGCAGCCAGATATCGCCGTCATCGCTCTTGGCCATCCAGCGGGCGAGCGGGGTTTTGCCGGTCGGAACATGGCGCCCCAGCATCTCCCACAGGGCGCAGAAACTCTCCAGCCGCTGCAGATGAAAACCGCTCTCGGCCAGCAGGGGTTCGGCCTCCTTGCGGCGGATCTCGCCATCTTTCAGCGCTTCACCTATGGCCCCCTGCATCCGATCCAGCGCCCGCAGCGCCTTCTTACTCGACTCCTTGAGATTCTCCGCCAGCATGGGCAGGGGATCCGGCAATACCCCTTCGGCGAAGCGGTAGTGGGGTTCACTGCCAAACAGCCGATCGTTGGCGCTTAGCCACTGCTCGACCGCCTTCAGGTCGGGCTGGATGGAGGCCAGCGCATCCTGCAGTTTGAGTTGGGGGTCGAGCAGGCTTTCCTTATTAAGCGTCCGCGCCAGCTTGCCTGCACTTTGTACCAGCTTCTCCAGCCAGCGGCGCGAGCCTTTGACGCTGGCCGACGCCGCGCCGTGATCCCGGGCGATGGTGGGCAGGTGATGGGCCTCATCCAGCACATAGATGCACTCATCAGGGGGCGGCAGAATGATGCCGCCGCCCATGGTGAGATCGGAGAGCAGTAGCGCATGGTTGACGACCAGCACATCGGCACTCTCCATGTCGTTGCGGGCGCGATGAAAGGGGCAGTGCTGGTGATGGCTCAGCGCCTTGTTGCAAGTGTGGCGGTCGGCGGCGATGCGATCCCAGCAAGTGTCGGGAATGGGTTCCGGCCAGTTGTCCCGATCCCCGTCCCATTTGCCATTGGTGTAGGCCTGCCACAGGGCCTGGTAGCGATCTTTGTCGCTGTCAGATGGTTTGGATTTGCTCAGACTGCCAAAGTCGAGCTCGAAGTTGGCCATCTCGGCGCCACTGGCTGCCTGTTCCAGCAGATGTTCGCAGCAGTAACGCTGCCGCCCCTTGACCAGCATAAAGCGAAACGGCAGCTCGCTGTGGCGGTGGTAAAAAGGGAGGTCTTTGTGGATCAGCTGCTCTTGCAGGGCCACTGTGGCGGTGGAGATCACCAGCTTCTTCTGGGTGAGCCGTGCCACCGGAATGGCGCCCTGCGCATAGGAGAGGGATTTGCCGATACCGGTGCCCGCTTCGGCCACCAGAATACGGCGTTGTTTGTCGTACTCGCCGGTCAGGGTTTTGGCTATCTCTGCCACCAGAAAGTTCTGCTCTTTGCGCGGCACAAAGCCGGGTAATCCATCCGAAATCTGGCGATAGGTTTGACGAATGGTGGCTTTAAGGCGAGTAGAGAGCATGAAGAGAGGGCCAGTTAGGGGTTAATCGAAGGACAAGGATACCCGCAACCCCTTGGTGAGGTCGAGGCAACAGCCATTATCACGGCAGTTTTACGCTGATCAGACCACTTTGGTTGTTTATCAGGTAGTTAGCGTTGTTTGCATGCAAAATAGACTATTTGAGTCCAAATAATCAGCAGGATTAATTGCAAACGTTTTCCCTTCGAGCGAGCCTCAAGTGAAATGTGCATCACATTTTCATCTTGGGGACCATGATTTCCATAAAAAGTTCCAAGTTTTTTCATTGCGGTTCAAAAAATCCGGTGCTAGTCTCGGCGGCATAGTGATGCAAAGAACATCGCTAACACAGGGAATAACAACGACTTAGTGTTTAACTTACAGTAGGCATTGGAAACTATGAAAAAGACAATTCTGGCAATTGCTATCCCGGCTCTGTTCGCTTCCGCAGCCAACGCTGCTACCGTGTATGACAAAGATGGCGCCAAATTTGATGTGAACGGTCGCGTGCATGCTCGCTATCAAGGTGAGGAAGACAGCGCGAGTTTTGATACGACTAAAAATAGCTTTGTAAAGGATCAGTTTCAAACCAAGAAGGGCGAGGTCAACACCTATGCCCGTATGGGGCTGAGTGGTAAGGTCGCACTGAATAATACATGGTCTGCTCTGGCCATGGGTGAGTGGCAGGTCGAATCAGAAAACTCAGGTGCTGATGATAAACAGTTCGCTTCGCGTCATGTTTTTGCCGGTTTTGATGGTTCCCAGTACGGTCAATTCCTGTTTGGTCAGACTGATACCGCTGCTAAATGGGGTGTTCGTGACCGTGCCGATATCTTCGAAGAGTTGGGCAACGTAGGCAACTTGGACGACGGTCGTCAAGAAGGCCAAGTGATTTATCGTGGTGCATGGGATGGCGCTTTCTTTAATGCTTCCTACATCAGCCACAACAGCTCCTATTCATCTGATGAGCAAGTTGGTATTAACACCACAGCAGGTGGTCAGAACAATGCTAATGACGCGGGCCTGAAAAACGGTTATGCGGTCGGCGCTGGTTATAACTTCACCAACGGCTTTGGTTTTGGTGCGAGTTACCAAGACAAGAAGTTTGAAGATGTGACCGCAGGAAGCCTTGCTGACGGTGTCGTTGTTACTCTTGGTGATGAGATTGTTCGCGCCAAATCTAAAGAAGATTGGGCTCTGGGCGCGTCTTATGCGTACGATGCCTTCTACGTTGGTGCCATGTATAACCAATCCAAGATTGAGTCTTATGCAGATGAAAGCATGAAAGCTCGTGGTTATGAAATCGCCGGTTCTTATACCATCGATGCTTGGAAGTTGCTTGCTGGCTATAACTTCCTAGAAAGCGAAGCAACTTATACTGGTAAGAGTGCTGGTTATGCCGATATTTTTGACCGTGTAGTACTCGGTGTTGAATATGCATTTACTGGCAATCTGAAGTCTTACGCTAACTATGCAATCGAAAATGCTGGTGAAAAAGACGACCAGTTTGAATTCGGTATGCAGTACAACTTCTAATAAGTTGCACATGAGTAATATCCTGGCTTGAGTCTTTGACCAGGCTACGAATGGCCGAGATGATATCTCGGCCATTTTCTTTTTGGCTGCATTGCTATTGCGTAACGGAGTTCTGGTGAATCGCCGGATTGTAATTTCTAGTGATAGTTGGCAAATTGCCGGTCTCGGTTAATTTGTACAGATCTAGTTATCACCTGACACCGGCCTCAAATCGGTGTCTTGTTTACGCTACTTTAGTGCGCACTTCCTTCGGTATCAATTTCAGACCCTTCTTGAACATGTTGTAGGGGGTTTGCCCTTCCATCATCCTGCCCTGATGTGGCCGTTGGGTGTTGTAGTGCTCCAGGTAGCTATCCAGGTTTGTCTGCATCTGCTCCACCGACTCATACCAAGTCGTTCTCCCCTTGATTCGGAAGTGTTCATCCAGCAGTGTGCGATGCTGTCGCTCGATAAAGCCGTTGCTCTGTGGCCTGCGCACCTTGGTTGTCCGGTGCTCAATCCCCTCCAGTTGCAGGAACAGCTCGTAGGGATGGTGGTCAGGGCGCCCACAGAACTCGCGCCCGTTGTCCGACAGGATGGTATAGACCCGTGCCTCGTGGGCTTCGAAGAACGGCTGCACCGTTTCATTGAGCACATGAACCGAGGTCACCGGCAGCTTGCTGGTGTAGAGCCGCCCCCTGGCGTGGCGGCTCTAGCAGTCCAGCACGGTTTGCAGATACCCCTTGCCAACCCCCTTGAGCGCGCCAACGAAGAAGGTGTCGATCGCCACCAGTTCCCGGTGTAATGAACCTCTATCTGGCGTTCGCGGAACTCGGGGCTAAAGCGTTCGAGCAGGCGAATTTGCTCGTCATTGAGCTCAATGGTTTGTTCCCTATGGGTTTTCTCGAGGCGCTACAAACGGTCGTGTTTGGAGAGCAAGTCGTGCCGTTGCCACACGCCACGCACACCGCCCGCACTGACATTGATGCCTTGCAGAGCCAGTTTTTGCGCGACTCGCAGCGGGCCATGAGCTGGTCTGGTGAGGGAGTAATCGAGGGTGGCCTGTTCAATCTCGGGAGCGACCCGATTGGGATGAGCCCCTTTGCAGCCGGGCAATTTGTCGAGCAATCCCTCGGCGCCATAGGTCTGGAAATTACGGCGAATTTCGTAGAACTGCTGACGACTGTAGCCGATGAGTTTGCAGGCTTTGCTGACGTTATTGAGCTCTATGGCGAGCTCTAGCAGGCTGAGTTTGCGACGTGCTACTTTCTCGTTGGTGGTCATGCAGAGGCTGATAGTATTTTGCAGGTGCAAAAAAGCCCCTTGGCGGGGCTTGGTGTCTGGCAAGGCCGGTGTCGGGGTTATCAATCGAACAGGATGCGGCCGCTGGTGCCGGCATCGCTGTCTTTCCAGCTGGCACCGCTTTTGCGCAGGGTGTAAGTGATGGTCTCCTGCTTGAATTTCAGGTAGTCGCTGCCGCTGTGGCTTGGTTTTACCTGATTGCCATCGATATAGGTCTCCCCTGTGGTATCGACGTGAATTTCGGCCACGGTGCGGCCATCGTCAGTGACCGCCTTATAGTTGCCAGCCCACGGGCTCTCGTCGCCATACTGCACGGCCCCTTCCTGAGCGTGCGCTTGGGCATGGGTCTTGTGGCCGTGATGGGTTTTGGCCACGGCGCAGCCGGAGATACCGACCGCGAGCAGGCAACCGAGGGCGACATTGAGCAGAGTCTGTTTGGATCTCATCTTCATTTTCCTGTATCAAATAATTGCAATGGATAAGGGGTGGAGCCCCCACGGTCGGTGTGGGCCCCGCTGAGCCGTGGCTCGAAATCAGTCCTGATTGATGCCAGAAATGTGGCCGCGGGCGTCGGTGAGGCAGTGCCAGAGCCGGTCATGGGGCCCCTTGATATCAATCATCATCCCCGCCTGGGAGTCGGCCACATAGTCGAGGGTCAGTTTGCTGCGGCTGACGCCCGCTTTTCTGGCGACGGCGTTCATGCAGGCGTTCTCGGCAACCTTGGTTTGCGCAGTGCTGCCGTTGTAGGCACTGCTGCTGGCGCTCTCACCATCGCCGTCGTCATCGTTCTCATCGTCATTGAGCTGGCAGGCGCCGCTGTCGCCATTTTTGACAAAATAGGTGATGCCCCAGTCGCCATTTTTCACCATGGAGAGGGTGGTGCGCCCCTTGCTCGCCTCGTAGAAATTTGAATTCACTTTTTTAAGTGTAACTTGCTGGTTATTGATATAAGCCGTGCCATCTTCGACGCGAAGATTAATATGTCCAGGACAGCTAGCGGATAAATCAGGCACCCCTGCATATGCGGTTCCGGTCATGACCAATACAGAGAGAGCAAGCAGCGTTTTTTTCATCAGATAACCTCAAATCAACAAGGGTCAGCAAGTGTGATGTCGTCAAAATAACGGTTGCTATGCCTGAACGTTATTTCTGTGCTCATTGCACACCTGTTATCGGTAGCCCGCAGTCAGTCGTTTCAGTGCGCCTCGTCCTGCCGGGATGACGCCAAATTTAGCAGTCGGGTGATCTAAGTAAAATAAAACAGGATTAATTGGATTCATAAAGTATGAAAAACTATAAATCATTTAAAACAGTGAGTTAGGTGTGGTTCAAGTCACTGTGCAAAAGATGGGGGACCATCCAGGATGGTTCCTTATGGGTGTCGATAAAGTTGGCCATAGGGCTGCAATATCTGGAGTTGAGTATTTTCTCTGTTGCAAGCGAGTACAGGCTGGCGACATCACAGGACCAATCAGCCATTGCGCGCCGTAAATACACAGACAAAAAACTCCAATATTCGGTGTGCGAGGGGGGGAATTAGCCTACCAGCAGGTGGATATTTTTACCTGATATGATGGGGTGGTGAGGCATATGAAAGGGTCAGGATAAATAAACCCTCCGTCAATAGGGCGTGATTATCTGGAGTGTTACTGTGCGTTCACTGAGGATTGCCCACTTTTGTCAGGCAAAAATAACGACTTAGAAACTCATGGCCAACCCGATGGAATAACCGCTGGTATTGTGGCTGAACATATAGCGGGCAACCAGCCGGGTACGGGTGACTATGATGTCGTATTTGCTGCTGTCCAGCTCCAGACCGGCGCCGATAGAGTTGAGGGAGTCAAAGCCAAGCAACCCCCGCTGTTCCCCCAGATATGCGGTATGAGCCCCCTCCAGTACATAGCGCACCGGTCTGTCGAGCAGAGTCCAGTCAAACAGCGGGGCCCGGCGACGCAGATAGAGACCGAGGTTCTCCGCCTCGGCGTGACCACGGACGCTGGTCGAGGTGCCGCCAAAGCTCTGCAGGTGCTGGTAGGAGTAGCGCACTTCGATATCGATATCCTGCGTCTTTGAAAAGAGCTCGTAGTCGAGCATCAGCGAGCCTCCCAGTCCGTACATATTGAGCTGCCCACCATCGAGAAAATCCAGCGAGTAGCCCTTGGTGCGCTCCAGCAGCCAGTTGCCGATCCGCAGATCGCTGGCCATGGTACCGAGCGAGACGTTGGCGATGGGGCGCAGCACCCAGTGGCCACCGCGCGGGTCTTCATGGAGGGCGATATCCCAGCCGATCCCGCCAGAGGCGGTCAGGCTGTTCCATTTGGTCGGGAGGGTGCGGCTCTCGGTGCCGTTGCTCACCACAAACTGGGGATCGTAGCGGCTAAAGCCGATCGCCCCTTCCAGATAGATGGGAACGGCTTCGCTCATGGTGGCGCCGCCGCCGATCTGGGTCATGTTGAGGGCAGCAGATTGATTGGTGCCGCTGCCGATATCGAGGTTGCTGGCGGTGATGTCGGGCACCACGGTGAAGGTCATCAGCGAGAGCACCGCATTGGCGCGCTCCTGTGCCCACTCCTGATCCTGTGTTGCGGCCTTGACGGCGCCGCCGGATAGCGCCAGCAGCATTGGCAACAACATCTGCAATAAAGAGGAGCAAGAGCGGTGCATGAGTTTGGTTCCCGATAAGCGGCGTCTGATTGCCCTGATTTTACTGTAGCGAGCTTCCTGCCGGTTGGCACGGAGCAAAGAGGGGGAGAGTGAGCGCCGCTTGGGGGCAAGCCTTTGCCACACCAACGGCACGCCTTTGCAGTTTGTCGCTAAAGCTTGGCCTCTTGCCGCCGATATCTCTTGTGAGATCGTGTGGAGGACAAGCAATTGGACGCTTGGGTGTTGGGGTTGGTCAGCATATCCGTGAGTATGCAGTTACAGGCTGGGGTCACCGAATTTGGTGCCGGTCTGGATCAATCCGTCTGGCGTTTGACCTCCGATACCCAGATTGAGTGTCGCCTCGAGCACCCTATTCCCAACTGGGGAACGGGGGCCTTTGTCAGCCGCGCCGGGCGCAAGATCAACCTCGACTTCGAGCTCAAGGGCAAGCGGCCACAGGCCCAGACCCAGACGGTGAGCCTTGGCATCATGCCGCCGGTATGGCGCCCGGGAATAGCTGGGCGAGAAGTGAGCCAGCTGCGCTTCTATCAGCAGTTCGATGGGCTGGTAGAGGGGCAAACCGCCTGGACCATGCTCGACGAGCTGGAGGGGGGGCGAATGCCCACTTTCCAGTATCGGGACTGGTATCGCCAGAACCGTGCGGTGCGTGTATCGCTGTCGTCAGTCAACTTTCGGGTCAAATATCAGGCTTTTATCGACTGTCTGAGCGGGCTGTTGCCCTACAGCTTCAACGATATCGCCTTTAGCGTGCTCACCTATGACAAGAACAGCGATCAGCTCTCCATCCCCTCCAAGCGGCGGCTGGCGATGATCAGCGAGTTTATCAAGGCGGACAAGAGCATCGACGTGGTGGTGATCGACGCCTACAGCGATAGCTATGGCGGCCGCTGGCCGAACCTGAAACTCTCCGAGAAGCGGGCCGATGCCATCAAGAAGGTGTTTGTCGATCTGGGGATCGATCCCGGCAAGATCTCGGTGGAGGGGCATGGCGAGAAGCAGCACGTCGCCTCCAACGAAACCGAACAGGGACGTGCCAAGAACCGGCGGGTGGTGATCAGCATGGGGCGTAATGGCGAGATCTAGCACGGTCCCCGGTCAGAGAAGCACAAAAAAAGAGCGCATCTGCGCTCTTTTGTGATCCTGCCATTCGGCAGCGGGAGTCGGATAGCTTAGAAGCTGTCACCCAGGCCAGTACCGGCATCTTTCTTGGCGATCAGTTCAATCTTGTAACCGTCCGGATCTTCGACGAAGGCGATGACGGTGGTACCGCCCTTGACCGGGCCCGGCTCGCGGGTGATCTTGGCTCCGGCGGCACGCAGGGCGTCGCAAGTGGCGTAGATGTCGTCCGCTTCCAGCGCGATGTGGCCATAGGCTGAGCCCAGTTCGTACTCGCTCACCCCCCAGTTGTAGGTCAGCTCGATCACCGCTTCATCCTTCTCGTCACCGTAACCGACGAAAGCCAGGGTGTACTTGTACTCGCTGTTCTCGCTCTTGCGCAGCAGCTTCATGCCAAGGACGCGGGTGTAGAAGTCGATGGAGCGTTGCAGATCGCCGACACGCAGCATGGTATGCAGAATTCTCATTGCTCAGTTCTCCGGGTTGGTGATGTGTACTGCTTTCAATCTCGGTTGCGAGGCTATCAGCTGTCGGGATAGACCTTCTCTTTGTACTCGCACAAGTCCTCGATGATACAGGAACCACAGCGGGGCTTGCGAGCCAGACAGGTGTAACGCCCGTGCAGGATGAGCCAGTGGTGGACATCCAGCTTGAATTCGGCGGGCACCACTTTAAGCAGCTTCTCCTCCACCTGATCCACATTCTTGCCCACCGCAAAGCCGGTGCGGTTCGATACCCGGAAGATATGGGTATCGACGGCGATGGTGGGCCAGCCAAAGGCGGTGTTGAGCACCACGTTGGCGGTCTTGCGGCCGACGCCCGGCAGGGCTTCCAGCGCTTCGCGGTTCTCCGGCACCTCGCCGCCATGGCGCTCCAGCAGGATGGCGCAGGTCTTGATGACGTTCTCGGCCTTGGTGTTGAAGAGGCCAATGGTCTTGATGTAGCTCTTGAGCCCCTCGACCCCGAGATCCAGCATCGCCTGTGGGGTGTTGGCCACCGGATAGAGCTTGTCGGTCGCCTTGTTGACGCTGACATCGGTCGCCTGCGCCGAGAGCAGCACGGCGATCAGTAGCTCGAATGGCGAGTTGAAGTTGAGCTCTGTGGTGGGGTGGGGGTTGTTTTCCCGCAGTCGCTCGAGGATCTCTCTGCGTTTCTGGTTGTTCATGCCTTGCGTCCGATCATAGTTCGGTCGCCCGGACGCGAGCCGGGGCAACGTTGCAGTGGGCCACTGTGGCTGCTTGTTTGCGGTCCCGCCAGTCGTTGATGGCGTTCTTGGCGGCGATCAACAGTCCCAGCCCGATAAAGCCGCCCGGCGGCAAAATCGCCAGCAGCAGGCTGGCATCGGCGTGGAACAGCTCGATGCGCAGGGATTTGGCCCACTCGCCCAGCAGCAGCTCGGCGCCATCAAACAGGGTGCCCATGCCGATGATCTCGCGCATGCCGCCCAGTACCAGCAGCACCAGAGTAAAGCCAAGGCCCATCATCAGGCCGTCGAGGGCCGCCAACAGCGGCGGGTTCTTGGAGGCATAGGCCTCGGCGCGGCCGATGATGACGCAGTTGGTGACGATCAGGGCGATAAAGATGCCGAGTGCCTGATAGAGGCCATAGGTGTAGGCGTTCATCAGCAGCTGCACGCTGGTCACCAGCGAGGCGATGATCATCACATAGACCGGGATGCGAATATCCTTCGGCACCCAGTTGCGCACCAGCGAGACGGCGAGGTTGGAGCAGACCAGCACCGCCATGGTGGCAAGGCCCAGCCCCAGCGCATTGGTAAAGGTGGAGGAGACGGCGAGGGTCGGGCAGAGCCCCAGCACCTGCACCAGCGAGGGGTTGTTCTTCCACAGCCCCTGACTCATCAGCTCCTTGAGCTCGCCCTTGCGGCTTTCCAGCTCGGCAATCGGGGTTGCGCCCGTTTCAATCTGTTCCATCTGTTTCATGATGGCTCGACTCCGTTAGTTCGCCGCCGGACAAGCCGGGGCGTTGCTGAGCAGTTCGGGTTGCTCCTGCTGCAGTTTCAGCAGGTTCTTCACCGCCTTGACCACGGCTCGCGGGGTGATGGTGGCGCCGGTAAAGGCATCAAACTCGCCGCCATCCTTCTTCACCGCCCACTGGGGCTCGTTGTCATGGGTCAGGAATTTTCCGGCAAAGCTGTTGATCCAGTCCGATTTCTTCAGCTCGATCTTGTCACCCAGGCCCGGGGTCTCGTTGTGAGCGAGCACGCGCACGGCTGTGATGGTGCCCTTGGCATCAAAACCCGCCACGATGCGGATCGCCCCGCTATAGCCATCCGGCGCAATCGCCTCCAATGCATAGCCGGTCACCACGCCATTCTTGCTGGCGGTATAGAGGGCTTGCGGCTGATCGCTGCCCAGATACTTCCTGCTGGTGACTTGCTTGCAGCTGGCCACCAGATCGTTGTCATAGCTCCCCTCCGGCAGCAATACCGAGAGGGTCTGCTGCTTCTCCAGCTGCTGCTGGTGGGCGATTTTATCCTTGGTCAGCTCGTTGGTCAGTACCACCAGCGCGGTACAGCCCAGCGCGAACATCGCCAGAATAAGGCCGTTCTTGCGCATGCTCTTTAACATGTCCGGGCTCCGTCAGCTGTGATGGTGGAAAAGGGCAGAAACATCATTGGCGACGGGCTCCATACACTTTCGGGCGAGTCAGGCTGTCAATAAAGGGTACGCAGAGGTTGGCCAGCAGCACGGCAAAGGCGAACGCATCGGGATAGCCGCCAAAGCGGCGAATGATGTAGACCAGCACCCCGATCAGCACGCCATAGACCAGTCGGCCGCGCGGCGTGGTGCAGGCGCTGACCGGATCGGTGGCGATAAAGAAGGCTCCCAGCATGGTGGCGCCGCTGAATAGATGGAACATCGGCGTGGCAGTCGCATCCGGGCTCACCAGATAGCCGATGGTGGAGGCCGCCAGCAGGGCACCGAGAATGGCGGTGGGAATGCGCCAGTTGATCACCTTCTGTTGCAGCAGGAAGAGGCCGCCCAGCAGGTAGCCGAGGTTGACCCAGCTCCAGCCGATGCCGCCCCAACCCTCGAACAGCGGGCCGCTCAGGATCTCGCCGGTGGTGAGCCCCTGAGTCAGGCCGGTTTTCAGGGTATCGAGGGGGGTCGCCATGGTGAGACCATCCACCCCCTGCTTGAGCTGGGCCATGCTATAGCCGTCGAGGCTAAAGCCGGTGAAGATCACCGACGCCGCATCACCAAAGCCGAGGCTGTAGGCGCGCACGCTCTCCGGCGGCAGCCAGCTGGTCATCTGCACCGGGAAGGAGACCAGCAGCAGCACATAGGCGACCATGGCCGGGTTGAACAGGTTCTGGCCCAGTCCGCCGTAAAGGTGTTTGGCGACAATGATGGCAAAGGCCGTGCCCACCACCAGCATCCACCATGGCAGCAGCGGCGGCAGGGAGAGACCGATCAGCACGGCGGTGAGCGCCGCACTGCCATCCATCAGGGCAGGCTTGATGGCGCGGCCACGGAGCTTGAGCACCAGCGCCTCGCACAGCAGCGCTGTCACCAACGCCAGCAGGATCTGGATAAAGGAGCCCCAGCCGAAGAACCAGGTCTGAGCCAGCAAGCCCGGCACGCAGGCCAGGATCACCAGCAGCATCAGGGTTCGGGTCTGTTTGCGGTTATGGGCAAACGGCGCAGTCGCAATATTGAACATGAGTCTGTCGATTACCTTGTGGTTGTTCGGTCGGCTGACGGGGCATCTTCAGCGGCGGTCTCTGCAGCTCTGGCCGCCTCGGCCGCCAGCTTCTTCGCCTTGGCGCGGGCCACGGCGGCTGCAATGGCCGCTTTTTTCGGATCAACCGGGGCATCAGCCGCAGGGGCGCTCGCTTCAGGCGCCTCTGCGACGGCAAGTGGTTGCTCACTGCTGGCGGCATCGGTTTGCATCGGCTCGGTCGGTGCGCGCTCACCCTCAGTTCCGGCTCTATCTACCTGAGTACCGGCACTCTCTACCTCAGCACTGATACGCTCGCTCTGCTGCGCCAGCTTTTTGGCCTTGGCCCGGGCGATGGCTGCGGCGATAGCGGCCTTCTTGGGATCGACCGCCTCACTTGCAGCCGTATCGCTGTGGCTGGTGGTTACTTCGCTCTTGGCTAGCGTCATGTCGCGGGTCTGTGCGCTGGCAGCTGGCTCACTCTGCGCACCTTCAGCACCGGCACTCTCGCCCTGCTGGGCCAGCTTTTTGGCCTTGGCGCGGGCAATGGCAGCGGCGATAGCGGCCTTCTTGGGATCGACCGCTTCGCTGGCCGCAGATGGCGCAGTGCTTTGGGTTGCAGCGGATTCGCTGGTGCCAGCATTTGCGGTCAGGTCGCCCTCAGCGCTGTTGCCCTGCTGCGCCAGCTTTTTGGCCTTGGCACGAGCGATGGCAGCAGCAATTGCCGCTTTCTTGGGATCTGCGGGTGTATCGCTTTGGGTGTCAGCGTCGGTTGTTGCGCTGTTGGCTGCGCTTACCGGCTCGCCACTGGCCTCGGCCTTTTTGGCTTTGGCACGGGCAATGGCGGCGGCAATCGCTGCCTTTTTCGGATCAACCTCTGCCTTTTGCTGATCAGCATCTACCGCAGGCGCAGCAACGGCTTCGGCAGTCACAGGCTCGGCGCTCTCGCCTGCCTGAGCGGCTTTCTTGGCCTTGGCGCGCGCCAGTGCGGCGGCGATGGCTGCTTTCTTGGGATCGCTGGCGGGGTCAACCGCCTCGGCGGGTTGCGCCGCAGCGGCAGTGTCGCTGTTTGCGCTCTCCGCCAGCTTGGCGGCGCGGCGCGCTTCCGCTTCCCGTTTGCGGGCTTCGCGGGCGGCAATCACGGCACTGTTGTCAGGCAAGCCCTCTGCGGTGGCGGTAATGGCTGTGATGGGGGCATCCTGCTTGGCCTTGATGCGGGCCAGTGCCGCTGCCACCGGATCTTCGCCGCCTGCGGCCGTCATGGTTTGACGGCGCTGGGCGGCGGCTTCGGCATGGCGCGCTTCGCGGGCCGCTTTCTCCCGCTCGAAGCGGGCCTGCTTGGCCTCGAAACGCTGCTTGGCGCGTTCGGCTTTTTCGGCCTCGGCACGGGCTTCGCGAATGTCGTCTTTGGCGATCTTGTAGTACTGCACCAGTGGGATCTCGCTCGGGCAGACCCAGGCGCAGGCGCCACACTCGATGCAGTCCATCAGGTTGAGCTTCTCGGCCTTGTCATACTCCTTGGCCCGGCTGTACCAGTAGAGCTCTTGCGGCAGCAGGGTGGCCGGGCAGGCATCGGCGCAGGCGCTGCAACGGATGCAGGGCTGCTCCGGGCCGGGGGCGGGCAGTTCGGCTTGCGTCGGTGCCAGCAGGCAGTTGGTGGCCTTGACCACAGGCACCATGGCGTGGGGCAGGGTAAAGCCCATCATGGGGCCCCCCATGATCACCCGCTGCTCCGCTTCCGGTTGCAGCTCGAAACGCTGCAACAGCCAGCGCACCGGCGTACCGAGGCGCACCCAGGCGTTGCCGGGCTTTTTGAAGCTGTCGCCGGTGAGGGTGACGATCCGCTCGATCAGCGGCTCGCCGTCGATAATGGCGCGCTTGATGGCAAACACGGTGGCCACGTTAAGCACCATGATGCCGATATCGACCGCGCGGCCGCCTTTGGGCACCTGACGGCCGGTGAGCAGCTCGATGGTCTGCTTGGCACCACCCGAGGGGTACTTGGTCGGCACCGTCTTGACCAGCACATCTTCATCGGTGGCGTGCCGGGTCAGCTGCTCGATCGCCTCGGGCTTGTTGTCTTCTACCCCGATCAGGGTGAGTTTCGGTTTGAGCAGGTGCTTGAGCACCCGGATGCCATCCATGATCTCGTCGGCGTACTGCTGCATCAACCGATCATCGGTGGTGATGTAGGGTTCGCACTCCAGCCCGTTGACGATCAGGATCTCGGTGAGCTGGCCGCGGCCGTCGAGCTTGCTGTGAGTGGGGAACACGGCGCCGCCAAGGCCCGCGACCCCTGCCTGCTGGATGCGCTCGAGCAGCTCGCCCCGCTCCAGATTCCAGTAATCGGCTTTGCCATTGCGCTCGCCCCACTCATCTTCCCCATCCGGGGTGAGAATGACGCAGAGATCGCCGAGCCCGGAGGGGTGGGCAACCGTGTGGTTGCCAATCTCGGTGATGGTGCCGGAGGTGGAGGCATGGACAGGGACGACCCGCCCCTTGGCATAACGGGTCAGCGGCTGCCCTTTTTTGACCTTGTCGCCCACCTGCACCAGCAGATCGCCGGCGGGGCCTGCGTGCTGGCGCAGCGGAATGATGAGGCGCGGTGGCAGACCGGCGTCTACCACCGGGCTCTGGCTTGATTGCAGCTTGTTGTCGGCGGGGTGAATGCCACCGTGAAAGTCCCAGAGCGTGCCGGCTTTGATACGTTCGAGTAAGGAATGCATGGTTGCTCCGCTGTTTATTCCACTATCTTGACCGGAATCTTGCCCGGAACATGCACGTTATTGAGATCCCACTTCCAGTTATCGACCGTGGTGGGCACCGGGATCATCTCGATGCAGTCGGTCGGGCAGGGATCGACACAGAGATCGCAACCGGTGCACTCGTTGGCAATCACGGTATGCATCGCCTTGGTGGCGCCGACGATGGCATCCACCGGGCAGGCCTGAATGCACTTGGTGCAGCCGATGCACTGATCTTCGTGGATAAAGGCGACCTTCTTGACTGGCACTGCGGCCTCGTCACTGCCCCCCAGTGGCTGGGGCTCGACCCCCATCAGATCGGCAATCTTGCGCATGGTGGCCTCGCCACCGGGTACGCACTTGTTGATCTGATCGCCGTTGGCGAGTGCCTCGGCGTAGGGTTTGCAGCCGGGATAGCCGCACTGGCCACACTGGGTCTGGGGTAGCAGGGCATCGAGCTGGTCGACGATGGGGTCTGCTTCCACATGAAACTTGACGGCGGCAAAGCCCAGGATAATCCCGAACGCCAGCGCCAGCAGGGTGAGCACCAGAATGGCAAAGAGAATATGGATCATGGTTATATCTTGATAAGGCCGGTAAAGCCCATAAAGGCCAGCGACATCAGACCGGCGGTGATCATGGCAATCGACACCCCGCGAAACGGCGCGGGCACATCGGCGGCGACCAGACGCTCGCGCATGGCGGCAAACAGGATCAACACCAGCGAGAAGCCGGTGGCGGCGCCAAAGCCGTAGATCACGCTCTGGATAAAGTCGTGTCGCTCATTGATGCTGAGCAGCGCCACCCCGAGCACCGCGCAGTTGGTGGTGATGAGGGGCAGGAAGATCCCCAGCAGGCGATAGAGGGTCGGGCTGCTCTTGCGCACCACCATCTCGGTAAACTGCACCACCACGGCGATCACCAGAATAAAGGCGAGGGTGCGCAGATAGGCGATATCCAGCGGCAGCAGGATATAGTGCTCCACCAGATAGGAGCTGGCACTGGCGAGGGTCATCACGAAGGTGGTCGCCAGCCCCATGCCGATGGCGGTTTCCAGCTTGCCGGAGACCCCCATAAAGGGGCAGAGGCCGAGGAATTTCACCAGCACGAAGTTGTTAACCAGCACGGTGCCGATCAATAAAAGCAGGTACTCAGTCATCAATTACCGTCACTGAAAGTCGGGTTATCGGGGTTTGAAGGCGGGCGGTATTATCTGACGTTAGGGCCAGTTAAACAACCGCAAGGCCGCATGGTTATTATGCAACTGGATAATTTAGCCGGGGTTTTGGGCGAGAATCCGGTGGGTTTTGCGTCATATCCCCACCGGGTGAGAAGCCTTACTAACCAACAGCCAGTTTGGCGGCCTCTTTCCACATAAATGGCGGCATCGGAGTAGTGAGACGCCATTTTATGTTCATCGGTTGGCTGCCTGTGTGGGATACGTACTCCACCTCACCAAAGTTCACAAAGCCAAGGGTGCGGCCAAATTCATCTTTGCTCTGCTCGCGGACGAACAGAAACAAGCGCTTACCTTCTGCTCTGTGGTTTATGTAACTCAGCCCCTTACCCCGTTCTGGGCGAGCGCTGTTTTGGCTCTGCCAATGAAACAGCGACTCGTTGATGGCGTAGTCGTGATAACGGGTGGTGGGGGAGAAGTGCTGTTCCGTTTTGTTCAAGGTCACGAACAGCAACTCGATATGTTGCTCTGCGATGACATAGACCCCTTCGCGAGCAGTGGGTTGCTGCGCGAAGGTAGTCGCGCCAAAGCCAACCAGCACCTGCTCTCTGGCATAACGGGCATGCAGCTGCAGTGGATTACCGGGAAGGTTTGGCATGGCGCTTTGTTCGTGCTGCACCCGGTTGATCAGCATGGGCAACAGATCTGCCAGCTCGGCCCTTAATTCAGGTTGATTGAGTTGTTTCAGGCTGTGCGCCAAGGAGCTAAAGCCAGCAGTGGGGCCGCTCTGTTGCCAGAAGTCGTAATGGCACATCAAGGCCATGCGTGCATCGTGCTCGGCCGTTAAGGTAAATGCGTCTGCCACCAAGGTTTGTAAGAAGTTCAAGTAATGGAGCGCATCGCAGCCCAATAGCCGGGTTTTGATGGCCCGGGTGTAGAGAGTCGACAGCTTTTCATCGCTCATTTCAGAAATGGTATGGTTGTGGGCCTGTTTGACCAAGGCGCTCCAATTGCCGCGCTTGTAGATCTCCTCAAGGCTAATGTGAGGGTAGAGCTTCAAAAAGTTCGCTAGTGTCAGAGGTAAATCGCAATCCTGTGAGAAACGGCGGATCAGGCCCATAAGGCGCGAGGTATTGAGAGTCGCCTTCTTGATATTGCTCAGAATTAACTCTTGGGTCTGTTTTGAGAGCTCGATGCGGCAACCCAAGGGGGCGTGAGGGAAGCCCTGTTTGATCTCGTGGCTGATCGCCTTGTTGGTTTTGCCCACCAGTGCCCGGAATTTCTGGGCAAAGTCATACTCAACACGGGCATTGCCAACAAAGTCCAACACGGTGCAGCACTCTTTATCGCTCGCCAGCCGCAGGCCGCGCCCTAATTGCTGTAAGAAGATGGTGAGACTTTCCGTTGGTCGTAAAAACAGCAAGGTATCGACTTCCGGGATATCAACCCCTTCGTTGAAGATGTCCACCACGCAGAGAATATTGATAACCCCAGTGCGCAAATCTTGTTGTTTACTATGCCGCTCGTCTCGATTATCGCTGGTGAGAATATCAGCCTTGATGCCCTTCAATAAAAAGGCCTTGCGCATAAAATCGGCATGTTCACGGCTCACACAAAATGCCAGTGCTTTGATCTTGGTAATATCGGTGACGATCTCATTGAGGCTCTGGACGATTTTCTGTACCCGCTGCTGATTGTGGGTATAGATATTGGTGAGCTCAGTGATGTCATAACGGCCATTTTTCCAAGCCACTTGGCGCAAGTCAGTATCATCATCGATACCAAAATATTGGAACGGACAGAGATGGCGACGATTGATAGCCTCGGGCAAGCGGATCTCTGCTGCGATGACACCACAAAAGTCGGCAAGAATATCACCGCCATCATGGCGCTCTGGCGTTGCGGTTAATCCTAACAGAATGTGAGGTTCAAAGGCGGCGAGCAGACCGCGATAACTGGCCGCCGCAATATGGTGAACCTCATCAATGACGATGTAATCGAAATAATCTGGGCTAAGACGTAAATTAGCCAGCTGGTTATTCAAGGATTGCACCGAGGCAAATAGTTGACGGTAGTGGGTTGGCACGGCGCCGCCGACCAAGAGTTCGCCAAAATTGGATTGCTTGAGCACACCGCGGTACGAGGCTAATGCTTGGCGCAAGATCTCCTCTTTGTGGGCGACAAACAGGAACTTGGCGTCGGGTTTGGTTTTCAGAAAACGCGCAAAATCAAAAGCGGAGATCAGGGTTTTCCCTGTACCAGTGGCCGCAACCACCAAGTTACGGAAGCGCTGGTGTAAAGCGCGCTCCATCGCCAATTGTTCAAGGATCTCCAGTTGATGGGGAAACGGCGTGATATCAAAGAAATAGGCAGGGCTATTTTTGTCCCCATCCCCACGGGCCTCTTGCAGTGCATGCTGCAATTTTGTACGGCTTTCGAGCTTGCCATCAAACAGCTCAAAATCATCGGATTCCCAATAGGTTTCAAAGGTACTTAGGGATTTCTCGATAATATGAGGGATCTCTTGCGAGGTGATTTTTAGGTTCCACTCCAAGCCGCTAGTGAGGGCAGAGTGAGAGAGATTGGAGGAACCTATATAGCCGGTATGAAAGCCGGTATTTCGGCAAAAGAGATAGCTCTTGGCATGCAACCGCTCGCGCTGGGTGTTATAGCTGAGTTTGACTTCGGTATTTGGGAGGCTGGCTAAAAATTCAACTGCCTTGGCGTCGGTCGCCCCCATATAAGAGGTAGTAATTACTTTTAATTGGCGGCCGCTGCGAGTGAACTCTTCCAGCTCATGACGGAAAATCCGGATACCTGCCCATTTGATAAATGAGACCAGCCAGCAGATGCTATCTGCCGATAATATTTCCCGTTTAATCTCCGACTCCATCGACAAACCCGCATTGCTGCCACAAAACAGTTCGCTCTGAGTGAGACCTGTCAGAGGGAAAATATCCTCGGCATATTGTTTTAAATTGGCGGAGATGGGGTTATCCAACTGGTAGAGCGCTGTCAGAATTTTTCCCTGACTATCGATGAGGTGCTCGCTAATAAAGTCTGGGTCTTGGGTGCGATCCTTTAGCCAAAGCAATAACTGGTTAGCCAGCTTGATCTGCCGTTGCAGCTGATCCTCTCCAGTTACCGAGCCCACCGCATATTCCAAAACCCGGCTCAGAAATCTGGATAACCAAACTGCCGCTTCGGCAGGTTCAAGCTGGCGTTCCCCTACGTAAAAGTGCTCGCGGTCGAGTCGAGATGTCAGCAGTTGAGTAATGAGCTGTTCATAAATACCGCATTGTTGCATCACGCACGAGCCTCGAACATTGTCTATAGAAGAAAGAGATAATATCATTTTTTTCATCTAAATCAGCATGTTATTATCGGTGGCATATTTGGTTATGGAGCCCGTATTATTAATTTTTTCACGTGGCTCACAGATTCAAGATGTGGCAGCATTTTTTTCTTACCCCATGCTGGGCTTTATTACTGCCACTATCTGCAGTGACTGAGGAGTACAGATGTTCAAGAAACCGGTAGCGGTTGAACTTGAGGCCATCAATCAGGAAGGTGAGATACAAGTGGTGCGTGACAGCGGTCTGACCGTTCAAGGCTACAGCGTTTACTTGCGAGTCGAAGAGAGCAACGGCTGTGCCTTGGCAACCTGTGTGGCAGACTACGACACCATCGGCCCTGCCTACGAACTGGCGGAGCGGTTGAGTCAGGCGCTGGCCATCCCGCTCATTGTGATGACTCCAGAAGCATTAATGCCAGTGAAGAGTTAGCCAAACGCGACAACAGCAGCCATTGCAACGCCCAACTGAACACCCCTTAAAAATTACATCATCATTTGCGCTCTCTTTGCGCGCCACGACACACATGGGCTTCCCCTTGCCGGGTATGATGGGGTTGCCCGCCGTGGCGGCAACAGTTGGATGCTTGCGGGCATATGTCGGTCACATCAGCCAGATCACCACCAGGAGGTAACCATGATCAGCCATATCGACCATCTGGTATTGACGGTCAGTGATATCGAACGGGCCGTGGCGTTTTACAGTTCGGTGCTCAATATGGAGGCCATCACCTTCAGTGCGGGGCGCCGGGCGGTAGGGTTTGGCAACCAGAAGATCAATCTGCAACTGCTTGGGCAGGAGCCGCGCAACCGGGCGCAGGTTGGGTCGGGGGATGTCTGCCTTATCACCCGCTGGCCACTGGAGCAGGTGATGGCCCAGCTTGCCTGCCACGGGGTGGAGATTGTCGAGGGGCCGGTGACCAAAAGCGGTGCCTGCGGGCCGATAGAATCCATCTACTTCCTCGACCCTGACCAGAATCTGATAGAAGTGAGCATCTACCCCTGACAGGGTTGGCGCGGCGCCTGACTGTGCAACATCTATCAGAATCACTCTACTTCCTCGACCCGGATCAGAATCTGATAGAAGTGAGCATCTATCCCTGAGCCCACCAAGCCATCACTCCCATCGCCATGAGCAACAGAAAGGGGCCGTCAATTGACGGCCCCTTTCTTGTATCGCTATCGCGCCAAGCACCGTCGGCCGCTCTGGCAGAGACGCCCTAGAAAGGCGAGCTGCTCTCATCGCTCTCCTGTAAAAACTGCTCCAGCTCGGCCTGATAGGCCGCATCAGGTTGACCACTGCTGGCAGGGGTTACGGCGGCAGGCCGGGCGACGGGAGGGGCGGTGAGGGTCTCCATCACCCGCTGCTGCAGATAGGGGTAGAAAGGGTTGGAAGAGGTGCGGGTGAGGGCGCCGGGGTTGACGATCAGCACACCGCGCTCGCCGCGCAGGGCCAGACCGCCGAGATTGATGCCATATTGCTCCCGCTGCTCCGGGTGCGCCGCCATGCCATAGAGGGGGTCGTCCATCGGGAAGGGGAGCGCCACGTGGGAGAGGGAGTAGATCTCCTTGGGATAATCGATACCCAGCGGGTGAACTTGCTCAGGCTGGTCGGCGCTGGCCAGCGTTCTGGCCTGCGTCGCGGGGGAGGCGGGTTCCACATTGCCCACCACGGTGAGGCGATAGTGCTGGGGGGCGTTTGGCAGCAAGCGGTGTAGCGCCAGTTCGGAGGCCGAGCTCATCAGCGGGCCAAACAGGGTGCTGCGGTTGATATCTAACAGCACCAGTTCGCTGCCGTTGGCCGGCAGGTAGTGGTAGAGATCGGCAATGATGGAGCGGGTGCTGACGGTGTAGTCCATCACCGACTGGAAGGTGAGGGCGGGGGGAAACGCCGCCAGCTTGCCACTGGCGGCCAGCTGGCGCACCTGCTGCTGGATGGCGTGGGTCAGGCGATAGGACTGGCGCGCCCCGTTGACCGGGAACGAGTTGTACTTGAACGGGTTGAACTCCGGCATGGTGTCGAGCCAGGCGGCGTTGGCAAAGGCGGGCAGCAGGGCAGGCACGGCCTTGAGCCCGGCGAAGCGGGCAAAGCGGGTCACCCCGATCATCGGGGAGATCAGCACCAGCCGATCCGGTTTTGCCAGCGCACCGCTCGGGTCGGCCAGCGCATCGAGCGCATATTTCACCGCCAGCGCGCCGCCGTTGGAAAAGCCCACCAGATGCAGCGGCCGCTTGCCCGGCGCCAGCAATCTGGCCTCCCGCACCGCCAATCGGGTAGCGGCCAGCCAGGTCTCCCAATCCACATCCACGAGGCCAGCGGGCACGGTGCCGTGGCCGGGGATCCGCAGCCCCAGCGCAATAAAGCCCTGCTGCTGATAACGTCTGGCCAGATGGCGCAGGCTATAGGGGGAGTCGGTCAGGCCGTGCAGCAGCACCGCCACCCCTTTGACTTCCCCCTCGGGGCGCAGCAGGTAGGAGCGGTTCCAGTTCTGCGGAAAGCGGGCGGGGTTGATGGGGGAGTCCTGATAGTAGCGATTGCTGGCCAGTTGCTGTGCTGGCGGCGTCTTGGCGACCACCTCGCTGGCCACCAGCTCGAACAGCTCTGCTTCGCGGGTCAGATAGGCTTGCCAGTCGCTGCTATCGAGCTCATCGACACTGAGTTCGGGGGGCACCACTGTGTGCCACAGCTGCAGCGGCGCTGCCTGCCAGGCGAAGTAGGCGATCACCGCCCATGCAGTCAGCAACAGCAGCAACAGGGTCAGCAGAGCACGGCGAACAAGGCGGCGAGTGTGAGCCAGCATGGTGCAATCCTTGGCGATAGGGGGGGCCGCCTTTGGGCGGGTGAGTTTGGCGCAGCATCCAAGGCGCTGCCAACCGGCTTAAAGCCTAATGGAAACAAGGTGATATGTATAGTTGATGGCATTCGGCTGCGCTGGCTGTGGGCACCAGATCCCGCCGTTGGCATCAGGCTGGCCATTCAAAGGTTGCATCGCGGGCCATCTGGCGGCGTGAACTTGTTCGCGGATGCCCGCTTGGGCGCTGCGGCCCTGCAACTATCCGCCCCTGAACGGGGGCAATTATGCTACTGTAGCGGCGTTTTTTGATGGATAAGCTGGCATTGGCCTTTTTTGAAGATGGAATGGTATGCAGAACTTTGACGTAGTGAATTGGCTGATGCAGCAGACAGCCTCCCCGGCACAGCCGATGGCACAACCGGGCGTGGCCCAGATCCTGTGGCAGGTGACTCATGCTGGCTAACGAATCCATGCGCCTGAACAAATACATCAGCGAGAGCGGCATCTGCTCGCGCCGCGAGGCCGACCGCTTTATCGAGCAGGGCCACGTCTTTATCAACGGCAAGCGGGCCGGGATTGGCGATCAGGTGCAGGTTGGCGATCTGGTCAAGGTAAACGGTCAGGTGATCGAGCCGCGCGAGGCAGACAGTCTGGTGCTGATCGCCCTCAACAAGCCGGTGGGCATCGTCAGTACCACAGAGGCGGGCGAGAAGGACAACATCGTCGATTTCGTCAACCACAGCACCCGGGTATTCCCCATCGGGCGGCTCGACAAGGATTCGCAGGGACTGATTTTCCTCACCAACCACGGCGATCTGGTCAACAAGATCCTGCGGGCGGGCAACGATCACGAGAAAGAGTATCTGGTGACCGTCGACAAGCCGGTGACCGACGAGTTTGTGCGCGGCATGGCGGCCGGGGTGCCGATCCTCGGTACTGTGACCAAGAAGTGCAAGGTGAAGAAAGAGGCGCCGTTCGTCTTTCGCATCACGCTAGTGCAGGGACTGAACCGCCAGATCCGCCGGATGTGCGAGCACTTCGGTTTTGAAGTGACCAAGCTGGAGCGCATCCGCATCATGAATGTCAGCCTCAAGGGGCTGCCGGTGGGCGAGTGGCGCGATCTCACCGACGACGAGCTGATCGATCTGTTCAAGCTGATTGAGGACTCCTCTTCCGAGGTGAAACCGGCCAAAGGCGACAAGCCCAAGGCGGCCAAGGCCCCTGCGGTGCAAAGCGCCAAACCGGGGCAGGGCAAGAAGCCGCGCCGCGATGATGATCACGAGATTGGCGGGCGTCCCAATGTGCCGGGCCCGGAAGCCTTCGAGAAGAAGCTGCCGGTGGGCAAGGGTGGTGCGGGCAAAGGTGCTGCCAACAAGGGCGGCGCTGGCAAGGGCAGTGCAGGCAAAGGAGCACCCAAGGGTGGCAAACCGGCCGCAGGCAAGCCGCGCACCGCTAACACCGGGCGGCAGAAGAAGGGGCGCTGAGTTGCACCCCTGAGTGACGTCAGCCGCCAGTCATCTCCAACACACCGGCCTCAGGCCGGTGTGTTGCTTTGGGCCGCAGAGCTGGTTGGGAGGGGGGCCGAAAGGGTTGGCTCGCTGGCGGTCGTTAACCCCATGACACGAGGATAGTGGCGCGGGTCGAGGCGCAGCACCAGCAGGCTCATCAGCAGCAAGCCCCCCAGTTGCCACTGCCAGGCGGCCGCAAAGTCGCCCACATAGTGATAGAGCCGCGCCGCCACCCAGGGGCCGGTGGCGGCCAGCATAAAACCGAATCCCTGCATCAGGGCGCTCAGGGTGCCCGCGCGGCGCGGGTCTGGCAGGTGATCGAGCGCAATCACCATGATGAGCGAAAAACTGCCGCCAAGACCGGCGCCGCACAGCATGCACCAGAGAATGGGGGCGCTGGCTGGCGCCAGCCAGAGGCCGCCGAATCCCGCCAGTTGCATGGCGATGGCAAGGCCCATCCACGGCCGCCGATCCAGACTGCGCGCCGCCAGCAGCGGCAGGCCGAGGCCGCTGGCGGTCTGCGCCAGTGCCAGCCAGGCGACCAGCTCGCCCGCCTGTGCGGCGCTCCACCCTTGCGCCATATAGGCGGGGGCCAGCCAGGCCACTACGATGCCGTAACCGCTGTTGATGATGCCAAAGCAGACGATCAGCAACCAGCTGCGTGGCAGGGTGATCAGCCGCTGTTCGCCATCGGGAATGGCGACCGCGGCGGCCCGTGGCAGACGCACTTGCCACACCAGCCAGACGAGGGCCAGCAGCACCGGCAGGCTCCACAGCGCCAGCGCCCGCGACCAGTCGAGGCTCGTCGCCAGCCTTGGGGTGAGACTGGCCCCCAGCGCCCCGCCCCCCATCATGCAGGCGGAGAAGATCCCCATCACCAGCGGCACCTTGCGGGCGAAGGCCTGCTTGATAAGGGCGGGCAGCACCCCCTGCACCAGTGCCGAGCCCAATCCACACAGCGCCGCGCTGGCGATCAGCAGGGCGCCGCTTTGGGCATCGAAGCGCATGGCGCTGCCAATGCCGAGCAGCAGCAGGGCCGCCCCCAATAGTTGGCACGCACTGGCGCGCCGCCGCAGGCTGGGGGTGAGCAGCACACCGACCCCGATGAGCCACAGTGGCAACAGGGTAAGCCAGGCTAGGGTGTTCATCCCCAGCGCCAGACGCTGATCAATGGCTTGGGCCAGCGGGCCGATGGCGGTAAGAAAGGGGCGCAGGTTAAGGCCAGTCAGGATCACCAGCACCAGCAGGGCGGTCTGGCCTGCGGGATGATCCGCATTTTGTTGATTCATCGGGTGCAGTTTCCGGTTCTGAGAGAGACATGGGGCATTGGGGACACGGAGTCATCGGGGCTGAACATGGCAGATCACCGTCAAAGGAAGCAAAAACGCCAGCCTAGCGGGCTCGAAAGTCATTTGGAAATTAAATGATAGAATGAGTTTCAGTGATTTTGTAAATGGAGTGCCCCATGCTGGATCCCCTGTTACTGCGCAGTTTTGTCGCCATTATCGACACCGGCAGCTTTACCCGCGCCGGTGAACGGGTCCATCTGACCCAATCCACCATCAGCCAGCAGATCCGCCGCCTTGAGCAGCAGCTCGGCTGCCCGCTGCTCGATCGTGCTGGCCGTCAGGTGGTGGCGACGGCGGAGGGGGAAAAATTACTGGGGCTGGCCCGCCGCATTCTGGCGCTACTGGCGCAGGCTGAGGAGCAGGTGAGCGAGGGGAGCATATCGCTCAGCCTCGGGGTGCCGGAGGATTTTGCCGCAGGCGCCATCACCCCTGTGCTGGCCGCCTTTGCCCGCGACTACCCCGAGGTGCGGCTGGAGGTGCAAAGTGGCCTGAGCCACGAGATCTGGCAGCGCTTCGAGGCGGGGGAGCTGGATCTGGCGCTGGTCAAGCAGACTCGGGGAAAGGGTTCGCCCCTTGCCAGTTGGCGCGAGCCGCTGGTGTGGGTCGACAGTCGCGACTGGCCCGCACGGGAACGGGATCCGCTGCCGCTGGTGGTGTTCCCGAGCGAAGGGCTCTATCGGCGGCAGATGACCGAGGCGCTCGATGGCCTCGGTCGGCGTTGGCGTATCGCCTATGTCAGCGCCAGCCTCGCCAGCTTGCAGGGGGCGGTGAGTGCGGGTATTGGCGTGAGCTTGCTACCCAAACGGCTGATGCCCGCCGATCAGCTGGCCCTGACCCAGTGGCCTAGGGTGGCGCCGGTGGAGCTGGCCCTCCATGCCGGGGGAAGCGGGGGCGAGCCGCTCACCCGCTTGAGCGCGGCCCTGATAGCCCTCTGTGACGAGGTGATGGGGCCGCAGTAATTTGCGGTATGGGGAAAAGTTGAAGTCTGAAAAAGCGCAACAAAGTGTGAGGGCCGATCAGTGATCCTTCCCCTCCGCCAGCTTGCGCTCGTAATCCTGTTTCACAATGGCCAGTGCCGCCAGCACCAGTTCGGGGGCCAGCTGGTTGGTCTCCAGCAGTTCAATCAGATCCACCGCGAGTTTCACCTCGGGCGGGGCAGTTTCCAGTGACATGGGCAGGGTTCCGGTTGCGGGAAGAGGGGGGATTATACAGGGGCGCCGCCGTTGGCCGAAAGCGCCCGCTCTGTCGGGCTGTGAGGCATGAAGGTCAGAGGTGCTGACGCATCTCCTTGTCGATCTCCTCGCGCAGGGCAATCAGCTTTTTGGCGTACTGCTGCAACTGCAGATCGCTCTCGCTCACCGGCTGCCACTGGGGCACCGGGGTCGGTTTGCCCTGCTCATCCATCGCCACAAAGATGATGATGCAGTGGGTAGTCTTGTGGCGCTCGGTGTCGGTGGGGTGGCGGCTGTAGACATCCACCGCCAGATGCATGCTGGTGGTGCCGGTGTGGATCACCTGAGCGTGAACCTCTACCAGCTGGCCAATCTGGATGGGGCGCAAAAAGCGGATCCCCCCCACATAGACGGTCACCGCATAGCCGCCGCACCAGCCAGCGGCGCAGGCATAGCCCGCTTGATCGATCCACTTCATCACCATGCCGCCGTGTACCTTGCCGCCGAAATTGACGTCGGAGGGTTCGGCCAGAAATTGCAGGGTCAGTTCGCGATTTGGCACAGTTACATCCTTATTGCCTGAAGGGTTTCCCTGAGCTTTGCCCCATCGGCCTGCCCGGTCAAGGGTTCATCCCCGATTCAGGGGGGCGGGGTCACTATCTTGCTCTATCGACGGGAACATAGCCGCAGGAGTGACACCATGAAACAGATGCTGGAACAGTTGCTGGGGGCTGGCAAAGGCTGGCTCAACGAAGGCGGAGACAAGCGCAAGGGGCAGATGCAGGGGGCGCTGGCCGGTGGTGCGCTCGGTCTGTTGCTGGGCAATAAAAAAGTGCGCAAATATGGCGGTAAGGCCGCTGCCGTGGGGGGCGCTGCGGCCCTTGGCGGGCTGGCCTACAAGCTCTATCAGGATTGGCAGGCCCAGCAGGCGGCTCCGGCCCAGCCCACCCATCCCATCAGTGGGCTGGAAGGCAATGCGCTGGATGCCCGTGCGGCCCTCTTGGTGCGCGCCATGGTGGCTGCGGCCCGGGCCGATGGCCATATCGACGGTGCCGAGCGCCAGAAAATTCAGGAGTACCTGACCGAACAGGGCCAGAGCGATGTCGCCCGCTGGATTGACGCCGAGCTGGCCCGCCCCCTCGATCCCCACGCGCTGGCGCGGGAAGTGACCGACATGGAGCTGGCCACCGAGGTCTATCTTGCCTCCCTGCTTGCCATCGAGGTGGATCACTTTATGGAGCGCGGTTATCTCGACGAACTGGCGCGCGCCCTCAAGCTCGATGACAACCTCAAGGGAAGCATCGAGCGGCAGGTGGCCCAACTTAACGCCCCCGCCTGATACCCCTCACCGCCATGGATTGCCGATAACGCCCCGCTCAAGGGGCGTTGTTGTTTCTGCTGCCCGCCAAAAGATAGGGATGAGGCTATTTGGATTGCGGGACACAGCCCCTAAGATGGCGCAGGACCATCACCATTTTTGCAAGGAGCAACCGTTGGAGATACGCAAGGCAAGCGAACTGGATATAGACGCCATTGTCGAGCTGAACCGGCAGATAGGAGAGATCCACCATCAGCACTATCCCGAAGTGTTCTGCCCCCCTTCGCCAGAGGAGCGGGCATTTTTGCTGAGCGCCATCGGCGCGGAAGGGCGTCTGTTCTGCGTTGCCGAGCAGGATGGCAGGGTGGTGGGCTTTTTGACGGCGCGGATCGACATCAATGAGAGCGTGCCGTTTCTCAGCAAGCTGCCTATCTGCCGGATCGGCTCCGTGGTGGTGGATGAGCAGCACCGTTCTCGCGGGATTGGCAAGGCGCTGATCGCCCATTGCGACCAGTGGGCCAAGGCCCGTGATGCTCAGCAAATCCGGCTGGAGGTGATGGCCTTCAACGAGCGTGCCCAAGCGCTCTACGAGGCGCTGGGCTTCAAGGTGCAGTCGCAGATCATGGCCAGATAACCAGTTTCTGATGGCGAGCCAAGGCGCGTCACTCCCCAACTACACAGGCCCGTTACGGGCCTTTGTTCGTTTCGTCAGCGGCTCTTTGCCTCGTTACTTTTCCCCGAGTTGCGCGGCAATCAGCGCCGCCAGTCGGGTGAGGGCCTGCTCCAGCTGTTCGCTCCAGGGATGGGAGCTATTGAGGCGCAAGCAGTGGTTGTGTTGCCCCTGACTGGAGAAGAGCGCGCCGGGGGCCACTGAAAAACCGCTGCCCAGAGCCTTGGTGTGCAGGGCGCGGCTGTCGAAATGGGCAGGCAGCGCCAGCCAGAGAAAGTAGCCGCCATCGGGGGAGGAGATCCGCACCTCGTCCGGAAGCAAGCGCCGCAGGGCCGCCCGCATCTGCTGCTGGCGCTGGGCCAGGGTGTGGCGCAGGCGGCGAAAGTGGGCATCGACTCCGCCCTGGCGCAGCATCTCGGCCAGCGCCAGCTGGCTCGGCACATTGGTGGAGAGGGTGGACATCAGCTGCAGCCGCTGCACCCGCTCGGCATGGGGCCCCGCCACTACCCAGCCGACCCGAAAGCCCGGCGCCAGACACTTGGAAAAGGAGCTGCAGAGCAGGCTGTCGCCACGCTGATCCCAGTGGCGGATCGGCTTGGGGCGCTCGCGGCCGAAGTAGACCTCGGCATAGACGTCATCCTCCACCAGCGGCACCCCGTGGCTGTTGAGCAGCGCCATCAGCTGCGCTTTGTGACCATCCGGCATGGTGTGGCCCAGCGGGTGCTGCACATTGCCCATCAACCAGCACGCCTTGACCGGAATACGGGTGAGGGCGTCAGCCAGCAGGTCGAGGTCGATGCCCACCCCCGGAATAACCGGGATCTCCACCGCCTTGAGTTTCAGTCGCTCGATGGCCTGCAGGGCGCCATAGAAGGTGGGGGACTCCACCACCACCCAGTCACCGGGCTCGGTTAGCACCTGCAGGCTTAGGGAGAGCGCCTCCATGGCGCCGGTGGTGATGATGATCTCCTGCGGATTGACCGCCACCCCGTCACTGGCGTAGCGCTGGGCGATGGCGCGGCGCAGCGCTTCGTTGCCGGGGGGCAGGTCGGCCACCGTGCTGAAGGGATCGAGCTTGCGCATGCAGCTGGCCAGGGCCCGCCCGAGCTGGGGATGGGGGAACAGGGTCGGGTCTGCTACCGACATGCCAAGGGGCACCAGATCCCGCGATTTGCTCGCCTGCAACACCTCGAACACCAGATCGTTGATATCCACCGAGCCGCTGTAGTGGGTCTGGCTCGGCGTGTGCTGCACGACCTGTGGTGAGGCGGCTTTGACGTAGTAGCCGGACTGGGGGCGGGCGAGGATCCGCCCCTGACTTTCGAGCAGTTGATAGGCCTGCAACACCGTCATGGGGCTGAGCCCGTGGGTCTTGCAGCTCTGGCGAATGGAGGGGATGCGCTCCCCCGGTTGCCAGATACCATCGTCAATCTGGCTTTGCAGGCGGTCGGCCAACTGCTGGTAAAGGGACATGATCTGGATCAACTGTTATAGGTGTAATTCAATATAACTGCATCTGTTATAGGTGTCATGCTCCGTGATGTACTTGTCACGCACGAAACGTGCAAGGCAAATACAACAAAAGAGAGTGACGCATGATCAATCCGGATGACGTGGTCAGCCTGTCTCGCCTGCAATTTGGCGCCACGGCCCTGTTCCACTTCCTGTTTGTGCCCCTCACGCTGGGGCTGTCCTGGATCCTGGTGATCGCCGAGTCGGCTTATGTGATGACCGGCAAGGTGATCTATCAGGACATCACCCGCTTCTGGGGCAAACTGTTTGGCATCAACTTCGTCATGGGGGTCACCACGGGGATCACCATGGAGTTTCAGTTCGGCACCAACTGGGCTTACTACTCCCACTATGTGGGGGACATCTTCGGTACCCCGCTGGCCATCGAGGGGCTGATGGCCTTCTTCCTCGAATCGACCCTGGTGGGGCTCTTCTTCTTCGGCTGGGACAAGCTCTCCCGCGGCAAGCACCTGCTGGTGACCATGCTGGTGGCGCTCGGCTCCAATCTCTCGGCGCTCTGGATCCTGATCGGCAACGGCTGGATGCAAAACCCGGTGGGGGCCGAGTTCAACCTGTTGACCCAGCGCATGGAGCTGGTGGATATCGCCGCCGTGCTCTTTAACCCGGTGGCGCAGGTGAAGTTCGTTCACACCGTTGCGGCGGGCTATGTGGCCGCCTCCATGTTCGTGATGGGGGTGAGCAGCTGGTATCTGCTGCGCAAGACGGAAGTGCAGTTTGCCCTGCGCTCCTTCGCCATTGCCTCCGGCTTCGGGTTGGCGGCCATCCTCTCGGTCATAGTGCTCGGGGATGAGTCGGGCTATCGCACCGGCGAGGTGCAGAAGGTCAAGCTCGCCGCCATCGAGGCGGAGTGGGAGACCGAGCCAGCGCCAGCCTCCTTTACCCTGTTCGGCTTCCCGGATCAGCAGGGAGAGACCACCCACGCCGCCATCAAGATCCCATATCTGATGGGGATCATCGCCACCCGCTCCATCGACGAGGCGGTGACCGGCCTCAAGGATATCAAGGTGCAGAACGAGGCGCGCATTCGTAGCGGCATGGTGGCGGCCGAGGCTCTCGAGCAGATCCGGCAAGGCGATGATACCCCGGCCAACCGCGCCCGCTTCGAGCAGCACGGCAAGGATCTCGGCTACGGCATGCTGCTCACCCCCTATGCCAGCAATATCGCCAAGGCCGGTGAGGCGGAGATTGCCAAAGCGGTCGATGACTCCATCCCGCCAGTGGCACCACTGTTCTGGGGCTTTCGGGTGATGGTGGGGCTTGGCGTCACCATGCTGGGGCTGATGGTGGTGAGCTTTGTCCAGCTCTGCCGCAACCGGCTGCAAGACTCGCCACGGCTGCTCAAGACCCTGCTCTGGAGCATTCCGCTGCCCTGGATTGCCATCGAGGCGGGCTGGCTGGTGGCCGAGCTTGGCCGTCAACCCTGGACCATCAGCGATGTGCTGCCGGTCTCGGCCTCGGTCTCTTTGCTTCAGCCGGGCCAACTCTGGTTCAGCCTGATTGCTATCTGTTCCATCTACACCCTGTTGCTGGTGGTGGAGCTGTTCCTGTTGCGCCATGTGATCCGCAAGGGGCCCGCCATTCTCCATACCGGCCGCTACAGCGGTGAACAACCCGAACTTGCGAGGATCGCCTGATGGATTACGCAACCCTGAAACTCATCTGGTGGGCGCTGGTGCTCTTCATGATGGTCGGTTTTATCGTGATGGATGGCTTCGATCTCGGCATCGCCATGTTGCTGCCGGTGGTGTCGAAAGATGACGACGACCGCCGTCTGGTGATCAACAGCGTGGGGCCGGTGTGGGAGGGCAATCAGGTGTGGCTGATTGCCGGTGCCGGTGCCCTGTTCGCCGCCTGGCCGCTGGTTTATGCCGCCGCCTTCTCGGGGCTCTACATCCCCATGGTGGTGCTGCTGCTCGGGCTCTTTCTGCGTCCGGTCGGTTTTGACTATCGCAGCAAGCTGGCCGAGCCGGTGTGGCGCCGCTGGTGGGATCGGGCGCTGGTGGCCGGTGGCCTGATACCGGCGCTCATCCTCGGTGCGGCGATCGGTCTGGTGATGGAGGGGCTGCCGTTTCGCTTCGACACGGCGCTGCGCCTGCACTACGGCGCGTTCGACTTCCACTGGGGCTGGCTGCTCTCGGTGCTGGCCACTGCCATCAGCCTGTTGCTGCTGCACGGCGCCGGTTTTCTGCAAGCCAAGGTGACCGGCACCCCTGCACTGCGTGCACGGGGGATTGCCATCCTGCTGGCCCCGCTGGTGAGCCTCTGCTATCTGCTGGCCGGCTGGCATCTGGTGGATCTGCAAGGGTTTCAGCTGACCGGTGTCGGCACACAACCCTTTGACCCGAATGCTGCCATCAGCCCGCTGATGAAGGGGGTGATCCCCCACGCCGGAGGCTGGCTGCGCAACTACTTTGACTATCCGCTGCTGTGGCTGGTGCCGATCATCGGGACGCTGGCGCCGCTGGTGAGCGGGATTGCCTCCTGGCTGGAGCGGGGCCGAATTGCGCTGCTGGCCAGCGCCATTGCCTGTGCCGCCATGCTCTGCTCGGTAGCCATCGCCCTGTTCCCCTTCGTGCTGCCTTCATCCCTCGATGCGGTCAGCAGCCTGACCCTGTGGGACAGCACCTCCAGCTACAAGACCCTGGCCATCATGTTCGGCCTCGTGCTGGTGCTGATGCCGATCAACCTGGGCTACACCGGCTGGGTCTATCGAGTGGTGCGCGGCAAGCTCGACCGTGCCCGCATCAAGCGCGACAGCCATCAACTCTACTGACCTCAAGGGATCTGCTATGTGGTACTTCACCTGGATTTTGGGCCTCGGATTCGCCCTGCTGCTGGGCCTGTGCAACCTGCTCTGGCTGGAAGCGCGCTGGCAGGCGGACGAACGGGACGGTAACTGACGGCGGGGCTCGCGCCCCGCCACGGCCGGTGGCTGGCGTTCATACGTCGCCATCGGCCCCTCTCTCCCCCTCTTTAAACGACACACACGACACACTTTCAACTGACAACCAACCGACAGGTAATTGTGATGAAACAGAGATTGAAAGCGGTGGCGCTGGCCATCGGGTGCGCGCTCACCGTCGCCCCGGCCTGTGCCGAACCGGTACAACTGACGCCACTGGATAAAACCTTCACCCTGCAGGTGCTCGGCAGTGGTGGCCCCATCTCCGACGATCTGCGCGCCTCCTCCAGCGAGGTGATCTGGTGGAAGGGGAAATCCCGCATCCTGATCGATGCCGGTGGCGGCGTCTACCTGCGCTTCGGCCAGGCGGGGGCCAAGCTCGAAGAGGTCGATTTTATCGGCATCACCCACTTCCACACCGACCATGTGACCGACCTGCCCGCCCTGCTCAAGGGGGCCTACTTCTTCGAGCGCAGCGATCCGCTGGATCTGGCGGGGCCAGAGGCCGGCTCGGCCTTCCCCAGCATGAGCGGCTACTTTGATGCCCTCTTCAACAAAGACAAGGGCGCTTATGCCTACCTGAGCGGTTTCAAGGATGGCACCGATGGCCTCTTCCCCATCACCCTCCATGATGTGCCCTACCAGAGCCCGCAGCCTCACACCGTCTATCAGCAGGATGGGCTGACCATCACCGCACTCGGCATCCCTCACGGTGACGTGCCCTGTCTGGCCTATCGCATCGAGAGCGCCGAGGGGACCATCGTTATCTCGGCGGATCAGAACGGCAGCAACCCGGCCTTTGTGCCGTTTGCCAAGGGGGCTGACATTCTGGTGATGCCGCTCGCCATCCACGAAGGGGCCGACCCCGTCTCAGCCTCGCTTCACGCCAAGCCATCTGTGGTGGCCAAGATTGCCGCCGAGGTGAATCCCAAGCTGCTGGTGCTCAACCACTGGATGGGGGTTGGCCTCAATCACAAGAAAGAGGCGATGGCCATCGTCAAACAGCAGTTCCACGGTCAGATCGTGGCCGCCCGCGATCTCTCCAGCTATCCCGTTTCATCCGTCAAGGAGTCCGCTCATGAGTAACTCAAGCAGCAACAAAACCACCGGCAAACTGACCCTCTCCATCGCCATGACCAGCCTGATTGCCCTGACCCCGGGGCTGGCGCTGGCGGCCACCCCGAGCGATACGCCGGTCAAGGCCGCCCCCAGCGAACAGCACGGCGGCAAGTGTGCGGCGGGCAAGTGCGGCACCGAGAAGCGCTTTGAAAAGCAAGCCCTCGACAGTGATCCGCAGGGGCGGCTGGTACGCGCCCGCGATGGCAAGTGTGGCGTGGCGGGCGAGGGGATTGATGGTGACAGCTCCAGCAAGGGCAGCAAGATGACGGAGGGGGTATGCGGCCAATAAGCTCCCGCAGTCGGGGGATCGGGCTGCGTCAGGAGCATCTGGATGCGCTCTGCGCTGGCACCGTCCGCCCCGGCATCGACTTTCTCGAGCTGGCGCCGGAGAACTGGATGGCCATCGGCGGCGCCAAGCGGGCGCAGCTGCATCAGCTGGTCGAGCGTTACCCGCTGGTGGCCCACGGCCTCAGCCTCTCCCTTGGCGATTGCCAGCCCCTCAATCGCACCCTGCTCAGCCAGATCCGCACCTTTCTGGATGAGTTCGGCATCGAGATCTACAGCGAGCACCTGAGCTTTTCCCGCGACCAACAGGGTTATCTCTACGAACTGCTACCGGTGCCGCGCCAGTGGGAGAACATCCCCTATCTGGTAGAGCGGATCGCGCAGGTGCAGGAGGCGCTGGCCCGCCCGCTGGTGCTGGAAAATATCTCCTACTACCACGGCTATGACCACGAGATGCCGGAGGAGGATTTTCTCGCCGAGCTGGTGGCGCGCAGCGGCTGCGAGCTGCTGCTCGATATTAACAACGTCTTTGTGAACAGCCGCAACCACGGTTACTGCCCCAAGCGGATGATTGCCGGGCTGCCGGGCAATGCGATCCGCTATTTCCATATCGCCGGTCATCTGGAAGAGGCGGACGGCACTTTATTGGATACCCATGGCAAACCGGTGTGCGAGGAGGTGGTGGCGCTGGCCCGTTATACGGTGCAGACCCATGGCCTGCGCCCCCTGCTGCTGGAGCGGGATCACCATTTGCCACCGCTGGCAGAGCTGGAGGCCGAGCTGGCGCGGGTGCACGGCGCCTGTTGCGAGGCGATCGACCATCAGGTGCGGGAGGTACGCTATGGATAGACGGTTATCACTGATCACTGCGCCCAAAACGGCGCCGCAGCGAATGCAGCAGCAGACCGCCTGGCTGGCGAGCCGGGTGCGGCTGCCACAGGATGGCATCGCCAGCCACTATGCCCGCAGCGTGCGCGCCAATGTGGAGTCGGTGCTGGAGAGTGCTTTTCCGCTCACCCACGCTCACTGGGCGCCGGTGGACAGGTGGCAGCTGGTGGAGGGGTTTGTCATCGCGCACGGCGCCGAGGCTCCCGAGTTTCACCATATCGCCACCGAGTTTGTCCGCTATGTGCAGCATCGCCATGGCGAGGGCACCCTCAACTGGCCCAGGCAGCGGCTGGCGCTGCTGGAGTACGAGTGGGCCTGCCTCTGTGTCGAGATTGATGAAGGGGTGGTGCCGCAAGTGTTGCCGGGGGAGGAGGTAACGGCGGAGAGTTCGTTTACGCTCAATCCCACCCTGCAACTGCTTGAGCTCCCCTTTGCCATTCGTCGCAGCGGCGTGGTGCCGACCCGGCAGGGCAGCCACTTCTATGGCCTGTTTCGCAGCCCGGATCATCAGGTGGTGACCCAGCGCTTGCGCGAATGGGATGTGGCCCTGATCCAGCTGCTGCAACAGCAGCCGGGGAGCACCCAAGCCGCGTTCCAGCAACAGGTGCAACAGGTTCGCAGTGATTTTGATCTGAGCGAGTGGGCGCGCCATTTTTACCGGCTGGGTCTGCTGACCTTGTCCGTTGGCGAGCGCCAGCCTGGCACTCCCTTGCCCCCATTTAGCAAACACCAAGGAGAATTCCCATGAACAACACCCTTATCCAGTGGTACGAGCGGGCGGTAGCCCAGTGCAAGCGGCTCGATTTTCTGGCCCTGCTGGCCATTCGTCTCTATCTCATTCCGGTCATCTATGTGGGGGCCCACTCCAAGGTGATGGGCTTTGCCGGCACCGTTGCCTGGTTTGGTGCGCCAGTCTCAGAAGGGGGGCTCAACCTGCCGTTCCCGACCCTGCTCGCCTTTCTGGCGGCGGGCACCGAGGTGCTGGGCTGCATCTGCATTGCCCTTGGCCTCTTTACCCGCATCATGGCCATTCCCACCATCTTCCTGATGAGCGTGGCGAGCGCCATGGTGCACTGGAAGCACGGCTGGGATGCCATCGCCACCGGCAGCATGGAGGCCACCTTGCGCCTCAACGGCTTTATCGAGTGGCTGGCCGCCAACTTCCCCGGTCGCTACAACTACATCACTGAGCTGGGTGATCCCGTGATGCTCAACAACGGGATGGAGTTTGCCGCCACCTACTTCGTGATGCTGCTGGTGCTGCTGGTTTACGGCGGGGGCCGCTATGTCAGCCTCGACTACTGGCTCAAGCGGGCGGTGACCGGCAAAGCAGGCGTGCAACAGACGGCATAAGGCTTGCCCACGGATAACAAAAACCATAACGACAGAGCGTGAAAAATAGCGAGCGGCCGGGGGCCGCTCGCTGTTTTTGTGCTGTGTGGGGTGGGCGTGTCAGCTGCGTCAGCTGTTACTGGTAGCGGCCAACCGCGATGGGGGACTCCTGCTCAATCTGGCCAAGGCGTTTGGCCCACTGGGCGAGCCAGGCTTCCCGCTCTTCTTGCGAGACCCGCACCGGGGCATAACAGATATGGGGGCGCAGCACGTCGAAGCCGACAAATTGCAGGATCCCGCGCTGGATGGGACGCAGCACCCCGTCGATATCGCCGTTGAAGCCGTCGGGCAGATAGGTCTCGGCGGGGCCGCCGGTGGTGAGGCTCAGCAACGCCCGCTTGCCGCGAAACTTGCCGCTCTCGTAGATATGGCCCTGACCATAGACCCGCCCCATGGCAAAGACCCGATCCACCCACCCCTTGAGAATAGCGGGCAGGCCAAACCACCAGAGCGGAAACTGGAAGATCAGCAGATCGGCCGTCTCCAGCTTTTGCATCTCCTGCTCCAGCTGCGGGGCAAAGCTGCCCTGCTCGGTGGCAGCCAGCTCTTCGAGTTGCAGCTTGAGAAAATCGGGATCGCTGGCTGCAGTGAAGTTGCGCCGATCCGAGACGGGATCAAAGCCCATGGCATAGAGATCGCTGGTCATCACTGTGTGGCCCGCCTGCTCCAGCGCCCTGATGGCGTGGCAGAAGAGGGCACCGTTGAAACTTTTCGGTTCGGGATGGGCATAGACGATAAGCACCTTCATAACAGACTCCGTGGCAAATGATGCGAGGGTGACAGGCTTGGTTGCTGAAAAAGTCACTGAAACAGTTGCTGAAATAGTTGCCGGGTTGACGCTGTGTCACAGCATAGAAGCCTGCCGCGCCGATTGCAGCAGGCGCCACGCCCTTGCGTGACGCCTGCTGGCGCAGCTTATGTCTGACAGGCAGCGAGCCGGAGGGCTTCGCGGCGCTCGCTGACATGGGTCAACCCGTAGGCCAGCAGCACGATAAGGGCGCCGATCCAGGGGGTGTGCATCAGGCCGAGGTGCTCAACCACCAAGCCACCAACCACAGATCCCAGCGCAATGCCGACGTTGAAGGCGGCAATATTGAGGCCCGATGCCACATCCACCGCCTTGGGGGTGTGCAGCGCGGCCTGCTTCACCACCAGTACCTGCAGACCCGGCACGTTGCCGAAGGCAAAGGCGCCCCACACCAGCACGGTGAGCACGGCCAGCACCGGATGGGGGGCGGTGAAGGTGAGGGCCAGCAGCACCAGCGCCAGACCGGCAAACAGCAGTTTCAGTGCGGGCAATGGGCCCATCTTGTCGGCCAGCTTGCCGCCCCAGATATTGCCGACGGCAACCGATACCCCGTACACCAGCAGGATCAGGCTCACCGCACCGGCGCTAAAGCCGCTCACCTGCTGCAGGATGGGGGCGAGGAAGGTGAAGGCCGTGAAGGCGCCGCCATAACCAAGGGCGGTTTTGGCGTAGACCAGCAGCAGCGGCTTTTTGGTCAGTACCGAGAGCTGTTCGCGGATGGTTGAGGCTGCCCCTTTGGGCAGGTTGCTCGGGATCAGCAGCAGGCTACCCACCATGGCGACGAGGCCGAGCAGGCTCACCACCAGAAAGGTTTCACGCCAGCCAAAGACCTGACCAATCCAGGTGCCGAGCGGTACGCCGGTTACCAGCGCCACGGTAAGGCCGCTGAACATGATGGCGATGGCGCTCGCCGCCTTCTCTTTGGCCACAAGACCCGTAGCGATGGTGCTGCCCACCGAGAAGAAGACCCCGTGCGCCAATCCGGTCAGGATGCGGGCCACGATCAGGCTCTCGTAACCCGGTGCCTGCCAGGCCAGCAGGTTGCCGGCGGTAAAGAGCGCCATCAGCCCTACCAGCAGCCACTTGCGTGGCACCTTGCCGGTCAGCGCCGTGAGCACGGGGGCGCCGATGGCTACCCCAAGGGCATAGAGGCTGACCAGCAGGCCCGCCGAGGGGAGCGAGACATTGAGCTGCTGGGCTATGGTAGGGATGAGCCCCACGATCACAAATTCGGTGGTGCCGATCGCAAAGGCACTTAAGGTAAGGGCAAATAACGCCAGTGGCATAACAACTCCTTGGTTAGGGACTCCCGACGGGAGAATGGCGCCAGTATGCCGATGGGTTTTGTTGGCAAAAATGACGGTGACATCAAATTACTTTTGCCAAATCAGCAGCAATAGCGCTGAGTGGGAGGGGATTGTGTTGCCCGCGGCGTGAGCGCAACGCAGTGATCTGCCTCGCAGAACGGGATGAACGCTGCTCCTTTTCTGAGCTTGCTTAAGCTCCAGTACAAGCTGGCAGCCATAGGATTTTTCCTGTGAAACCCGTGTGTGTTGAACCCATGCGCGCCGGTGTTGTGATGGCCGTGCGTTTTCATCGACAGGCAATATCCAGCTGACAGGTAACATGATGACATTGAATCGACTCTCCTCTCTTTTGCTGCTGTGCGGCGCCTTTGCGGTACAGGCCGGCCAGAGCGATCCCCTCTCTGCCTGGAATGACACGGCAGCCAAGCAGGCGATCACCCGCTGGGTGACTAATGCCACCGATCAGCAGCAGCCCACTTTTATTCCGCCAGAGAAGCGCCATGTGGTGTTTGACAATGACGGCACCCTCTGGCCGGAAGCGCCCATGACCTATCAGCTGCAGTTTGCGATGGACGAGATCAAGCGCCTGGCGCCGGAACACCCGGAGTGGAAGGCCGACCCCATCGTCGCGGCAGTGCTGAACAATGACCTCAAGGCCGTGGCCAAATCGGGGGAGAAGGGGCTCGCCAAGCTGGTGGGACTGACCCACAGCGGCATGACCACCACCGAGTTTGCCGAGCGGGTTAGCCGTTGGGTCAACAGCAGCAAGGATCCCCGTTTTGGCTGCCACTACGATCAGCTCGGTTATCTGCCGATGAAGCAGCTGCTGGGGTATCTGCGGGATAATGGCTTCCAGACCTGGATTGTCTCTGGCGGTGGCGTCGATTTTATGCGGGTGATGTCCGAGCAGATGTATGGCATCCCACCCCAGCAGGTGATTGGCTCCTTTACCCTCGGCGAGTTTGCCCTGACCGGGGAGGGCAGCGAGATCCGCAAGACCATGAACGGCGCCTATTTCGATGACAGCAAGGCGAAACCGGCCGCCATTCACCTCTTTATGGGACAGCGTCCGGTCGGCGCCTTTGGTAACAGCGATGGCGACGTGCCCATGCTGCAATACACCTCGACCAACCCGGATTACCACACCTTCGGCCTGCTGGTGCACCACACCGATGCCAAGCGCGAATACGCCTACGACAGTCATCCGCCAGCCAGCGGCAAGCTGATCGACGGGCTGGCACAGGCAAAAGCGCGGGGCTGGGTGGTGGTCGATATGAAATCAGACTGGAATCAGGTGTTCGATCCCGCCCTTTGCCAGAACGCGCCCTGATTGCGGGGCTGTATCTGGTATCAATATGGCGACTGGACGTTCAGCAAGCGCTGCAAAGCGTGAGGCAAGAAAAGAGACAGGGAGAGCATGATGCTCTCCCTGTTTAATTTGGCTTGCTGGCGAGCCAGCCTTTCTTTCGCGTTAGTCTCACGCCTTTCGCGTCAGTCCCATGCAGGGGCAAAGTCGGGATTGGCGCAGCGCTCGCCCCGATCCAGCGTGGCGATGGCGGCCATCTCCTCGCAGCTCAAAGTGATATCGAGAGCGGCCAGATTGGCAGCCTGATTCTCCCGCTTGGTGGAGCTCGGGATCACTGTCATGCCCTGCGCCAGCAGCCAGGCCAGCGACACCTGCGCCGCCGATACCCCGTGGCGCTTGCCAATCTCCATCAGCAGCGGCTCGCTCAGCACCTTGCCATAGGCGAGCGGCATATAGGCGGTGACGGCGATACCCTGGGCTTTGCAGAACTCGACCACCTTGCGGTTTTGCAGCAGGGGATGAACCTCGATCTGCTGGTGAGCGATGGCCCCCGGCCCCAAAATCTCGATAGCCTGTTTGAGCTGGGCCACGGTGAAGTTGGAGACCCCGATCTCGCGGGTCAGGCCTTGTGCTTTGGCCTCGGCCAGCTGCTCCAGATAGACCGCCATCGGCACCTCATCCTTGGGGGAGGGCCAGTGGATCAGCGCCAGATCCAGATAGTCGGTGCCCAGTTTTTCGAGGCTCACCTCAAGGCTCGGGATCAGCTTGCCCGGGCCAAACTCGCTGGTCCACACCTTGGTGGTCAGGTAGATCTCGTGACGGGCAACAGTGCTGCGGGTCAGCACGTCGCCGACCTCGGCTTCGTTGTCATAGATCTGGGCGGTATCGATATGGCGATAGCCCAGCTCCAGACCGTTGGTCAGGGTGGCAAGCAGCGGCTCGCCCTTCAGGCGAAAGGTGCCCAGACCCATGGGTGGCATATTGATCATCTCGTTCCTCAATGGGGTGGTGGTTGGCCCTTGATGGGCTGAACAGAAACAGGCTCTAGGGCCAGTCAGGTGCCCAGCGGCTGATAGCGGCGAATGGTGCTGCTGGCAAACCAGGGCTCGGCCTTGGCGACAAATTCGGTAAAGTGGGGCTGACCCTGATGGGCGGTGAGGGCGGCTTCGCTCTCCCATACCTCGTAGAGCATCCAGCTGTTTGGATTGTCCAAGTCCTGATGCAGCTGATAGCGCTGGCAGCCCGCCTCTTGCAAGGTGGCCGCAATCAGCGACTCAAGGGCGGCGCGAAACTGGGCGGCGAATTCGGGTTTGGCTTCAAGCTGGGCAATCACAATCACGGGTGATGACATCTGAACCTCCTTGGCAAAAACGAAGGGCCAGTATGCCTGCCGTGACTTACTGGAAACAGGGTGCTGGTCGCAAAACAGTATTGAGTGGAGAGCAGCAATAACAGTAGTGAGAAATTTTTATGACTGATTGTCTGAATTTGTAGTCAACAACCCTGTTTCTGCATGAGTCACCAGCTCACCTTCGCGGATTGCGCATTCAATGGCAAACCACCTAAAACCCGCAAAGAGATATTACTGGCCCGTATGGACGCTTTGATCCAGTGCTTATCTCACAGTGAGGGCTCAACTGTTTGATCATCTAGTGAACTACTTGATTATTTGTGGCTGTAAACGTCCAAGCTATGGCCAATCATTACAAGGCTGCCATGATGGCCGGATGAAGCTTTTTTGCGATCACCATGCCAAGGAAAATGGAGGCAAATAGAGGGAGAGGATCCCAGCTTCGTCGATAGCTGCGCCAGTTGCCATTGTGGTGGCGGAAAAGCCTGTAGGCGAGAACCAAGAGGCCAATGGCGGTTTGGATGAGGCAGTTAATTGAAAAGCTGATAAAAAATTTAACGAAATCTGGCAAGGTGAGAGTCCGAGTCTGTGAAAGTGTGCTCTTCAGAGCCTGTATTGCACTCAGTTTCAATCGGCAGCAGGAGCTTTAACCTTCTTCTGCTGTGCCTTCACTGATGTGCTGGTGCTCCAACTGCTCCCATGGGGTCAATCCAAGCTGCCGGCGCTTGAGCCAGAGTCCAATTAAGGTGAAAAGACCAAATACGCCAGCGAACATGGCTGTGTTGAACAGGGCTGATAAAAGATCCATTCCCTCTGGATGCCAGACGAATGTCCACATAATCAGACCCCATAACGGCGCAATAGATAGGCCGGAACAGAGGAAATTGGTAAGCCAGCCCGCGTAATAAGGCGGCTTGACGGGGACGCCGAGTTTACGCAGCAATTTGAACAGCCACGGATTGTAGTGAAATTCCTTGAGGCCACTGTCAGCCAGTAGTTGATGGGCAATAGCCAGCCGTTCTTCAAACTCCATTAATTTATTCCCTTGATAGTCGGGCTTCATACGATTCCTCTTGATCGCATTCTACTGATTAAACAGGATGAGAGATAGTGATTCTCTCTGATTATTTCTCTTCGAAAAACAAGATCGTCTGTCTGAGCACGCTTGCCAATCCACAGCAGCTACGCCTATAAAGGCCCATAACTCTTGTCCGGATAACAGCAATGAAGACCCATTCTGATGAACTGACCCTGTTTGTGGCGGTGGTGGAGGCGGGCAGTTTTCGCCAGGCGGCGGAGAACCTCGGTATGGATAACTCGGTGGTGAGTCGCGGCATCAAGCGGCTGGAGGAGAAGCTCTCAACCGTGCTGCTCAATCGCACCACCCGCCGGGTCAGTCTGACCGAGGAGGGGAGCTGGTTCTATCAGCGGGCGGTGAAGATCCTGACCGAGATGAGCGAGGCGGAGGGGCATCTGCTGATGCGCCGGGAACAACCCGAAGGGGTGTTGAGAGTCGATGCGGCCACCCCCTTTATCCTGCACCGGCTAGTGCCGATCATCGGCGAGTTTCGCCGCCGCTACCCTGCCATCGAGTTGCAGCTGCACAGCTCGGAGGGCTTTATCAATCTGATGGAGCGGCGGGTGGACATGGCCATCCGCATCGGTGAGCTGACCGACTCCTCCCTGCGCGCGCTGCCGCTGGGTCGTTCGCGGCTGCGGCTGCTGGCCTCTCCTGCTTACTTGAGCGAGCGCGGCACCCCGCGCCAACCGGCGGATCTGCTGAGCGGTCACGAGCTGCTCGGCTTTTTGCATCCCGATCACCTCAACCACTGGCCGCTGCTCAGTGCCGAGCAGGGGGATCGCTTTGCCATCACCCCCAGCCTGCGTGCCAGCAGCGGTGAAACCTTGCGTCAGCTGGCGCTGGCGGGGCAGGGGATCGTCTGTCTGTCGGACTTTATGACCGGGCCGGATCGGGAGAGCGGCGCGCTGGTGGAGGTGCTGTCCCGCAGTAACAGCGGCGCCTCGCGCCCCATCAATGCAGTCTTCTACTCCGATGCCCAGCGGGATATCCGACTGCGGGTCTGGCTCGATTTTCTCAAAGAGCAGTTGGGCAGCTATACCCTGTAGTTCAGGTTGGTTTGTGCGGTTTGTTTGAACGGTTCGTCGCTGCGGTTTGCTTGGCGAAGAACAAGCCGAGCCTTCGTTGCGGCCAATCAGCATTAGCTAGGTGGCAGATAAACAGACGGCCGACTTGAGGGTCGGCCGCCGGTTCGGGAAGGTGTGTGAGCTGAAGCGCAGTTAGCGGGGCAGTTTGCCCCATACCCGGCTGAGCAGGGCGCCGCCGATCACCGGTGGAATGGCCAGCAGCAGGGTCCACTGCCAGGAGAGGCCGCCGACGGTGGCGGCCAGTACGATGCAGGTGAGCACCACCAGTTGGGCCACCATCATCAGGAAGGTGCCTTCGCGGGGGGTCAGTGTCTCTTTTTGAGTGGCGACGTGGGCTACGGGCGCTTGATTGGTGGTCGGTTTCATGGCGATATCCCTCTGTTGAGTCTGATATCACTAAGCAATGGCCATTCCACATTTTTTCATGTTAATTATCAATGCCTTGCGATTTTTGTCGTCATTCCCGTTTCGAGAGCGCAGGCAAAATGATTTGCAAAATGAAAACGCCACCCTGTGGTGGCGTCTTGGTTATTGAGAGGGAGAGAGGGAAGCGCCGGGCCTAGCCAATCCGGTATTGGCGGATCTGCTCGTCGATGGCCTTGGCCAGTTCGAACAGTTCGCGGCTGGCGGCATTGCTCTCCTGCGCGTGTTCCCGCTGGTGTTCGGCCACCATGGCCAGCTCGTCAAGCGCCGTTCTGGCTTGCCCCATCTGTTGATTCTGCGCCTGCGCCAGCGCGCTGATCTCGTTGATCTCGAGGGCGGTCTGGTTGATTTGGCTGGTGGCATCAACCAGCACCTCTCTGGCCTGATTCATCCGGTTGTATCCCTCTTCGCTCAGGTTGCGGGAGTCTGCCATCGAGCTGCTGGCCTGCCGCGTTCCCTCCTGCAGGCGCAAGATAAGATCCTGCACATCCTTGGTGGCGGTCTGGGTACGTACCGCCAGCTGGCGTACCTCATCGGCCACCACCGCAAAGCCCCGTCCCATATCCCCCGCCCGGGCTGCTTCGATGGCCGCATTGAGGGCCAGCAGGTTGGTCTGGTTCGAGACATCGCGGATGAGATTCATGATCTGGGTGATGTTGTTGCTGTCTTTCACCACCTCATCGAGCAGGGCCGAGGAGCTGCCGATGCTGCTGCGCAAGGTGTCGAGTTGCGCGGCGCTCTGGGTCACATCCTGCTCGATGCTGAGCATATGGTTGGCGATGCGTTGGGTTACGTCGTTGACCCCTTCAGAGCGGCTGGCGATCTGCTCGGCGTTGTCGCCGATGGTGGTGACCACAGTGGTCAGCTCCTGAATGCTCTGGGCCTGCTGGCATGCTTCTCCTGCCAGTGCCTGGGCCTGTTGCATGGATTGGGACGACTGCGCGGAGAGGGCGCTGCCTGACTGCTGGAAGCGGGAGAAACTCTGGTTCAGGCTCTGGATCAGCTGATTGAAACTTTGGGCCATCATGCCCAGCTCCGACTCGTCAGAGAAGTCGAGGCGGGTCGCCAGATCCCGATCGGCGGTGATGTGGTGCATGCCATCGGCTGCCTGACGAATCGGGCGACTGATGGAGTGAGCCAGCCAGGCGGAGGCCAGCATGGCGATCCCGCCGATGGCGAGCGACACCATGATGATGAGCTGGCGGGATTCCTGCAGTCCCTCTTCCAGCTCGGCGCTGTTGATCTCGCCAATCAGCAGCCGGTTGAGGGTGGGGATGTAACGCACCGCGATGAGGTAGGTTTGCCCCTCCAGTGTTAGCGCCTCTACGGCCACCTGATCCCGGGCATTGGGAATAAGCCGTTTGACGGTATCGAGGAAAGATTGCTGGTGGTGGGCGGCCCCCTCGACCTCCTGCTCGGGGTGGATCTCGATATTGCCCTCCATGTCCGCCAGATAGACCTGACCGCTCTTGCCGATCCGGTAGCCGCTGATGAGTTTGCTCAGGGCGCTCATGTCGATGGAGGTGCCTGCCACTGCCAGGGTCTTGCCCTCGTGGGTGACGGCGGTGTTGATATAGAGGGAGGCGCGCTTGTCAAAATCCGAGATGTCGAGGTTCAGCTCATAGGGTTTGCTGCGTTTGAGAAAGCCGAAAAACCACCCATCTTTCGGGTCTGATTCGCTCAGCGATTTCTGGGCGATGGGGCCGCCGCTGAAGTTGATCAAGGTGCTGCTCTGGCGGGGGGCGATAAAGACGTTGCCGCCGATCCGCCGTTGCAGATCCTGAAAGTAGCGTTCCATGGCGGGCCACTCTTGCTCTGGCATACCAGCGGTCAGCCAGTCGATGACAAAACGGTTGCTGGCCAGCGCCTGCGCCTCGGTCAGGTGCTGGATAAGCTGCGCTGTCAGCTGGTTGGCAATGCGATCCACACTGCTTGGCAGCTCGTAGCGTTCGACCCGCTGCTGGGCCTGACTGTGGGATATCTGCTCGAGGATCAAGGTGATGCAGCTGATGGCGATGGCCATCAGTATCGCCACGCCAGCGAGGATCCGGGTGCGGATCCCGAGCCCTGACCAGAGTGAGTGCAGTGTAAAACGGTGTATCGCCCTCTCCATATCGCTCTCCTCATAAATAAGGTCGCATATGCGACCCAGATGATGATTATAGATAGAGAACCCAATTGCGTTGTGGCGGATGGTGACAACAGAGGGTGGCAGAAAAACAGGAGGGAGCAATGAGCAGGGAAGGGGGCAGAAAGCGGCAAGGGAAAGCATAAAAAGAGAGGCCGACATTGCGGTCGGCCTCTCTGGTGTCTATCTCAACGGAATGTCGGGTGCCCGATCAATCCTCTTCAGCCCAGCGGCGTGAACGCTCAACTGCTTTTTGCCAGCCGCTGTAACGTTTGGCGCGATCGTCTCTGTCCATCTGCGGGATGAACTCGCGGTCCACGCTGAACTTGTCTTCCAGCTCGTCCGAGCTCTTCCAGAAGCCGACTGCCAGACCTGCCAGGAAGGCGGCGCCCATGGCGGTAGTCTCGATGCGGGTCGGACGTACCACCGGGGTGTGCATCATGTCAGCCTGGAACTGCATCAGGAAGTCGTTGGCTACGGCGCCGCCGTCTACCTTGAGGGCTGCCAGCTTGATGCCGGAGTCCTGCTGCATCGCATCCAGCACATCGCGGCTCTGATAGGCGATGGATTCCAGCGCGGCGCGGATGATGTGGTTGCGGTTGGCACCACGGGTCAGACCGACCATGGTGCCGCGAGCATACGGATCCCAGTAGGGCGCGCCCAGACCGACGAAGGCCGGCACCAGATAGACGCCGTTGGTGTCACCCACCTTGGAGGCGAAGTAGTCGGTATCGCGGGCATCGTGGATGATCTTCAGCTCGTCACGCAGCCACTGGATGGTGGCGCCGCCCATGAACACTGCACCTTCCAGCGCGTAGTTCACTTCCCCTTTCGGGCCGATGGCAACGGTAGTCAGCAGGCCGTTGCTGGAGCGAACCGGCTCGGTACCGGTGTTCATCAGCATGAAGCAGCCGGTGCCGTAGGTGTTCTTGGCCATCCCTTTTTCAAAGCAGAGCTGGCCGAACAGGGCAGACTGCTGGTCACCGGCAATACCGGCGATGGGGATGCGGGAGCCGCCACCACGGGTGGTGTAGCCGTACACTTCTGAAGAGGGTTTCACTTCCGGCAGCATGGACATGGGGATGCCCAGCTCGTCCAGCATCTTCTCGTCCCACTTCAGCTCGCGGATGTTGTAGAGCATGGTACGGGAGGCGTTGGTCGGGTCGGTGACGTGCACTTCGCCATTGGTCATCTTCCAGACCAGCCAGGTGTCGATGGTGCCGAACAGCAGCTCACCGTTCATCGCCTTCTCGCGGGCACCTTCCACGTTGTCGAGGATCCACTTCACCTTGGTACCGGAGAAGTAGGCATCCAGCACCAGACCGGTGTTCTCGCGAACGTACTCTTCCAGACCGCGAGCTTTCAGCTCCTCGCAGATGGCGGCGGTGCGGCGGCACTGCCAGACGATGGCGTTGTAGATGGGCTTGCCGGTGGCCTTTTCCCAGACGATGGTGGTTTCACGCTGGTTGGTGATACCGATGGCGGCGATCTCTTCGCTGCGCAGGCCGGTCTTGGCCAGCACTTCGGTAAAGACGGAGGATTGGGTCGCCCAGATCTCCATCGGGTCGTGCTCTACCCAGCCCGCTTTCGGGTAGTGCTGGGTGAATTCGCGCTGGGAGGTACCGACAATGTTGGCATCCTGATCAAACACGATGGCGCGGGAAGAGGTGGTTCCCTGGTCCAGAGCGACGACATATTTCTTTTCAGCAGACATGATGTTCTCCACGTTTCTATTTTCCACGTTTTTATACGTTGGAGGGGGCCGCTCTTATGCGGCAGCCTCTTCTTTGGCGGTTTGGGTCGCTTGCTCGGTGGTGACGACACGGTTGCCCGGGACGCAGGGAGCCAGCACTTTGACATACAGAGCGGTACCAATCTGGGCGCCAACGATGGGGCCAAGGATCGGAACCCAGAAGTAGGGGTTGTCACGACCACCGGTCAGGGCAACATCACCCCAGCCAGCAAAGAACGCGAACAGTTTCGGACCAAAATCACGGGCCGGGTTCATGGCAAAACCGGTTAACGGGCCAAGGGAGGCGCCGATCACCGCGATCAGGATACCGATCAGCAGAGCGGCTGCGAAACCTTTGGGAGCGCCGTTGTTGTTGTCACCCAGCGCCATGATGCCCAGCATTAGGACGGCGGTGATCACCAACTCGACGGCAAAAGCTTGCATATTGGTCAGCAGGGCATTGGGGTAGGTGGAGAAGATCCCGGCGGTGCCGAGGCTCTCGACGCTGCCGCGCACCACGTTATGGGTCACTTCCCACTGGGTGAAAAGGTTACCATAAAGGAAGTAGACAAGGGCGGCGAAGCAGAAGGCACCGGCCATCTGGGCGATGATGTAGGGCACTACCTTGCGCTTGTCGAACCCGCAGAAGGTCATCAGCGCCAGGGTTACAGCCGGGTTCAGGTGGGCACCTGAAATGCCGCCGGTCACATAGATGGCGATGGCCACACCCAGACCCCAGGTAATGGAGATTTCCCACTGCCCGAAGTTGGCGCCTGCCAGCACCAGTGCCGCCACACATCCGACGCCGAAAAATATCAGCAGGCCGGTTCCGATAAACTCGGCGATGCACTCGCCAAGCAGGGTATTGGGTCTTTGTATGCTCATACTTTTGTTCCTTATATCCACCCGTAGAGGTTTGATGTTCCGTTTTATCTTTTTGTGTCTATCCGTTGCTGCCGAAAACGTTTCCTTGTTGTTTTTGCGTCTTGCGCAAACGTTATGCTCGTTTGCGCTCGTTATCGGTCGTGACAGAAAATAACCCTTCCCAATAATTTCACCATCCCCCCTCCATAGGAAATGTGGACAAGATCCCACTCATTGCTAAGAAAATGTGACGTAAAGCATCTTGATAACCGCCAGTTACCACTTAGGGGGTATCTCGCAACCCTTGCCACACAAGGGCTGGCGCTTGCTGAGTGATTTCTCATTTGGAGCTTTTATTTGTAATAAAACTGCAATATTTGAGCATGCATCACAGATTAAATGAGCGCATATGAGCACAATAGGCTCGCTTACGAATCAGCGGACTCACATGATTCGTTGGAATGGTCAGGGCATCCTCAACCGCCCATAACAACAATAAGGAAGCAGAACATGCTTAGTCTCTTCAGGCCTGCGGCGCACATCGACAGGCTCCCGGCTGACAAGGTCGACCCCTTCTACAAACGCATGCGTTGGCAGGTGTTTTTCGGGATCTTCTTCGGTTACGCTGGCTACTATCTGGTACGGAAAAACTTCAGTCTGGCGATGCCCTATCTGATCGAGCAGGGCTTCTCCCGTGGTGATCTCGGTTTCGCGCTCTCCGGGGTCTCCATCGCTTACGGTTTGTCCAAGTTCCTGATGGGGAACGTCTCTGACCGTTCCAACGCCCGTTACTTCCTCTCCGCCGGTCTGCTGCTCTCGGCTGCCATCATGTTCATGATGGGGACCATGCACTGGGCCACCTCCAGCATTGCCATCATGTTTGTGCTGTTGTTCCTGAACGGTTGGGCACAGGGCATGGGCTGGCCGCCCTGCGGTCGCACCATGGTGCACTGGTGGTCACAGAAAGAGCGCGGCGAAGTGGTTGCGGTCTGGAACGTGGCGCACAACGTGGGTGGCGGCATGATTGGCCCGCTGTTTATCCTCGGGATGGGCTGGTTCAACGACTGGCGCAGCGCCTTCTATGTGCCTGCGGCAGCGGCGGCCGCCATCGCAGTGATCGCCTTCTTCGTGATGCGTGATACCCCGCAATCGGTCGGTCTGCCTCCTATCGAGGAGTACAAGAACGACTATCCGAAGGATTACAACGAGAGCCACGAGCAGGAGTTCTCCGCCAAGGAGATCTTCGTCAAGTACGTGCTGCACAACAAACTGCTGTGGTACATCGCGATCGCTAACGCCTTCGTTTACCTCATTCGTTACGGTGTGCTGGACTGGGCGCCAACCTACCTGAAAGAGGCCAAGCACTTCACCGTCGACAACTCCTCTTGGGCTTACTTCCTCTACGAGTGGGCCGGTATTCCGGGCACCCTGCTGTGTGGCTGGATCTCTGACAAGATGTTCCAGGGCCGCCGCGCCCCGGCCGGTATCCTGTTCATGGTGCTGGTGACCCTGGCTGTGCTGGTTTACTGGTTCAACCCGGCCGGCAACCCGACCATCGACATGATGGCGCTGGTGGCTATCGGCTTCCTGATCTACGGCCCTGTCATGCTGATCGGCCTCTATGCTCTTGAGCTGGCACCGAAGAAAGCCGCCGGTACTGCGGCCGGTTTCACCGGTCTGTTCGGTTATCTGGGCGGCGCCGTGGCAGCCAACGCCATGCTGGGTTATACCGTTGACCACTTCGGTTGGGATGGCGGCTTCATGGTGCTGACCGTCTCCTGTGTGCTCTCCATCATCCTGCTGGCGATGACCCTCAAGCATGAGAACATTGCCGTTGCGGCCAAGAAAGCGGCTGCCCATAAGGCATAAAACGTGATCCTCAGCTTATTGATCCCAAAGGGGATCAGGTAAACTGCCAAAAGGCCCCGCATCTGCCGGGGCCTTTTTTTGTCTCATCATCGGAGTGCAAGCGTGAAGCAAACCCAACGACATCTGGAGATCCTGGACGTCCTGACGCGGCAGGGATTTGTCTCGACCGACGATCTGGTGACCCACTTTGACGTCAGCCCCCAGACCATTCGCCGGGATCTGAACGATCTCGCCGAACAGAACAAGATCCGGCGCCATCACGGCGGTGCCTCCCTGCATTCGAGTACCGTCAATACCGCCTACAGCGCCCGTAAAGTGATGCAACTCAAGGAGAAAGAGCGCATCGCCCGCGAGGTAGCGGCCAATATTCCCGACGGCTCATCGCTCTTTATCGACATAGGCACCACCACCGAAGCTATTGCCCGCGCCCTGCTCGATCACCGTGAGCTGCGCATCGTCACCAACAACCTCAACGTAGCCAGCATTTTGACGGCCAAGGATGACTTCACCGTCATCATTGCCGGCGGCGAGATCCGCAACCGCGATGGCGGCATCGTGGGGGAGGCGACCCGCGACTTTATCGGTCAGTTTCGCATGGACTATGGCGTCATCGGGATTTCGGGGATCGACAACGACGGCTCCCTGCTCGATTTCGACTATCACGAGGTGAAGATTGCCCAGGCCATCATCGCTCACTCCCGTCAGGTGTTCCTGGCCGCCGACCACACCAAGTTCGGTCGCAATGCCATGGTCAATCTGGGCAATCTCAGCCAGATCCACGCCCTCTTTACCGATCAGGAGCCACCGGAAAAGCTGACGCGATTGATGGCGCAACACCAGATAGCCTGCCACATCTGCTGACGGCGAAACACGCCAAGGCTGTGCCGGTCGCCCGTCAGGGCGGCCTCCTTTCTCTTTCCCGTTCCTGCGTCATCTCACCCCTTTATGGGTATTGCCAAAACCACTATTCAATCTGGTTTTTTTGGCTATTAACTCGCCGATGTTGGCCCGACGCCATTTGCTCAGCTGACCTGTCCTCTTTGCCACCTCTGGCGGGCTGTGGCGATCACACTTTCACCATAAAATGTTCGTTTGTTGTATTTTCATGTTCTAAAATGAGCGAAATCAAACATTGCTGTTATAGCAATCATAAAAATGAAAGTAGGTGAACATGAGCGAACATTATGATCTGGTCGTCGTCGGTGGCGGCATCAACGGGGTCGGCATCGCAGCCGATGCGGCAGGACGGGGCCTGAAGGTTGCCCTGTTTGAGGCGCAAGATCTCGCCTCTGCCACCTCGTCCAACTCCAGCAAGCTGATCCACGGCGGTTTGCGCTATCTCGAGCATTACGAATTCCGGCTGGTCAAAGAGGCGTTGGCGGAGCGTGAGGTGCTGCTCGGTATTGCGCCTCACATCGCTCGTCCCATGCGTTTTCGCCTGCCGCACCGTCCACACCTGCGTCCGGCCTGGATGATCCGCGCCGGTCTGTTCCTCTATGACAATCTGGCCAAGCGCGACAAGCTCAAGGGGAGCTGTGGTGTACGCTTCCTGCCGCAAGATGGCTTGACCGCAGGGATCAATAAGGGGTTTGAATACTCGGATGCCTGGGTCGACGATGCCCGGCTGGTTGTGCTTAACGCCATGATGGCCCGTGACAAGGGGGCCGATGTGCAGACCCGCACCCGCTGTATCAAGGCGGTGCGCGGATCCAAACACTGGACGCTCACTTTGGAGCGGGAAGGGGGCGAGCAGTTCACCGTCACCTGCCGTGGTCTGGTCAATGCGGCGGGCCCCTGGGTCAAGACCTTCTATGACGAGAGCCTGCACGAGAAATCCCCCCGCGGCATTCGCCTTATTAAAGGCAGCCACATGATAGTGCCGCGCATCCATGAGCGCGAAGAGGCCTATATTCTGCAAAACGAAGACAACCGCATCGTCTTCGTCATCCCTTATCAGCAGGACTATTCCCTCATCGGCACCACCGATGTGGAGCACCACGGCAGCCCGCGGGAAGCGAAGATCAGCGAGGCCGAAATTACCTACCTGTGCAAGGTGGTCAACGCCCACTTCACTCGCCAAATTGCGCCGAAAGATGTGATCTGGACCTACGCCGGGGTGCGCCCGCTCTGTGACGACGAGTCAGACTCGCCGCAGGCGGTGACCCGCGACTACACCCTCGAACTTTCTGGCGAGTCTGACGGTGCGCCGCTCTTGTCGGTGTTTGGCGGCAAGCTCACCACCTATCGCAAGCTGGCGCAGGCCGCCTGCAACAAGCTCAAGCCCTGGTTTAGCCAGATGGGGGATGACTGGACTGCGACCAGCCGTCTGCCCGGCGGCGAGTTTGACTGCTCGGTACGCGAGCTGGCCCGCGCTTTTGCGCTGGAGTTTGACTGGCTCGATGATCGCAGCGCCCTGCGCATTGCCGAGGCCTATGGCGCCCATGCCCGTCTCTGGCTGAAAGAGGATCGCGGCATTCACTTCGGTGGCGGCCTCTACGAGTCGGAAGTGCGTTATCTCATCGAGCGGGAGTGGGCCTGTTCACTGGATGATATCCTCTGGCGCCGCAGCAAGCTGGGGCTGCGCCTGAACGAGTCAGAGCAGCAGATGCTGCAGATCTGGCTCGACCAATACCATCAGGCTCTGCGCAAGGCGAGCTGATGCGTGACGGTGGGCAGTGCGCAGCTGCCCACCGCTTTCCACCGTAAATATGCAACAAACCTCTGATAGAACAATTACCTACACACAATAATAAAGAGCATCACATATGAAAAAACTCGCCGTTTCCCTCATCGCCTTGAGCCTTGGGGCATCCCTCTCATTACCCGTGTTGGCTGCCGATGAAGGCAAGGTGGTGATCGCCCACCGTGGCGCTTCCGGCTACCTGCCCGAGCATACTCTGGAGTCCAAGGCGCTGGCCTATGGCATGGGGGCTGACTATCTGGAGCAGGATCTGGTGATGACCAAGGATGACCAGCTGGTGGTGATGCACGATCACTTCCTCGATGGTATCACCGATGTGGCGGCGCGCTTCCCCGGCCGTGCCCGTCCGGACGGCCGTTACTATGTGGTGGATTTCACCCTGGATGAGGTGCGTTCCCTGCGCATGACCGAACCGTTCCAGCTGGTGGATGGCAAGCAGGTGCCGGTCTATCCGGCCCGCTTCCCGCTCTGGAAGTCAGACTTCAAGATCCACACCTTCCAGGAGGAGATCGAGATGATCCAGGGGCTCAACAAGAGCACCGGCAAGAACATCGGGATCTACCCGGAGATCAAGGCGCCCTGGCTGTTCCGTCACGAAGGCAAGGATATCTCCAAGGCGGTGCTGAAGGTGCTCAAGGAGTACGGCTACACCGGGAAGGATGACAAGGTCTATCTGCAGTGCTTCGATGCCGATGAACTCAAGCGCATCAACAGCGAGCTGATGCCCGCCATGGGTATGGATCTGAAACTGGTGCAACTGATGGCCGAGACCGACTGGAACGAGACCATGGTCTACGACGCCAAGGGCAAGGCGACCCCCTACAACTATGACTGGATGTTCAAGCCGGGAGCGATGAAAACCATCGCCAGCTATGCCGAAGGGATTGGCCCGTGGAAACCGATGATCGTCACCGAGCCGGGCACTTTGGGCAAGCCGGTCTTCACCGGCATGGTAAAAGAAGCCCACGCGGCGGGCCTGAAAGTTCACCCCTATACCTTCCGTCAGGATGAGGGGCAGATCCCGGCCTATGCCAAGGACTTCACCGATCTCCTTAACATCTTCCTCTATCAGGCCGATGTGGATGGGGTGTTCAGCGACTTCCCCGACAAGGCGGTGGCCGTCATCAAGGCCCATCAAGAGGCGGCCAAATAGCACTCTGGCGCCATTTGAATGCAAAGCGAGGCCAATTGGCCTCGCTTTTTGTTTCAGGTTCCCGCAACGGGAGTGTGCGCCCTGTCAGAAAATAGCCAGATCACGTCATGGTGTGCCGGATCTGCATCATTTTACGCAGTTTTTACGTAGCAGATCGCTGGCATGAAATCGGCAGAGCGGTTAGTCTAGCGGCGTTGAACCAACCCCATGAGGTACAGATGAAAACCGTATTGCGTTTTAGCCTGCTGGGCGCCTTGTTGCTGGGTGGCCATGCCTTTGCCGCCGAGCCGAAAAAATTTGATATCAGCATGTTCCCAGCCGCTGACGTGAATCAGGAACGTGTGGTGATCCGCCTGCCTGAAGTCGAGAAAGAAGCCGACATGATGGTCGAGCTGCAGGTCGGCAAAAAAATGATGGTTGATTGCAACGTACCGCGTTTTGCAGGCAACCTGGAACAGCACAGCGTCAAAGGCTGGGGCTACAACTACCTGAAACTGGGCAAGGTTTCCGACCCCATCAGCACCCTGATGATGTGCCCGGATAACCAGCAGAAAGAGACCTTCGTCCAGATCTACGGTCAGGGCTTCTTCGTGAACTACAACTCAAAACTGCCGTTCGTGATCTACGTGCCGCAGGAGTATGAAGTGCGCTACCGTTTGTGGCGTGCCGACAACCTGGCCCAACCGGCCATGATTGAGTAAGCATGTTTGAACCAAAGGTTCAGCTGGTTCACCTGATGTGATAAATAAAGCGCCGTATGGCGCTTTATTTTTGCCTGCACAGTCCAAAAAGTGACGTGCAAATTGGCTGCACGTTTACATAAGTTTATTATTTATCAACGTTTTTTGTGTGTTATGCCACAAAATCGGCGTCAACGATGGGGCAAAGTGACTTCGATAAAAGATATTTATTAACATAGTGAGAAAATTGATTTTGCACTCGGCGATGGCCTGATGATACTTGCCCGCAAAGGTCAAACTAACCAGAAAAAAGAGCACTATGAGCTTCGAATCAGACAAGCGTTTCAACGACTTCAAACATTTTCCCCGTGGCCTGCGTCGCAGTGGCGAATTCACTGTGGCCGAAGCGGACAGTCTGGAAAAGTATGGTACCGCCATGCTGGCACTCTACCAGGGCAACCTTGCACCCCGTGACGATGTCGAGTCCGCCTTCGTCGAACAGGTCAAATCCGGCGAAGCCGGTGCCAACCCCCATGCCAAGGTGTGGTTCAAATACCTCAAGGTGATCGGTCCCAAGCGCGTTCATCGCCTCTGCACCGTCGTTGGCGGCGCCAGCGAAGAGAGCAGCGGTGGCGGCAGCTTTGATGTCGGTGGTGGCAGCGGCGGTGGCAGTGACGAGTCCATCGATTAATGGATACCGAGCTGCTTCGGACCTTTATCGAGGTGAGCAAGACCCGGCACTTTGGCCGGGCTGCTGAAAATCTCTACCTGACCCAGTCGGCGGTGAGTTTCCGGATCCGCCAGCTAGAGCAGCAACTGGGTGTCAGTCTGTTTGCCCGTCATCGCAACAACATCCGCCTGACCGCCTCCGGTGAGCGTCTGCTGCCCTACGCAGACGCCATCTTGCACACCCTTGGTCGTGCCAAGCAGGATGTGGCGCTCTCGCCAGGATTCAGCCAGCAGTTGGCCATCGGCGCGCCCGCGGTGTTCTGGGAGCTCGATTTCAACGACTGGCTCAATCACATCTATGCATTGGCGCCCGGTTTGGCGGTGCGGCTGGAAACAGCCTCCCGCGAGCACCTCTGCCGCCAGTTGCTGGAGCGCTCCCTCGATCTGGCCCTGCTCTCCGAGCCCACCAAGATCGACGAGATTGCCCTGCATCCCATCGGTGAGCTGGTGTTCGAGCTGGTGAGCCGGGATCCGGCCGCCAATGCCGACAACCTGATGCAGATGCCGCACATCCACCTCGACTGGGGTACCAGCTTCGAGCCGCAACCCAGCCGCTTGCAGAGCCTGCAAAAGACCCCGGTGCTGCACTCCAGCTCCGCCAGCATGGCGTTGCAGTTCGTGCTGGCCAACGGTGGCGCTGCCTACCTGCCACGGCGGATGGTCAGCCCCTTCCTCGAGAAGGGGGTGCTCCATCTGGTGGAGGGGGGCCAGCCGCTGAGCCGTCCGCTCTATCTCGCCTATCTGGAGAAATCCGATCGCCGGGAGCTGATCGATCAGTTGCTGACCCTGCCACTGGGTTGGCACGACGCCGAGCTGCGTCTCAACGTCGAATAAGCGTCGAGTGTTATCCAAGAAAGAGCCCACCCCACGGTGGGCTCTTCTGTTTGGGGAAAATTGCAGGGAGCGAAGTCACGTAATTGGCGCGGGAGGCTTGGCGTCATCGGTCTGTAACGGTACCTTTTCAGGCTGTTTATCCGATTGAGCACTGACAGGGATGGATTGTAATTGATCGACTTTAGTCACCCCGAATGGCGGGCACTGGCGCAGCAGTTGCTGAGCCACTCACCTGTGGTGATCCGTGGCCGCCAGTGGCAACCGCTGGTGGGCCTGCTCAAGGATAACCAGCTGCTGCTCGCCCATGGCAGCCACAGCTATGAGCTCACCCCGGCCGGGCGGCGCTATCTCACCCGCGAGCTGATGCTGGCCGAGATCGCCACCGCTCCTCCCGAGCCCGAGGAGTGGTTGCATGCTCAGGGCTGGCAATTGGGGGAGCAGATCAACGAACGGGTGCTGGCGGCGCTCTATCGCAAGAGCGAGGTGAACTTCACCCCCAACGAGCAGATCGATTTCGAGGACAAGGGGATCCGGCTCTGCGCCGATCAGCTGTTGCGCTTGCGCGCAGCCCAGCCGTTCAGCCTCTTTTTTAGCGGCGGCACCCTGATCGACGCAGGCCCTTGGTTGCAGGCGCTGGGGGAGGTGGCCCTGCCCGAGCGCACCCTGGCGGGTCTTGGCAAGATCCTGTGGGGGGAGGGGAGTATCGAGCGGGTGATCACCACAGACAGCGTCGGCGCCTTTGCCGAGATGCCCCTTGATGCTGGCACCTTGCTGGTGTGGGCTCCCCCATCGGCTCCTCTGGCCTTGCAGCAGGTGGTGGCCGCCTTGCCCCCCAATGTGCTGTGGAGTCATCTCACCGCCCTCGACCCTGCCGGGGTGGATCGGCTGCAGGCGCTGGCCCAGCGCTTGGGTCGTCCGGCCAGCTGGTGGCTGCCCCGTGATCTGGCCCCCATTCTCAGTGCGTATGCCCAACCTTTGACCGAGGCTAGGCCGTGGGAACCGAGCCGGATCCCCAAGTCATTGTTAGCAGTTTGTAGCGGTTTGGTTGAGTCCAATGGTGGCTTGTCGGCCGAGGTGTGCGCACTGGCGCCAGCGTGGCATGCCGTTGGTTGAAATTGGTCTGAAAGCGAGCCAAAAAGCGGTTTTCCCTCATTGAACGCGGTGATATAAAGAGTTGACGAAGCGCTCGCCAGATGAGCGCTTTTGTTTATCAAGCCGCTTTGCCACCCAACGAACTCAACGGAATACAGGGAATACCATGTTTGAAAAGGTTGTTGCCGCCCCAGCGGATCCGATCCTGGGCCTGACCGAAGCCTTCCGCGCTGACTCTCGCAGCCACAAGATCAATCTGGGCGTAGGGATCTACAAGGACGAGTCCGGTGCCACCCCCATTCTTCACTGTGTCAAGAAAGCCGAGCAGAAGCTGCTGACCGACGAGAAGACCAAGAACTACCTCGGTATTGAAGGCAATATCGAATATGGCCGCATCGTGCAGCAACTGCTGTTCGGGCAGCACTCTGCGCTGGTTGCCAGTGGCCGTGCCAAGACAGCCCAAGCGCCGGGCGGTACCGGTGCCCTGCGTATCGCGGCCGAATTCGTGGTGCGCAACGGTCTGGCCAAGACCATCTGGATTTCCGATCCCACCTGGGCCAACCACGTCAGCGTGTTCCAGGCCGCGGGCCTGACCGTCAAGTGGTACAAGTACTACGACGCCGCCACCAAGGGACTCGACTTTGCCGCTATGCAGGCCTCGCTGGCCGAAGTGCAGCCGGGTGAGCTGGTGCTGCTGCACGGTTGCTGCCACAACCCGACCGGTATCGACCCCACTAGCGATCAGTGGCGCGCACTGGCCAAGCAGAGTGCGGCCGCCGGCTGGTTGCCGCTGTTTGACTTTGCCTATCAGGGTTTTGCCCGTGGTATCGAAGAGGATGCCGAAGGTCTGCGCATCTTCGCCGAGTGCCATGACGAGCTGCTGGTGGCGAGCTCTTTCTCCAAGAACTTCGGCCTCTATAACGAGCGGGTCGGCGCCTTCACGCTGGTCAGCGCGACCAAGGAGATCGCCGATGTGGCCTTCACTCAGGTCAAGACCGTGATCCGTGCCAACTACTCCAACCCGCCGTCACACGGTGCCGCTGTGGTCACCGCCGTGGTGAGCGATCCGGCTCTCTATGCCGAGTGGGTCGAAGAAGTGGCCGCCATGCGGGTGCGTATTCGCGAGATGCGCGAATTGCTGGTAGAGAAGCTGGCTGCCCTCGGCGTGAGCCAGGATTTCAGCTTTATCCGCGAGCAGAACGGCATGTTCTCCTTCTCCGGCCTCACCAAGGATCAGGTGGAGCGCCTCAAGAGCGAATTTGCCATCTACATCGTCGGCTCAGGCCGGATCAGCGTCGCCGGTATTACCCGCGCCAATATCGATCCCCTGTGCGAGGCCATTGCCAAGGTGCTGTAATCGCATCGCCTGATGCTCTGGCACTATGCAGCACTATGCCATGAAAAAGCCCGTCACCTTGGTGACGGGCTTTTTTGATCGCCAACGGCTGATCGTCAAACGATGGGAAGGTGGGCTCACTGGTGGCGGGCACCTTGCCACAGTTTGCGCAGTTGCAGCAGCAGCGCGGTCAGGGCGCCGCCGCTCAGGGCGGTGAGTACCGCCAGCAGCAGGCTGCCGAGCAGGAAGGGGGGCACCAGGGTCGCAGCCTCCTGCTCCAGCCAGTGGAGGGTCCAGTTGAGGTGGAAAGGCTCCGGCGTCTGGTGCAGTACCAGACAACCGGTGCGATAGGCGTAGAGATACATGAACGGCAAAGTCAGCGGATTGTTGAACCAGACCGCCAGCAGCGCCAGCGGCAGGTTGAGGCTGAATGCCAGCGCCAGACCGACTGCGATGAGCGAGTGCATCGGGATGGGGAACCAGCAGGCGAAGATCCCGGCCGCCACCGCGCCGCTCAGGGCGCGGGTGCCCCCTTGCCAGAGGGCAGGGGCAAGCAGTCGCTCACCAAACAGGGCAAACCACTTCTGCTGGCGCAGGGTATCGGGATCGAGCTTGAAGCGGGCAAACCAGCGACTCAGCATGGGCGGGCCATCTTGCGTTTTTGCCACTGGCGCACCGTGCTGATCCGCCAGAAGGTACGGATCAGGGTGTAGCCGATAAGGGAACTGAGCAGGGCCAGGATCAGCGAGCCCAGCAACAGCGGCGGTGCCACTGTGCCCAGTACCGAGACCAGCCACTCCCAGGTGAACTCAATCTCTATCTGCTGCGCCGAATGTCCCAGCAACTGGCAACCTACCAGATAGGCGCCATAGAGCAGGGGCGGCATGGTAAAGGGGTTGGAGAGCCAGACCAGCGCCACCGAGAGCGGCAGATTGACCCGGCACAGGATGGCGCCACCGGCGGCCAGCAGCATCTGGCAGGGGAGCGGCACCCAGGCCATGAAGAGGCCCACCGCAAATGCCCCGGCAGCCGAGCGGCGGTTGAGGTGCCAGAGGTTGGCATCGAGCAGCAGTTTGCCGAACAGCCGCAGGTGCTTGTGTTCTTTCAGGGTTTGCTGATCGGGCATCCAGCGTTTAATGAGTCGTTTGGGCATATTGAAACCTTGCTAAATACTTGCTCCATGGATCTACGTCTGTTGTCGTTTGCCCTGGGGGCAAGCTCCTCACTGCTCTGGCCATGGTTACCTTCACTCGCATGGGGGGGCCTGTTGCTGTCTCTGCTGATCCCCCTTGCATATTGCCGTGCCTGGCGGTGGCTGTTTCTCCTGCTCGGCATCCTCTGGATGCAGGCCAATCTTGCCTATCGGCTGGCCTGGCTGGAGCGGTTGGGCGATCAGACGAGCCACATGATAACCGCAGAGCTGCAAAGTGCAGAGCCCGAGGGGGATAAATTTGTCCGGCTGCTGCTGCGGGTGAGCACCCTCGACGAGCAACCGGTGACACCTGAGCCCCTGATCCGGGTCAATGCCTATCAGGCATTGCCCGCCATGACAGTAGGCAGCCGGATCACCCTGGTGACCTCGTTGAAACCGGCTCACGGTCTGGCCAACGAGGCGGGGCTGGATGGGCGGCGTCTGCTGCTGGGCAAGGGGATCACCGCCACCGGCAATCTGCGTCGGGTGATAGATATTCAACAGGCACCTGCGGGTTGGCGTGAACGCTGGTTGGGGGCCGCGACCGAGAGTTGGCGTCCGCTTGACTATGCCCCCTTGCTGGCGGCGCTCACTTTTGGCGAGCAGAGCGGCATCACAGATGCCCAGTGGGAGCTGTTTCGCGGCAGCGGCCTGACCCATATCATCGCCATTTCAGGGCAGCACATTGCGCTGGTGGCGGTGCTCGGGTGGTGGCTGGGCAGGCTGTTTGGTCTGCGTGGCGCCATCATCACCTCTCTGCTGTTTGCCGCTGTCTACAGCGCGTTGGCCGGGTTTGCGGTGGCGACCGAGCGGGCTCTGATCATGGTGCTGGTGTGGAGTGTGCTGCACTGGAGCCGGCGGGAGTGGCCGGCCTGGCGCATCTGGCTGTGGGCCTTTGTGGTATTGACCCTCTGGGATCCCTTCGCCCTCTATTCGGCCGGCTTCTGGCTCTCGTTTCTGGCGGTGGCCATCTTGCTGCTGGTGGGATATGTCCACGACAAGCCGGGGCTCTGGCAGATCCAGCTCTGGCTGCTGCTCGGTCTGCTGCCGCTGCAACTGGCGTTGTTCGAGGGGATAGCGCCCCTTGCCATGGTGATCAACCTGTTGGCGGTGCCGCTCTTTTGTATCGCCATCATCCCGCTGGCCCTGATCGGTGTGCTGCTGGCGCCTCTATCCACCTCGCTTGCCTACGGCCTGTTCTGGCTGGCGGATCTGGGGCTCGGGTGGGTGTTGACGATCCTGAACTGGCTGGCCGATCAACTGCAACTGTGGTGGCCACTGCCCGGCTGGTGGCTGCCGCTCTGCTCCCTGCTGTTGCTGCTCTGGTTCGCCGCGCAGTGGCGCCCGGCACGCTGGCTCTGGCTACCGGGTCTGTGTGCGCTGTTATTGGCGCTCTGGCCAACGCCTGTCCGCTGGCAACTGCGGGTGCTGGACGTGGGGCAAGGGCTAGCGGTGCTGATCAGCAAGGGGGAGCGAGCCATCCTCTATGACACCGGCGATCGTTATCCCGGAGGCTACAACATGGCGGACGCTGTGATCCTGCCCCAGCTGAGCCATCTGGGGATCCGGGTCATCGATCGCCTCATCATCAGCCACAAGGATCGGGACCATGCCGGCAATCGCAAGCGACTGCTCAGCGCCATGCCGGTGCGCCACGAGTTCTCCTCTTACCCCTTCAGTGAGGGAACAACGCTCTGCCAGCGTGGGCAACAGTGGCGCTGGCAGGGGCTCTCGTTTGCAGTGCTCTGGCCCGAGCGCCCCGGTGGCGGGCGCAATAACGATGGCTGCGTGGTGCGTATCAGCGATGGGCAGCGCAGCGTGCTGCTGAGCGCAGATATCGAGCGGCAAGCCGAGCAGCGGCTGGTGGCGCTGGAGGGGGAGGGGTTGGCCAGCACCTTGCTGGTGAGCCCCCATCATGGTAGTCGCACCTCCTCCACGCCCCCGTTTGTTGCGGCGGTAGCGGCGCAGGAGGTGATCCACAGCGCCGGCTTTATGAATCAGTGGGGCTTTCCCCGTCCCGATGTAGTGGCCCGCTATCGGGATGCCCGCCAGTGGATCACCGGTCAGCAAGGGGCGATGCTGGTCAAACCCACCGCAGCGGGCTTGAGCGTCACTGCCGAGCGAGATCTGGGGCCCTGGTACCGGCGCAGTGGCGAGTGGTGGCGACCGCGCGTGTGGTTTGAGCAATAATCGGCCATTTCTGCCGTGTAGGAATGCGATATAGGTGGCGGCGCTTGGTGTAAGCCTGCGCTTTGGCTAGAATAGCCCGTCATTTCCATTACTAACGGCTATTCATGCAACAAGAAACCTCACAAGAGAGCTGGCCAGTATTCAAACGCCTGCTCGGTTATGTCCGTGATCGCAAGCTGGGCCTGGTCGGTGGCATCATCGGGATGCTGGGCTACGCCGCCGTGGATACCACCTTTGTCTACTCCATCAAGCCGCTGATCGATCAGGGCATCAATGGCAACGACAGCACCGTTCTGAAATGGATGCCCTTCTTCGTCCTCGGCATCGTGGCCCTGCGCGGTGTCGCCAACTTTCTCTCCAACTACTGCATGGCCTGGGTTGGCAACCACGTCGTGATGCGTCTGCAACAGCAGGTGTTCAATCACATGGTGGCAATGCCGATGAGCTTCTTCGACCGTCAGAACACTGGTCATCTGCTCTCCAAGGTGACCTATGACGCCAGTCAGGTCTCCTCGGCGGCGAGCACCACGCTAGTGACCCTGGTGCGGGAAGGGGCGACCGTGGTCGGTCTGCTCGGCCTGATGTTCTGGCACTCTTGGCAGTTGTCGGTGATTTTCCTGGTGGTTGGCCCGCTGGTGGGCATCATCATCGGCCTTATCAGCCGCCGTTTCCGCCAGATCAGCCGTCACATTCAGCAGGCGGTGGGGGATATCACCACCTCCACCGAGCAGATGCTCAAAGGGCACAAAGAGGTGCTGATGTTTGGTGGCCAGAAGGTTGAAGAGAAACGCTTCTTCCAGGTCAGCAACAACATGCGCCAGCAGACCATGAAAATGGTCGCCGCCGATGCCATCGGCAGTCCTGTTGTGCAAATGGTGGCGTCCATCGCGCTGGCGGCCTTCCTCTACGTCGCGACCATCGACAGCGTCAAGTCAACTCTGACTGCCGGTACGTTTACCGTCATGATCACCTCCATGATGATGTTGCTCAAGCCGCTGAAAAGCCTGACCGACGTCAACAACCAGTTCCAGCGCGCCATCACCGCCTGCCACAGCCTGTTTGGCCTGCTCGACACCGAGCCGGAGCAGGATACCGGCACCCGCACTCTGGAGCGTGCCCGCGGCGAGATCGAGTTTCGCAACGTCACCTTCACCTACCCGACCAAGGACACCCCGGCGCTGCACAACGTCAGCTTCAAGGTGGAGGCGGGTAAATCAGTGGCGCTGGTGGGCCGTTCCGGTTCTGGCAAGAGTACCATTGCCAGCCTGCTGACCCGCTTCTACGACATCGATCAGGGCGAGATCCTGCTGGACGGCATCAACATTCGCGAATACAAGTTGAGCGAGCTGCGCAAGCAGTACGCGCTGGTCTCCCAGCATGTTCACCTGTTCAATGATTCGGTGGCCAACAACATCGCCTACGCCGCAGAAGACAAATACAGCCGCGACCAGATCGTGCAGGCCGCCCGTATCGCTCACGCCGACGAGTTTGTCAGCAAGATGAGCAACGGGTATGACACTGTGGTTGGCGAAAACGGTGCATCCCTCTCTGGTGGTCAGCGCCAGCGTGTTGCCATTGCGCGCGCTCTGCTGCGCGATGCGCCGGTTCTGCTGCTGGATGAGGCCACCTCGGCCCTCGATACCGAGTCCGAGCGCCACATTCAGGCGGCCATCGACGAGCTTTGCAAGGCGCGTACCTCGCTGGTGATCGCCCACCGTCTCTCCACCATCGAGAAGGCAGACGAGATCCTGGTGATCGACGAAGGCCATATCGTCGAGCGCGGGAACCACGAAGCACTGATGGAGCAGCGCGGCACTTATGCCCAGCTGCGCGCCATTCAGTTTGGCAACGCGGGAAGCAAGGCCTGATGCTGGAACGGCTCTGGTATCGCAAAAGTGGCTGGCGCTGGTTGCTGGCCCCCTTTGCCCTGCTGTTTGCCATCATCAGCGGCACCCGCCGCTACGCCTATCGTCACGGCTGGTGCAAGGGGTATCGCTCCTCCTTGCCGGTGATCGTGGTGGGCAATATTTCGGTGGGGGGTAACGGCAAGACGCCGGTGGTGGTCTGGCTGGTGGAGCAGTTGCAAGCCCGCGGCTATCGCCCCGGGGTGGTGAGCCGTGGTTATGGTGGCAAGGCGCCCCATTACCCCTATCGGCTGGATGAGACCAGCACCACGGCGCAGGCCGGAGATGAGCCTGTGCTGATTGCCCGGCGCTGCGGCTGCCCCGTGGTGGTTGCTCCGAAACGGGCCGACGCGGTACGACTGCTGGAGCAGAGCGGTGAGGTGGATATCATCATCACCGACGATGGTCTGCAGCACTATGCGCTGGCCCGCGACATCGAGTTGGTGGTGGTAGATGGGATGCGCCGTTTCGGCAACGCCTGCTTGCTGCCGATGGGGCCGCTGCGCGAGCCGGTCACTCGCCTCAAACGGGTGGACGCCATCATCTGCAACGGCGGCGAGCCGGGCAAGGGGGAGTACCCCATGCAACTGGTCGCCGATGCGCCGCGTCGGGTATGCGACGATGCCCCGCTGGCTGCCCCCTTGTCGGGGCCGGTCGATGCGCTGGCGGGGATCGGTCATCCTCCCCGCTTCTTTGCCACCCTGGAAGGGCTCGGCTACCCGCTGGATCAGCAGGCCGCCTACGGCGATCATCACCCCTTCGATCGGGATGAGCTGGTTGGCCGCTTTGCCAGCAAGCCGCTGCTGATGACCGAGAAGGATGCGGTCAAGTGTCGTCCGTTTGCCCTCGCAAACTGGTGGTATCTGCCGGTCAGTGCCGAGTTGCCCGCTTCCCTGCTCGATGCCCTGCTGCACAAGCTGGGGGTGAAGGCAAAGGGCGCGACCAGGGCGCAAGATTAATCTCTCTTGCCTGAGCGGGGGAGAAGTGGACCAATAGCGGTCCCGTATGGAATATCTGGTTGCTCGACATCCATCGCTGGCGTGATGAAGCCGCCAGCGCGACATCGTGAAGGAGTATCGTTTTGGCTTTGGACATCAAGTTGCTCGACATCATCGCCTGCCCGGTCTGCAAGGGTAAGCTGCATTACAACAAAGCAGTTCATGAGTTGGTCTGCCGCTTCGACAAGCTGGCCTATCCGCTGGAAGAGGGGATCCCGGTACTACTGGAGAACCGTGCCCGTCCGCTCAACAGCGATGAGCTGCCGTCATGAGTTTCGTCGTCGTCATTCCTGCTCGCTATGCGTCAACTCGTCTGCCGGGCAAGCCGCTGGCGGATATCCATGGTAAACCCATGGTGCAGTACGTGGTGGAGAAAGCCCTGCAATCAGGTGCCGATCGGGTGATCGTTGCCACCGATGACGAGCGGGTACAGCAGGCACTGCAGAGCACCGGCGTCGAGGTGTGCATGACCTCACCGGATCACCAGTCCGGCACCGAGCGTCTGGCCGAGGTGTGCCGTCACTACGGCTTTGCCGCCGATACCATCATCGTCAATGTGCAGGGGGATGAGCCGCTCATTCCGCCCGCCATCATTCGTCAGGTAGCGGATAATCTGGCCGCCGCCACGGCGCCGATGGCGACCCTGTCGGTGCCGATCCAGGATGCCGAAGAGGCGTTCAACCCGAACGCAGTGAAAGTGGTGACTGACAAGGATGGCTACGCCCTCTACTTCAGTCGCGCCAGCATTCCCTGGGATCGGGATCGCTTTGCCAACAGTCACGAGCAGATTGGTGACCACTACCAGCGTCATATCGGTATCTACGCCTATCGCGCCGGCTTTATCCAGCGTTACGTAGACTGGGCACCGAGCGTGCTGGAGCAGGTCGAGGCACTGGAGCAACTGCGGGTGCTCTGGTACGGGGAGAAGATCCATGTCGCCCAGGCCCTTGAAGCGCCGCCGGTCGGGGTGGATACCCAGGCCGATCTGGAGAAGGTGCGCGCCTTTTTGGCCAAGTGATGGCCACAGCACTAACGTCATGAAAAACGGTGTCGCAAGGCACCGTTTTTTGTTTTGAAATTTTATATAATTATTTGATTTTAAACGCTAAACATGGGTTTTCTCAAACTTTTGGCGTGCATGGTTTGCCAAAGCGACGAGTTTGGTTATGATGCAAGACGCCCTGTTAACCCTAACCGGGCGGCTAAAACGAGATAAAACGGGGTGTTTGGGTGATAAATGTATTCCTGGTCGATGATCATGAGCTGGTGCGTACAGGGATAAGACGCATTCTTGAAGATGTGCGCGGGATCAAGGTGGTGGGTGAGGCACAGAGCGGCGAGACCGCAGTTACGTTCTGTCGCCAACACCATCCGGACGTGATCCTGATGGACATGAACATGCCGGGTATTGGTGGTCTGGAAGCGACCCGCAAAATTCTGCGGATCCGCCCCGATGTGCGCATCATAGTGCTGACCATTCATTCAGAAAATCCGTTCCCCACCAAGGTGATGCAGGCCGGCGCCGCCGGTTACCTGACCAAGGGGGCAGCCCCCGACGAGATGATCCAGGCGATCCGGTTGGTGCACTCCGGTCAGCGCTACATCTCCCCGGAGATTGCCCAGCAGATGGCCCTCAGCCAGTTTGCCTCCGCTGACGAGAATCCCTTCAAGTCCCTCTCCGAGCGCGAGCTGCAGATCATGATGATGATCACCAAGGGGCAGAAGGTGACTGATATCTCCGAGCAGCTCAACCTGAGCCCGAAGACGGTCAACAGCTACCGCTATCGGCTGTTCAGCAAGCTGGGGATCAACGGTGACGTGGAACTGACCCATCTGGCCATTCGCTATGGCATGCTGGATGCCGATACCCTCTAATCGGGTGGCGTGTGGTCACAAAGGCGGCGCGTGCCGCCTTTTTGCTTTTCTGCCCTTTTGCTTTTCAGGCGGCGGGGGCAGTATGCTCTGCCCGTCAATTTTTGCCTTTGTGTGAGCCGAGTAGCTGATGATCCTCTCTCCCGAACCTCTCTTCGACAGCAAGGCGTTTCTGAGCGCCGTCACCCATCAAAGTGGCGTCTACCGCATGTATGACAGCGGTGGCACCGTGATCTACGTGGGCAAGGCCAAGGATCTGAAAAAGCGGCTCGCCTCCTACTTTCGCACCAACGTCGACAGCATCAAGACTCGCACCCTGGTGCGACAGATCGCCGATATCCAGGTCACCGTCACCCACACCGAGACTGAGGCGCTGATCCTCGAGCACAACCTGATCAAGCAGTACCAGCCCCGTTACAACGTGCTGCTGCGGGACGACAAATCCTACCCCTGGATCATCATCACCGCGCACCAGCATCCACGCATCGGCGTCCATCGCGGTGCCCGCAAGGTGAAGGGGGAGTACTTCGGCCCGTACCCCTCTGGCGGCGCGGTGCGCGAGAGTTTGCATCTGATGCAGAAAATATTTCCGGTGCGTCAGTGCGAAGATGCGGTCTATGCCAACCGCACCCGTCCCTGCCTGCTCTACCAGCTCAAGCGTTGCGCTGGCCCTTGTGTTCCTAGACTGGTGAGCGAAGCCGAATATGCCCAGCAGGTGGAGCTGGCCAAGCTGTTTCTGGCGGGCAAGAACCAGCAGGTGATTGGCGAGCTGGTTGGCAAGATGGAGTCTGCCAGCGGCGATCTGCGCTTTGAAGAGGCGGCCCGCTATCGGGATCAGATCCTGGCGCTGCGCCGGGTCACCGAACAGCAGTCGGTGAGCGGCAACGTACTGGACGAGCTGGATGTGGTGGGGGTCGCCTTCCAGCAAGGTGCGGCCTGCATTCACGTGCTCTTTATCCGTCAGGGCAAGGTGCTCGGCTCGCGCAGCTACTTCCCGAAAGTGCCGGCTGACACCCCGCTTGACGAGGTGGTGCAATCCTTCCTGCTGCAGTTCTATCTGTCGGGGCAGGGGGGGCGGCAGATCCCGAGCGAGGTGCTGCTCGATGTGGCCCTTGAGGACGAAAGCGTCATCGCCGAGACTCTGAGCCAGACCGCAGGCTACAAGGTGCGGGTGGTGAGCCGTACCCGCGCCGAGCGGGCCCGCTTTATCAAGCTCGCCTCTATCAACGCCGAGACGGCGCTGCGCTCGCGGCTGGCTCACAAGAGCACCATCACCGCCCGCTACGACCAGCTGGAAGAGCTGCTGGAGCTGGAGCGCCCCATCGCCCGCATGGAGTGTTTCGATATCTCCCACACCATGGGGGAGCGCACCGTGGCCTCTTGCGTGGTGTTCAACCGGGAGGGGCCGCTCTCATCGGAATATCGTCGTTTCAATATCGACGGTATCACTGGCGGTGATGACTACGCGGCGATGGAGCAAGCGCTGGAGCGCCGCTTTGGCAAGCAGCAGGAGCCGGACAAGGTGCCGGACGTGCTGTTTATTGACGGTGGCCTCGGTCAGTTGCGCCGCGCCGAAGAGATCCTGGCCCGTCAGCTGGAGTTTCTCGGCGGTAAATATCCGCTGCTGGTGGGGATTGCCAAGGGGGTCACCCGCAAGGCGGGGTTGGAAACTCTCATCATGGGGGAGAGCCACGAAGAACTGCATTTGCCGGCAGATATGCCCGCTTTGCACCTTATTCAGCATATTCGCGATGAATCCCACCGTTTTGCCATTACTGGCCATCGGGCCAGACGGGCCAAGGCCCGCACCAGCAGCACGCTGGAGGATATTCCGGGGGTGGGGCCAAAGCGGCGGCAGGCGCTGCTCAAATATCTGGGCGGCCTGCAGGAGGTCAAAAAGGCGAGCGTGGATGAACTGGCCAAGGTACCCGGCATCAGTCAGGAGCTGGCCCAGACCATCCACGATGGCTTGCACAGCGCCTGAGCAGGGTTAGCAGCATGGCAAAATCGCTAACTCCTTGATGCACAAGAGCCGTGACGCGGGGGGGCCGTAAATGCCATAATGGCCCTCGCATTTTGAGAAGATTGATGGATTAAAAAGACCAAGACGGGCGCCAGTGCGGTTGCATCGCAAATCGGCTTTGGCGCACTATGTAGCGACGTACAAGAAGTGGCTGAAAATAATGACAAATATACCTAACCTGTTGACGTTTTTCCGGATTTTGCTCATTCCCGTCTTCGTCATCCTGTTCTATCTGCCTTATCAATGGTCCTATCTGGCTGCCGCCATCATCTTTATTCTGGCCGCTGCCACCGACTGGTTTGATGGCTATCTGGCTCGCAAGCTCAATCAGTCCACCGCCTTTGGCGCCTTCCTTGACCCGGTTGCCGACAAGATCATGGTCGCCGCCGCACTGGTGGTTATCGTCGAACACTACAACACCATCTGGGTGACCATCCCCGCCATGACCATGATTGGCCGCGAGATCATCATCTCCGCCCTGCGTGAGTGGATGGCTGAGCTCGGCAAACGCTCCTCGGTGGCGGTCAGCTGGATTGGCAAGTGGAAGACCATGATCCAGATGGTGTCGCTCACCGGTCTTATCTGGCAATACAACGTCTGGATGGTATGGCTCGCCTATGTGATGCTCTATGTCGCCACCGTGCTCACCTTCTGGTCGATGTTCCAGTACATGAAGGCGGCCTGGGGCGATTTGACCCACCACGCCAACCTGTGAGTCACTTGCGCCGCAAGGTGAGGTTTCCGCTGATTTGAGGCAGGAAACGGCCAAAGGCGCTAAAACTGTTCAAAAAGGGCAAAAAATGCCCGAACGATCAGGTAATTAAATATTTCTGGTTGACTGGGCGAGGAACATCGCTAGAATGCGTCCTCGTAGTCAGGCAGTCAGCCAGACCAATGCGGGAATAGCTCAGTTGGTAGAGCACGACCTTGCCAAGGTCGGGGTCGCGAGTTCGAGTCTCGTTTCCCGCTCCAAATTCAGACAATAGAGAGCCAACTCTCTTTTGCATGGCGCGTTAGCAAAGCGGTTATGCAGCGGATTGCAAATCCGTTTAGTCCGGTTCGACTCCGGAACGTGCCTCCATATTGACAAGCCCGCCACGCGAGCTTGATACCGATTGCGGTGCCCGAGTGGTGAAATCGGTAGACACAAGGGATTTAAAATCCCTCGACGTTCGCGTCGTGCCGGTTCGATTCCGGCCTCGGGCACCATTAAAATCAAAGAGTTACAGAAGGCCACTAGATATAGTGGCCTTTTCTTTTGCCTAAATGGCGCCAAAGTGGCGACAGCGCTTTTTTAAGTGGTTCACCCTTCCTGTCATGTGGAGTAACAGGATCTTCTTGTAGGATGCAGCTCTGCCTGACGGCGCACTTCATGCGGCGACTTTCCCTGGCCATGTTTCGGTGTGCTGTCAGACAGAAATGAGAATGGCCCCACATTGTGGGGCCATTCTCGGATCCAGTTATCACTCCTGCGTTTCTTCTAGCTGCACGTCGATATTCTTCTTCTGGGTGGCATCGCCGTTGGTGAACGATGTTATCGTCTGCTCGTTTTGGACCATGCACACCTGTATTCCGTTGCGTAGTCTACAGACCAAGGCATAAGCCTGTAATCAGAACCGGTACTCGATATGGAAGGTATGGCTGTCCAGCCCCGGGTTCTTGTCATACATATAGGCGTTGGACATGTGCTCATACTGATAGCCGATCAGCCAATTCTTGGTGATGGCGTAACCGAGGCCGATACCCAGAGTGAACTGGAAGGGGCCGCCGTAATCCTTGTAGCCGTGGCCGCGGGTACCAAATTGATGCTGATTGAGCCAGACCATTTCGCCGGGGAGCCAGGTCACCCAGTTACCCCATTGGCATTCGATACGGGCGCCGCCCCCCAGTCTGGCGGTCTCTTCATCTTCTACCTTGAGCGTACCGGCACGTACCCCCAGCCCAAATTGACAGCCTGAGTCTCCCCAGCGCCAGAACATGTGGTGGAACTTGGCGTCGGCGATGTTGATGTCGAGCTTTTCATTGCTGAAGGCCTTGCCAAGCTGCAGTACCACGACATTGTCATTTGCCATTGCAGACGGACTGGCCAGCAGTGCTGTCAGCAGGCCGATCCTTGATAGAGTGTTAGCGTCCATGCCCCCTCCCGATCCTTGTTGTCATCCTGGTGATCCTGTTGATCACCCTTCAGGCATAGTCAATCGACGCGCTCCCTGTCAATGCATGGTCACTCGGTAAAAAATTAAATATTTATGAAAAATCAACTATCTGTGATGGTCTGATGTGATTTGGCGGGCGCGACTGCGGGAGATGAAAAAGCCCTTCACCATGGTGAAGGGCTTTTTGCTATCTGGCGTTACCCGCCCGGTTTGGCGTGCAGGCTCAGTAGCCCTGCTGGTGCACGTCCATCACGGCGCGGCCGGAGGGATCTGCCATCTCCTTGAACTTGGCATCCCACTCCAGCGCGGTGGGGGTGGAGCAGGCGACCGACTTGCCGTAGGGCACGGTACGGGCGGCGGCTTCCAGCGGGAAGTGCTCGTCGAAGATGGCGCGGTAGAAGTAGGCCTCCTTGGTGAGCGGGGTGTTGATGGGGAAGCGGAATGCGGCCGCCTCGAACATCTGATCCGTCACCTCTTGTTCTACCATGGCTTTTAGGCTGTCGATCCACGAATAACCCACGCCGTCGGAGAACTGCTCCTTCTGACGCCATGCCACTTCGTGGGGCAGCAGATCTTCGAACGCTTCGCGCAGGATGTGCTTCTCGATCTTGCCCTTGCCGCACATCTTGTCGGCAGGTTGCAAACGCATCGCCACGTCCATGAACTCCTTGTCGAGGAAGGGCACGCGACCCTCCACCCCCCAGGCGGCCATCGATTTGTTGGCGCGCAGGCAGTCATAGAGGTGCAAAGAGGCGAGCTTGCGCACGTTCTCTTCGTGGAACTCGCGGGCGTTGGGCGCCTTGTGGAAGTAGAGATAGCCACCGAACAGCTCGTCTGAGCCTTCGCCGGAGAGCACCATCTTGATCCCCATCGCCTTGATGTAGCGGGCCATCAGATACATGGGCGTGGAGGCGCGGATGGTGGTGACGTCATAGGTTTCGAGGTGATAGATGACGTCCCGCAGGGCATCCAGACCCTCCTGCACGGTGAAGTGGATCTGGTGGTGGATGGTGCCGAGGTGATCGGCCACTTTACGGGCGGCGGCGAGATCCGGCGACCCTTCCAGACCGACGGCAAAGGAGTGCAGTTGCGGCCACCAGGCTTCGCTCTTGCCATCGTCCTCGATGCGGCGCGCCGCATAGAGCTTGGTAATGGCGGAGATGACGGAGGAGTCCAGCCCACCTGAGAGCAGCACGCCATAAGGCACGTCACACATCAGCTGGCGTTTGACCGCGGCTTCCAGCGCGGCTTTCAGCTCGGCCTTGTCGCTGACGTTGTGCTCGACCGCGCTGTATTCCATCCAGTCGCGCTTGTACCACTGTTTTAGCTCGCCATCCTTGCTCCAGAGGTAGTGTCCCGGCGGGAAGGTTTCGACGCTCTTGCAGACCGGCACCAGCGCCTTCATCTCGGAGGCGACATAGAAGTTGCCGTGCTCGTCGCGGCCGGTATAGAGGGGGATGATTCCCATGTGGTCGCGACCAATCAGGTAGGCATCCTGTTCGGCGTCATAAAGAATGAAGGCAAAGATGCCGTTGAGATCGTCGAGAAACGCCGGGCCCTTCTCCTTGTAGAGGGCCAGCAGCACTTCACAGTCGGATTTGGTCTGGAACTGGAAGTCGACCTTGAGGGTTTTCTCCAGCTCTTTGTGGTTGTAGATCTCGCCGTTGACCGCCAGCACATGGGTGCGTTCGGGGTTGTAGAGCGGCTGGGCGCCATTGCCCGGGTCGACGATGGCCAGACGCTCATGCACCAGAATGGCTTTGTCTGAGCTGTAGACGCCGGACCAGTCAGGCCCGCGGTGACGCAGTCGCTTGGACATCTCCAGCGCCGATTTGCGCAGGGCAACTGCATCGGACTTGATATCCAGAATGCCGAAAATTGAACACATTGGCGGTAATCCTCTTGATTTTTATATGAGCCCCCCACGTTTGGGCTCGAAATTCCATTTACATTCCTCGTCAGACACAATGCCTAGCGGAAAAACCTTTTGCAAGCGGGAAAACCGCTGAAAATCATGCCGTAAGCGTCAAGCGGATCAACAGAATAATGGCTGCGGCAACGGGGCAGGGTGACGTGAACGTCAAGCCGAGGCGGGTTCGAAGATCACATAGACCTTGCGACAGGGGGTGAGGGTCTCCCACTCGCCGACAAAGCCTGCCGGAATCACGAATTGATCGCCGGGTTTGAGGGCCAGCTGGCCGCCCTCACTGTCGTGGATCACCACATCCCCCTCCAGCAGCTGGCAATACTCGTGCTCGGTGTAGTGAATGGTCCAGCGGCCGGGCTCGCAGCTCCAGAAGCCCACGTGAAACTGCTGGCTTGGGTCGGAGTAGTGGTTCCACACCGTTTGCGCCGGGTTGCCCGCTTTAATGCGCTCGGGGGCTGGCATCAGCGGGGTAGGGGCCGCCTCATGGCGATCGAGCAAAATCCAGTCGTTGAGGGTCTTCATGGTGCCTCCCTGGCAATGGGGATATGAAAACGGGGCCATCCAGGCCCCGCGTTTGTTCGTTTTATTAAACGAGGTTGTGCATAACTTAAACGATGTGCATTCCCTTGCCAAGAGCCGCAGCCCGACGACTCAAAGTGGCTGCAAGCGGCGGATCACATGACGGGCAAAGCCGCTGCCCGCTTCGTTGTAGACGTTGAACACCGCATCCACCCCCTGCTCCTGCAAGGAGGCGATATCATCCTCGAAGCGGACGATGGCGGCTATCTTGCCGTTGAACCCGTGGCTGCGCAGCTTCTCGATGGCGTAGAGATTCCCCGAGTGATGGGGCATCGCCAGCAGCACCAGATTGACCTGATTGGAGAGCAGCACCTTGTCCCAGAAGTCGGTATCGGTGGCATCCCCCTCGATGACGTTCATCCCCTGGGCGCGCAGGGTGGGCAGCTTCTCGCTGTCGTTCTCCACCCCGAGGATGACGTTGCCGTACTTGTTCTCCAGCTCGAAGTAGGCTCCCTGACCGATCCGCCCCATACCGAGGATGATCACCCCGGCATCGCCAAGCTCTATGGGTCTGTCTTCCGGATGGAGGTTGCTCGCCTGCAATCCCCGCAGCCAGTGGCCGATGCGGTGGTAAATGCGCTCGCTCTGGGCATTGAGGGGAGCGGAGATCATAAAGCTGGCCGCCAGTGCCAGCGAGACCGCCACCAGCCACTCGTGGGAGAGCCAGCCTGCCTTGGCGGCGATGGCGGCGACGATCAGGCCAAACTCCGAGAAGTTGGTGAGCGCCAGGGTCGAGAGCAGGGCGGTACGCACCCGCAGGTGAGCGCCGCTGTAGACCAGATAGTAGAGGACACTTTTGAGCGGCAGGGCCAGCACCAGCGCCAGTGCCAGCAACATGGTGTCGTGGGTCGGCAGGCCGTTGAGGCCGATGGTGAGAAAAAAGCAGACCAGAAAGAGGTCTTTGAGGTTGAAGAGCGCCTTGGCCAATCCCGCCGCAGCCGGATGAGAGGCGAGCAGCATGCCGATGATCAGCGCCCCCAGATCCGGCTTGAGGCCGACCACTTCAAAACCGGCGGCCCCGACCACCAGCGCCAGAAACACCCCGAACAGCACCTGCAATTCGCCGTGCCCGGCACGCTCCAGTAGCTTGAACAGCAGCGGGCGCAGCAACGGCAGCCCCAGCACCCAGAGTGCCCAGATACTGGGCCACTTGCCGCTGGAAAACGCCAGAAACGCCACCGCGAACACATCCTGCATGACCAGCACCCCGATGGCGAGGCGGGCGTAGAGGGCATTCATGTCGCTGCGATCTTCCAGCACCTTGACCGCGAAGACGGTGCTGGAGAAGGAGAGGGCAAAGCCCAGCAGCAGCGCCAGCTTCCAGTCCAGCGACAGGGCAAGTTCAAGCCCCAGTCCCTTGCAGACCAGCAGCACCACGGTAAAGAGCAGGGTGGAGAGCAGCAGATGCAGGCTGGTGGTGCCCCACACATCGCGCCGCATCAGGGTTTTGATATTGAGCTTGAGGCCGATGGTGAACAGCAGCAGGGTGACGCCGAGATCGGCTACCTCGCTGAGGGCGGGAGTATTTTCATATCCCATGCCGTTAAGGATAAAACCGGCGGCCAGAAAGCCGAGCAGGGGGGGCAGGCCAATCAGATTGACTACCATGCCGCAACCAAAAGCCACGGCGATCAGAATGGGTTCCATAACAGATCCTGCAAGGGCAGGAGAGACCTGCCCTGTTTAACGCTTGGGTGGTGATTAGACTATATCGATGTCGACCACGGAGTCGAAAATATGGTTCGGGCGAAACGGCATGCGGTCGATATCGGCGACCTTGCTCACCCCGGAGAGCACCAGCACCGTCTCGAGACCGGCCTGAAAGCCCGCCAGAATGTCGGTGCGCAGGTTGTCGCCGATGATGATGGTGTCGTCGGAGTGGGCCTCCATCCGGTTGAGCGCCGCACGGATGATCCAGGCGCTCGGCTTGCCGACATAGAACGGCTTCTTGCCGGTCATTCGCTCGATGGGGGCGCACAGGGCGCCGCAGGCCGGGTGCATCATGGGGCCGTGGGTGTCGGGGTTGGTGGCGATAAAGCGGGCTCCCTGATCGACGAACTTGGCCCCCTGTTGCATCATGGTCCAGTTGTAGTTGCGGGTCTCGCCCACCACCACGAAGTCCGGGTCGATATCGGTGATGGTGAAACCGGCCTTGTAGAGCTCGTGGGTCAGCGCCCCTTCACCGATCACATAGGCCTTCTTGCCATCCTGACGCTTGAGGAAGTCGGCGGTGCCCATGGCGGAGGTATAGAAGCACTCCTCCGGCACTTCGATACCTGCGGAACGGAAGCGGTTTTGCAGATCTTTCTGGGTCTGGGCTGGGTAGTTGGTGAGGAACAAGAGCTTGCTGCCCTGCTCCAGCAGGCGATGGACGAAACGGTCGGCACCGGGGATGAGATCGTTGTTGTGCAGGATGACACCGTCGATATCGCAGATGACGTTCTTCTTCATGAAAACTCCTTGTCAGGGCGCAGGCGAGCCGCCAATCGTTAAGATGTTCAATCATTTATGATTTTTGTGACGCCATTATAAGTCTGTTTGATGACAAGTCTCCCCTGTCTCGTCACTTCGGTGCACAATAAAGCTGCCGTCGGGTCAGTCTGGTGGAGGGGCTGACGCCGGATCACTTTGCTGATGGAGCCGTTGCCATGGACACCCCGATTCCCAAGCCAGTCACCCCCGAACACCTCACCGCCGCGCAATTTATCGCCGGACTGCCGAAACTGGAGCTGCACCTGCATATCGAGGGCAGCCTCGAACCCGAGCTGATGTTTGAGCTGGGCCGCCGCAACGGTGTGCCACTGCCCTGGCCCGACGTGGCCAGCGTGCGCGCCGCCTATGACTTTGACTGCCTGCAATCCTTTCTCGACCTCTACTATCGCGGCGCCAGCGTGCTGGTGACCGAGCAGGACTTCTTCGACCTCACCTGGGCCTATCTTGAGCTGTGCGCCGCCGACAAGGTGGTGCATGTGGAGATCTTCTTCGACCCGCAGACCCACACTGCCCGCGGTATCTCCTTTGCTACCGTGCTCGGCGGCATCGAGCGGGCGCTGCAGCGCGGGGAGCAGGAGTTTGGCATCAGCTGGCGGCTGATCATGAGCTTTTTGCGCCACCTGAGCGAGGATGAAGCGTTCGTTACGTTGGAAGAGGCTATGCCCTTCCTGTCACGGATTCACGGCATCGGCCTCGACTCCGGGGAGAGGGGCAATCCGCCCACTAAATTTGCCCGGGTCTTTGCCAAATGCCGCGAGCTGGGGCTGCCGGTAGTGGCTCACGCCGGTGAAGAGGGGCCTGCCGACTACATCTGGCAGGCGATCAACGAGCTGCAGGTATGCCGCATCGATCACGGAGTGCGTTCGGCAGACGATCCCGAGCTGCTGCGCTATCTGGCGGATACCCGGCTGCCGCTCACCGTCTGCCCCCTCTCCAACACCCGGCTCAAGGTGTTCGGCAATATGGCCCAGCACAATGTGTTGCGGCTGCTGGAGCAGGGGCTTTGCGTCACCATAAACTCGGACGACCCTGCCTACTTTGGCGGCTATATGAATGCCAACTTTGTGGCGCTGGCCGATGGCCTTGGCGCGACCATGAGCCAGCTCTGCCGCTTGTCGCTCAATGCGGTGGAGGCGAGCTGGCTCTCTCTGGCCGACAAGGCGCGGCTGACCCGGGAGATCCGCAGTTATGCCGCAACTCACGGGGTGAGCCTGTATTGAGTCAGGCGCCAATGAAGTCGAGATGACATGCACTATATAAAGAGAGGCCCGCCATCACTGGCGGGCCTCTTTCGTTTCAATGGTCGGTGTGGTTATCAGGGAAGGTCAGCGTTATGCCACTCGCACCAGAAACTTCTCGCCCTGTCCTTCGCGCTTGAAGCGCTCGAGCAGGGTGGGCAGCGCCTCGAAATCGCCGACCATCAGCGGCGGCAGGGTCAGCTCGCCGCTCGCCATCTGCTCCATCATGGCGACACCGGCGGCCACCAGTCGGCTCCACTGTTTGTCCGAGCCAAAGGCGTGTTGGGCACCCAGTGCAATCTCGTGCAACGAATGGCAATGGGCAAAGGCGGGCAGCGGATTGTGCGGGATACGCCCGAGCACAGTCACCATGTGACCGTAGTAGCCCAGCGCGGGCAGCAAGCTCTCTGCCTGCTGGCTGGAGACCAGATCGATGATCCCCTCAAACGGCTCGTTGCCGTTGGCGGCCTGCAGGGTGGCCAGCCAGTCGGGATCCCGATAATCGGCTACACCCTGCACACCGATCTGTTTGAGCCACTGATGGTGGCGTGGACTGGCGCTGGCAAAGACCCGCGCTCCTTGCTGGAGGGCGAGCTGCATCACAAAGCGGCCGACGCTGCTGCCAGCACCTGTGATGAGCAGCGCTTCCCCGTGCAGGCGCGGCAGCTTGGCCAGCGCCTGCCAGGCGGTGAGGCCGGGACAGGGCAGGGCGGCGGCCGCCTCGTCACTCAGGGCATCGGGCACCGGCAGCAGGGCGCGGGCCGGTACCCGGGTGTGGCGGGCAAAGCTGCCGTGGTGGCGCAGGTCGGTGTGATAGGCGACCCGGGCGCCGAGACGCAGATGGCTGACGTTGGCGCCGAGGGCCACGATAGTGCCCATGCCATCGACGCCGGGCACCTGACCATCCTGCCAGTTGGAGTGGCCATATTCGATCAGCTTCCAGTCCACCGGATTGAAGGCGATGACCCGGTTTGCCACCAGCACCTCGTCAGGGGCGAGCGGTGCCAAGGGCAGATCGGCGAGGGTAAGCTGGGTCGGTTCACCGGGGGCATGCCAGCACCAGGCTTGGGTGTGATTCATGATGACTCCTTGTGAAAGCGAGGGGAGATAACAACGAGATCATTGCAACAGTGATTCGGTCAGTCATATCACTGTTGCTAATGCGCAACAATACGGCAGGCCCCAACCAGTGGGGCCTGCGTTACGTGGCCGGTTGGCCATTGGTAATCAGCGGCTGGCTGCTGCGTCATCGGCCTGATAGACGGGGTAGTCGGTCAGCCCTTTTTCGCCGCCGCCAAACAGGGTGGCCGGATCGTGGGGGGCCAGCGGATAGCCGTGGCGCAGCCGGTTCGGCAGATCCGGGTTGGCAACGAAGGGACGGCCAAAGCCAATCATGTCGGCCCAGCCCGCTTCGAGGGCGGCGCGTGCCCGCTCGCCATCATATTTACCGGCGTAGATCAGGGTGTTGGGGAAGGCATCCCGCAGACCCTGCTTGAAGTTCTCCGGCATCAGGGGGGCATCGTCCCAGTCCGCTTCGGCAATATGCAGGTAGACCACGTTGAGCTGGCCCAGCAGACGGGCGGCCGCCAGATAGGTCTCCTGCGGGTTGGCATCGACTGTGCCGTTGAGGGTGGTGAGCGGCGCAAGACGCACCCCGACACGTTCGGCCCCGATTTCGCTACTTACCGCCTCGGTCACCTCTTTGAGAAAGCGCAGCCGGTTTTCCAGCGATCCGCCATAACTATCGGTGCGGGCGTTGGATTCGGAGTCGAGGAACTGGTTGATCAGATAACCGTTGGCGGCGTGTAACTCGATGCCGTCAAAACCGGCGCTGATGGCGTTGCGAGCCGCCTGACGGAACTGGCCTACCACCGCATGGATATCGGCTTGAGTCATGGCGCGCGGAGTGACGGTCTCGACAAAGCCCGGCGCATCGCTGCCGTTATCGACGAACACTTTGACGCCCACTGCGGGCAGGGCTGAAGCGGAGATGGGCTGGGCGCCGCCGATGTTATCCGGATGGGTGACGCGGCCCACGTGCCAGAGCTGGGCGAAGATGGTGCCCCCCTTGGCGTGCACGGCATCGGTCACCAGTTTCCAGCCAGCGATCTGCTCGGCGCTGTAGATCCCCGGCGTCCAGGCATAGCCCTTGCCCATGGGGTCGATTTGGGTGCCTTCGCTGATGATCAGGCCCGCCTCGGCGCGCTGGGCGTAGTAGCTCGCCATCATGGCGTTGGCCACATCACCCGGCTGACTGGCACGGGAGCGGGTCATGGGGGGCATGACGATGCGATTGGCAAGGTGCAGCTGGCCGAGGCGCAGCGGGCAGAACAGGTGATCGTGGCTCATCTTGAGTTCCTCATGGTGGAAGTGAGGCCACTTTATGCCGCCATCTTGTTGTGAAAAAGGGGGGTAATTGCACAAGAGAATTGTGCTTGATGCAGCAATCAGTGCAAACCGTCGGGAAAGAGGCGTTGAGGCATAAAGTTGAAGCATAAAAAAGAGGGCCGTCTGGCCCTCTTCTGTATTCTGCTGGTGGCAGGCTCAAGCCGTGGCGGGCATCACTTTCACCCGCTCGATACGCCGCTCGCTCACCTCGATCACCTCGAAGTTGAGCTGCTGCAGTTGCAACTGCTGACCCGGGGTGGGCAGAGTGCCGAAGTGGGAGAGCAGCATGCCCGCCAGGGTCACGTATTCATCGCTCTCGCTTACCAGCCCCTCGTGCTCCAGCACCTGCTCCACATGGTGGATGTTGGTGCTGCCGTTGATCAGCCACCCTTCGCCATCGCGCACGATATCCGGGGTTTCGTCCTCATCCGGCAGCTCGCCGACGATGGCCTCCAGCAGATCGTGGGTGGTGACCAGCCCCTGGATCACGCCAAACTCGTCGGAGACCAGAATAAGGCTCCCCTTGGCTTTGCGCAGCTCCGCCAACAGACGGATCACGTTGATGGTTTGCGGCACGATAATGGGGTCGTTCTGCTTGGCCAGTTCACTTAAAGATTGCCCTTCGTTCAAGGCAAACAGCAGGTCCCGCGCCTTGACCACTCCGATCACCTCGTCCAGATCCCCGTCACAGATAGGGAACAGGCTGTGGGGCTCGCGCTGCAGCAGGGCGCGGATCTCGTCGCTGGAGTCGTTGATATCGATCCAGGCCATCTCCGAGCGCGGGGTCATGATGGTGCGAATGGAGCGCTCGGCCAGCGACAGTACGCCGGTCACCATATAGCGCTCCTCCTCGCCAAAGCTGAGCGGCTCGGCAGGTGCGGCATCCAGATCGTCATCCGGCTGATCCTGATAGGCCTTGCTGCCCATCAATTTGAAGATGGCGGCGGTGGTGCGCTCGCGCAGCGGTTGCTTGGATTCGTGACGCATGGCGCTGCGCTGGGCCAGTTGGTTGAAAAACTCGATCAGCACCGAGAAGCCGATGGCTGCATAGAGGTAACCCTTCGGAATATGGAAGCCGAATCCTTCCGCCACCAGGCTGAAGCCGATCATCAGCAGGAAGCTCAGACAGAGCACCACCACAGTGGGGTGGGCGTTGACGAAACGGGTCAGCGGTTTGGAGGCGAGCACCATCACCACCATGGCGATGGTCACGGCGGCCATCATCACGCCCAGGTGTTCCACCATGCCGACGGCAGTGATGATGGAGTCGAGCGAGAAGACCGCATCGAGCACCAGAATTTGGGCGATCACCACGCCGAAGCTGGCGTAGGCGCCGACCGGGCCATCATCCTGGGGCTTGGCTTCCAGCCGCTCATGTAGCTCGGAGGTGGCCTTGAACAGCAGGAACAGGCCGCCCCCCATCAGGATCAGGTCCCGACCGGAGAAGGGGTGATCCCACAGGTGCAAAATCGGGGTGGTCAGGGTGACCAGCCATGACATGACGCTCAAGAGCCCAAGTCGCATCAGCAGGGCCAGCGACAGGCCGATGACGCGTGCCTTGTCCCGCTGGGCGGGGGGCAGTTTTTTCACCAGAATGGCGATAAAGACCAGGTTGTCGATCCCCAGCACAATTTCCAGAATGATCAGGGTAAACAGACCGATCCAGATATGGGGATCCAGCAGCAATTCCATTGTGACGACCTCAATAAAAACAGACAGAGCAAACAGTGATCACGGCGCACGATGGCCGCAGTAACAGCAAGGCAAAGGTGTTATTCAGAGGCGCTGATTAAGCAGAAAAAGATAGGCTTTGACAGAGAGAGACGAAGGGCAACTTCGGGGATTGTCCATGATGGGCAATAAAACCTCGGGTGAAAAATGAGCCCTGATGATAGCGGCTGGCGCCAATTTGGCAAGAGCAGCGTCAGCGAGGCGTGATGGGGTTGTGATGCGACAGGGGAGGCGGCGGTGCCGCGCTCCCCCGTGCGGTCGTTACAACCAGCGCTTTTCGCGGGTGAAACAGACCGAGAGCCAGGCATCGCCCAGGGTGTCGCCAAGGCGAGACCAGAGCTCCTGGCGCAGGGCATCCTGACGTTCGACGGGCCACTCCTGACCCGGCGCCACCAGAATGTTCAATTCCAGATCGAAGCGGCGACCGCTCTTGGCCAGATGGCTGTAGCACTCGATGCCGTGGCGCTGGCGCAGCGCCTCGATCTCCTGCTCGACTTGCCGTGGCACATCTCCCTTGGGGGCGATCTTCAACACTTCCCGCAGGTTGCGACCGAGCACCTTGATGGGAATGAGGGTGGCACAGAGGGCCAGTAGCGAGACCAGCACCGGGTCTATGTAGCGGTTGTATTGGCCGTAGCCGATGGCATCGAGGCCGATGGCGACCACGAAACCGATAAGCAGGGTGGCGCTGAGCAGGGTATCCACCAGCCACTCCTTGGAGTCGACCCGCACCAGCTCGGAGTCTACCTGCTCGGCGACCTGGGCTTCGATGCGATAGATGATGGCGCAGAAGAAGGTGGAGACGGCGGCATAGATGAGGGCGTGGCCGAGATCGATCTCCCGTCCGCCATCCAGCAGGGTGGTGATGCCGCTATAGAGAGCGCCAAGGCAGAGCAGCAGAATAATGGTGCCATTGATGACGTTGGTGATGGGCTCGAAGTGGGCGTAGCCATACTGGAAGCGCGCATCGGAAGGGCGGGTAACGAGATAGGCGGTAACAAGACCGAGGCCTGTCATGCCCATGCTGAACAGGGTGAAGATACCATCGAGCATGATGGCGTTGGAACCGACGAAGAGGCCGTAGCCGATGCCGAAGATGGCAAAGGTGATACAACCGAACAGCGACAGGGTAAGCGCCTGTTTTTCGGTGGTGACCAGCGTACTGATAACATGGCTGTGGTGAGCCATAAAAGTCCTCCTTTCAAATGGTGAATATTGCCAAGCGCAAGCGGTTTTCTAGCTGATATACTGCCCGCTCACATGTGAGCGGACTGGCCTGACTGCCATTGACAGGCGGCTGGCCAGTCGTTGTCGCCGGCGTGCCGGCATCAAGCAAAGGATGGGAACAAGGATTCATGATCCCGAGACTCGATTACCAGGACAGTTTGTCACCCACAACCCTGCAGTTTCTTGAGTTGCTAGAGCGCAGCGCATTTCGTGGTGATATCGAAAAGTCTTATGCAAGCCGGTTGGCGATGGCGACGGATAACAGCGTCTATCAGGTAGTACCTCAGGCGGTTCTCTATCCGCGCAGTGCGGACGACATAGCAGCAATGCTCAAGCTGGCCGCAGAGCCGGCGTTCGCCTCCCTGAGTTTTTTCCCTCGTGGTGGCGGTACCGGCACCAATGGTCAGTCATTGGGCGGCGGCATTATCGTCGATCTCTCCCGTTATATGAACCAGATCATGGAAATTAATCTGGATGAGGGGTGGGTGCGCGCCCAGGCCGGGGTGGTGAAAGACCAGCTCAACGTCTATCTCAAGCCCCACGGCTACTTCTTCTCGCCGGATCTCTCCACCTCCAACCGCGCCACCTTAGGGGGCATGATCAACACCGACGCCTCGGGGCAGGGGTCGCTGGTCTACGGCAAAACCTCGGATCACGTGCTGGGGCTCAAAGCGGTGCTGGAGAACGGCGACCTGATGGCCACCGAGCCGCTGACCGGTGAGCGACTGGCCGACAAGCTGGCGCTGGAGAATCGCGAAGGGGAGATCTATCGCACCCTCTATCGCATCGGCAAGGAGCGCCGCGCCGACATCGAGGCGACTTTCCCCAAGCTCAACCGCTTTCTGACCGGTTACGATCTCAAGCACCTCTATCAACCCGATACCGACACGCTGGATGTGAGCCGGGTGCTGTGCGGCTCGGAAGGATCCTTGGGCTTTATTACCGAAGCCAAACTCAACATCACCCCCATCCCGCGCTACCGCACCCTGGTCAACGTCAAGTACGACAGCTTCCCCTCCGCCCTGCGCAATGCCCCCTTTATGGTGCAGGCGCAGGCTCTCTCGGTAGAGACGGTGGACTCCCGGGTGCTCGGGCTGGCTCGCGCCGACATCATCTGGCATTCGGTGAAAGAACTTATTCAGGATGTGCCCGGCAAGGATCTGCAGGGACTCAACATCGTCGAGTTTGCCGATACCGACGAGGCGGAACACAAGGCCAAGGTGGCAGAGCTCTGCCGTCGTATCGACGACCTGCTGGCCAAGGGGGAGGCGGGGATCATCGGCTATCAGGTGTGTGACCACCTGCCGAGCATCGAAACCATCTACACCATGCGCAAGAAGTCGGTGGGGCTGCTGGGCAACGCCGAAGGGCGCAAGAAGCCAGTGGCCTTCACTGAAGACACCGCCGTGCCGCCCGAATCCCTGGCCGATTTCATCATGGAGTTTCGCGCTCTGCTGGATGCCCACGGCCTCGACTACGGCATGTTTGGCCACGTCGATGCCGGTGTGCTGCATGTGCGTCCGGCGCTGGATTTGTGCGATCCCGAGCAGGAGGTGCTGCTGCGCCGCATCTCCGATCAGGTGGTGGCGTTGACCGCCAAATATGGCGGTCTGATGTGGGGCGAGCATGGCAAGGGCTTTCGCTCCGAATACAGCCCCGCCTTTTTTGGCGAGCTGTGGGAAGAGCTGCAGCGGGTCAAGGGGGTATTCGACCCTGCCAACCGCATCAACCCGGGCAAGATCTGCATCCCCTACGGTAGCGGCGCCGAGCTGGTGTCGGTGGATGGCCCCAAGCGCGGCAAGTATGACCGCCAGATCCCGCTCGCGGTGCGCACCAGCTACACCCGCGCCATGGATTGCAACGGCAATGGTCTCTGCTTCACCTTCGAGACCGACTCCCCCATGTGCCCCTCGGTCAAGATCAGCCGTGATCGCCGCCACTCCCCCAAAGGGCGGGCGGGTCTGATGCGTGAATGGTTGCGTCAGCTGGCGGAGCAGGGCTTTGACCCGCTGGCGGAAGAGGTGGCGCTGCAATCCGGTGGTGTGCGCTTCAAACAGCTGGTGGACAAGGTGCGCAACAGCTGGGCCAAACAGCGCGGCGAGTATGATTTCTCCCACGAGGTGATGGAGGCGATGGCGGGCTGTCTGGCCTGCAAGGCGTGCACCAGCCAGTGCCCGATCAAGGTGGATGTGCCCGATTTTCGCGCCCGCTTTATGCAGCTTTATCACGGCCGCTACCTGCGCGCCCCCAAGGATTACTTCGTCGGCACGGTGGAGAGCTATGCGCCGCTGCTTGCCAAGGCGCCGAAGCTGGTCAACTTCTTCCTCGAAAAAGAGTGGGCCCAGAAGGCGACCGAGAAGAGCATCGGCATGGTCGATGTGCCGCTGCTCTCGGTGCCGACCCTGGCCGAGAGCCTGCACGATAACCGCGCCCGCTATTTTGATCTGCCGGGTCTGGAGCGGATGAGTGCCGAGCAGCGCAAGCAGGTGGTGCTCATCGTGCAGGACCCCTTCACCAGCTATTACGACGCCCCCGTGGTGCGCGACCTGGTGAAACTCGCCAGCAAGCTCGGCTTCCAGCCCTACTTGCTGCCCTTTAAACCCAACGGTAAACCCCAGCATATCAAGGGGTTCCTGCGGGCCTTTGCCCGCACCGCCGCCAACAGCGCCCAGTTCCTCAACAAGGTGGCGGCGCTTGGCATTCCCATGGTGGGGGTGGATCCGGCCATGGTGCTTTGCTATCGCGATGAGTATGCCAAGGCGCTGGGGTCGGCCCGCGGTGATTTTCAGGTGTTGTTGCCGCAGGAGTGGCTGCTCTCGCTGCCGGTAGATCAGTTGCCTGCTCGAATCGACAAGACCAAGAGCGAGGAGGGGAGCGAGCCCTGGTATCTCTTTGCCCACTGCACCGAGAAGACCGCCAAGCCCTCCACTCACGGTGACTGGAGCACCCTGTTTGGCCGCTTCGGGGCCAGTTTGCAGCCGGTCTCTGTGGGGTGTTGCGGTATGGCGGGCACCTATGGTCACGATGTCAAACTGGTGGAGAACTCCAAGGGCATTTATGGGTTGAGCTGGGCTGACCCGCTCGCCCGTCTACCCAAAGCGCGCTGTCTGGCGACCGGCTATTCGTGCCGTAGTCAGGTCAAGCGGATGGAGGGGGAAAAGCTCAAACATCCATTGCAAGCCCTGCTGGAGCTGCTCTGATGCTGACGTTCCCCAAGCGGTTTCGGGTGCCGAAGGCCTATCGGCATCCACGTTTCTTGCTGTTACCCGCCACTCCCGCTCAGGCGGTGGTGGAGTTTGTCGCCATGTTGCGCGAGCGCGAGCAGCTCCATCAGCTGTTTCGCCCGCATGATCTCTGGCCCTCCGCCAACTTCAGCCTGAGCCAGCACGAAGGGGATCTGGAGTGGCAGCAGTCGGAGTTTCTGGCCAAGCGCTCCTTTGCCTATGGCCTCTGGAGCCCGGATCGGGAGCCGCAATTCTGGGGCGGGGTTTATCTTTACCCCTCGGTGTTGCCTGAGGTAGCGGTGGAGCTCTTCTTCTGGAAGGTGGCCGAGGCGCCCATCACGGATGAGGAGCTGGAGATTCAGCTGCGCGAGTGGCTCGCCAGGGTGTGGCAGTGGCCAGCCCCCCGCTTGCCGGGGCGAGATGTGCCTTGGTCCGAGTGGCCCGGCGTTACCTACCCCTGGTGACATCCCGCTTAAGGGCATGATTGTGTAACACGCAGCTCCGGGTCGGGGCTGCGTTGTTAACACGTCACCTGGTAACCAACAACTCATATAACCGAACCATTTTGCCGATGGAGGGAGTTTCACTCATATCGGTACGCATTCATCGCTTACATAAGGAGTCTGCTCGCAATGAGTCACGATATTGCGCCCATCTGGCGTAAACCCATGAGTCTGGAGGGGCTCAACGCCACCTCTCGCAACACCCTGATGGCCCATCTCGATATCGTCTACACGGCTTTTGGCGCCGATTGGCTTGAAGCGACCATGCCGGTGGATCATCGCACTCACCAGCCCCTTGGCATGCTGCATGGCGGCGCATCCGTGGTGCTGGCGGAAACCTTGGGATCGATTGCCGCCAATATGGCGGTCGGGCCAGATAGCTACTGTGTGGGGTTGGAGGTGAATGCCAACCATCTGCGAGCCAAGCGGGAAGGGGTGGTGACCGGGCGTTGCACGCCGCTTCATCTGGGAGCAACAACCCAGGTGTGGCAGATTGAAATTCGGGACGAACGTGAACGTTTATTGTGCACCAGCCGACTGACCATGGCGGTGCTCAAACACAAGCGGGGCAAGGACTCCAGCGAGGAGTGATCTGCAATAACGCACTATGAGTGCAAAATAAGCAAGCCATACTCGCCAGATCCCTCTATAATTGCCAACGTCTTGAGAGGCTTATCACATTTTTCAAGACAGCAGAACAAAGTGGCGCTATAATCGCCGCCTTTTTGCTATTCCGCGGTGTTAGCCGCCTGCCTTAATCTGGAAGAATCTATGTCTGATACCGAACAACTGCCCCTTTTTAGTGAGCTTGGACTGGCCGCGCCTGTATTGAAAGCGCTGCAGGACGTGGGCTATGAGCGCCCGTCACCAATCCAGGCCGCAGCAATTCCCCACCTGATGGCGGGACACGATCTGCTGGGGCAGGCGCAAACCGGTACAGGGAAGACCGCTGCTTTTGCCTTGCCTCTGTTGTCTCGTCTGGAAGCTGGTAACCGCAACACCCAGATCCTGGTGCTGGCGCCTACCCGCGAACTGGCGCTGCAAGTGGCTGAAGCGTGCCAACGCTACGCCCACCACATGCCCGATTTCCACGTACTGCCCATCTACGGCGGTGCCTCCTACGAAACCCAGACCCGCGCTCTGCGTCGCGGTGCCCAGGTTGTCGTTGGTACTCCGGGCCGCGTGATGGACCTGATCCGTCGCAAGAACCTGGACCTCTCCGGCCTGAAAGCTCTGGTACTGGACGAAGCTGATGAAATGCTGCGTATGGGCTTCATCGACGACGTTGACTGGATCATGGAGCAGTGCCCGAGCACTCGTCAGGTTGCCCTGTTCTCTGCCACCATGCCGGAGCAGATCCGTCGCGTGGCCCAGAAGCACCTGAAGCAGCCCAAAGAGATCAAGATCGCCTCCAAGACTGCTACCGCGACCACTATTCGCCAGCGCTACTGGCAAGTGACCGGTCTGCACAAGCTGGACGCCATGACCCGTCTGCTGGAAGTGGAATCCTACGAAGCCCTGCTGGTATTCGTACGTACCAAGAACGCTGCCGAAGAGCTGGCTGGCAAGCTGGCCGCCCGTGGTCACGCCTGTGAAGCGCTGCACGGCGACATCCCGCAGAAACTGCGTGAGCGTACCGTCGACAAGCTGCGTCAGGGCCAGCTGGACATCCTGATCGCCACCGACGTTGTCGCCCGTGGTCTGGACGTTGAGCGTATCACTCACGTAGTGAACTACGACATTCCGTACGACACCGAATCTTACGTTCACCGTATCGGTCGTACCGGTCGTGCCGGTCGTAAAGGCGAAGCCATCCTGTTCGTTGCTCCGCGCGAGCGTCGCATGCTGCGCGCCATCGAGCACGCAACCCGTCAGGCCATCGAGCCGATGAAGATGCCGAGCACCGAGGACATCAACCAGCATCGTCTGGCCAAGTTCAAGGAGCGCATCCGCGAAACCATGATGGGTGAAGAGCTCGAGATCTACCACAATCTGGTAAACGAGCTGATCGAAGAGGATTCTGCCGATCCGCTGGAGCTGGCTGCCGCACTGGCCAAGCTGGTACAGGGTGACCAACCGCTGCTGCTGGATGACTCCATTCCGGATCCGCTGCTGAATGCTGGCAACGATCGTGGTGGCTTCGAGCGCCGTGACTTCAACGACCGTGGCGGTCGTGACTTCGGTGACCGTGGTGATCGTCCTGCCCGTCGGATGCCGTCCCTGGAGCCGCGTCCGCTGAAAGACAACCCGGACGTGGAGATGGAGCGCTATCGCGTAGACGTGGGTGCCCATCACGGCGTCAAGCCGGGCCAGATCGTGGGCGCCATCGCCAACGAAGCGAACATCGAGAGCCGCTTCATTGGCAACATCGACATCGCTGATGACTTCTCCACCGTCGATCTGCCGAAAGGCATGACCGCCGATGTACTGGAAGTGATCAAGAAAGCCCGTGTTTGCCAGCGTCCGCTGCAAATCACTCGCTACACCGAAGTGCCGGCCGGTGGCAACACCAGCAGCCGTCCGCCCCGTGGTGATCGTCCGTTCCGTGGCGACCGTCCTTTCAACAAGGATCGCCGTCCCCAGGGTGACCGTCCGTTCAACAAGAGCGGGGAGCGCCGTGAAGGTGGCTTCAACAAAGATCGCAAATTCGGTGGCAAGCGTCGCGAAAGCTGATTGCTGATCCCGTTATGAAGAAGGCCGCTCATTGAGCGGCCTTTTTTTGTATCTGCGATAGGGACTGTACCGTCAGTTTGCCTGTGTGGGGGTCATATTTCTGTTCCACAACTCAGGTCGTGAGCCAAAGGGACATGAATATTTTCCGATGCAGTTGTGACATTCGGAGCCTGGATGCCATGCTTTTGGTGGCATTCGGGTACAGCCTGATGCTGGTTGCCTGATGTGGTGAGCTGGTTGCAGCAACATTGTTTTGCATTGTGACTCTGCCGTTGTCATGTGGGTGAGTAGAGTGAAACCAATAAAACAAACAGTACGATACGGAGGTCTATCATGGGTGGATGGCTTGGCAGGATGCTGCTGTTATCCGGCTGTCTCGTTTCTGGCATGGTATTGGCTGATGATCCCTTCCTCAAGATCAAGGGGGATGGCTGTTGCCATGGTAAAGGGGAGATCGTGTTGACCCGGGCCGAGTTTGAGGCCTTACCTCAGACAGAGGTCAAGACCCAGACCCCCTGGACCGAGGGGGATCACACCTATCGTGGCGTGCTGCTGCGAGATCTGGTCAAGATGTATGGTCTCAAGAGTGGGGAGGTCAAGGCGGTCGCCATCAATGACTACTGGGCGGCTGTGCCGCTGGAAGATGGAGATAAATATGCGGTACTGCTGGCCGAGAAGCAGGATGGCAAGGTGTTGACCCTGCGCAACAAGGGGCCGCTCTGGATCATCTATCCCCTCTCTGATCACCCGGAGCTGAACAAGGAGCTCTATCACAGCCGGATGGTGTGGCAACTGACGGCGATTGAGAGCAAATAAGATGCTGCGCGGCAAGTTTCTGAGCTTGATCCTGATGGTGACTGCCTTTTTGGGGGTCGCCATCTGGTCGGTCTGGAACTATGACCGTGCTTTTAATGCTGTGACCCGCTATACCCAACTCTCCGCCTGGGCGTTGGCGCAGCTGGAGCTGGAAATCCGTGGCTTTGATGAGGCGCTCTCTCTCTATCGCACCGGTTCGACCAGTCAGAAAGAGATGAACAAGCGTTTTGATATTGCCTGGAACCGCCTCGATGTCTTCCTGCACGGTGAAGAGGCAAAGCAGGTCCGAGCTCGCTTTGGTGCTGAACAAGCGGTAGGGAAGATCATGGCCCTGTTCGAGAAGTATGAGCAGGTCGTGGTCAGTGGAGAGCGAGATTCGAAAGAACTTGCTCGTTTCGCCGAGGAGTTGGCTCGGGATCTGGCTGCCATCCGCGATGTGATGGTGAAAAATTTCACCGGCCCATCCGCTATTGCCCAGCGGCAGGTACTCAACTCGTCGCGTATCCAAAACTTCTTCATTCTGGCTTTCTTGATGTTGGCGACCGTGGTGATGCTGCTGATGCTGTTTCGCGAAGTGCGCCACCAGCACTTTCTGGCGTGGAATGATGCGCTAACCCGCTTGCCAAACCGGGCCTCCTTGATCAAACACCTCAAGCAGCTGACGGGACATAAAGGGGGGCGCAGCAGCGTGACCGTCTGTCTGGTGGATCTTGGCCATTTCAGGGAGGTAAATGACAGCCTGGGCTACGAGGTGGGGGATGCATTGCTGACGCAACTGGCCGAGCGGATCCGCGCGGTATCGGTTGACGGTCTCTTTGCCGCCCGAACCGGTAGCGATGAGTTTGCCATCATTATTTCCGGCGTTATGCCCACCTATTTGCGCTTTCCATTTCTGGAGCAGCTGCGTAACGAACTTGCCGGGCTCGCCTTGGCGACTGATCCCGCCCACCGGGTGCGGGTCTTTATGGGGGTCAGCCAGTACGTGCGACCGGTACACACGCCGGAGGAGATGCTGCTGTTTGCCGATATCGCCCTCGACAGTGCCAAGCGCAAGCGGCTGAATCGTTACGTGGTTTTCTCCAGCAGCATGTATCAGCACTATCTGCGCAACCGCCGTTTGTCGACCGAGTTGCGCGAGCTGATCCAGCACCACAGCAATTTGCAATTGAGCCTCTACTATCAGCCCATTGTCCGTGGTCAAGGTAGGGTGCGACTGGGGGCTGAGGTACTGATCCGCTGGAATCACCCGGAGTACGGGTTTATTCCGCCCCTCGATATCATCTCGCTGGCGGAAGATAACGGGCTGGGGGAGGCGCTCGGGTTATGGATCTTCCGGCGCTTGCAACATGATCTCGCCACTTTCCCGAGCGACTTGATTGAACCGCTGGAGATCTCGGTCAACCTCTCGAGTTCCATGTTCACTATGGGGTTGGCAGCCCAGCTGGATGAGAACATGAGAGAGGGGCCGCTAAGCCTGCAACAGCTGATCGTCGAGCTGACCGAAACGATTGCTCTGGATGATATCGAGCTGAGCAAGCAGATCATCGATACCCTGCGTCAGATCGGAGTGCGGGTTGCCCTCGATGATTTCGGCACCGGCTGGTCATCGTTCTCCTACTTGCGGGAACTCTATTTCGACAAGCTCAAAATCGACCGCTCATTTATCACGGCCATCGACAATGACACCCGTCAGGCGCTGTTCGTCGAGGCGATCACCAGCCTCTCTCATCAACTCGGTGTGCGGGTGGTGGCGGAAGGGGTGGAAAACAATGATGAGCTGAAGGCGGTGTTGAGCATCGGCGTGGATGAAATTCAGGGCTATTTCTACTCCAGGCCCTTGCCACTACAGGACTTTCTGCTGTTCTGCCATCGCTACTTTATCAATCGGAGCATCATGCAGGAGGTGGCGCTTGGTTAGCGAGCGGTGCCTTTTCACCGTTACCACAAGCTACCGTGCTGTTGTTTATCTAGCCGAATAAATAAAGAAGGCGACCATCTGGTCGCCTTCTTGTTTTGCATTGTGATGTGCAGAGGTCGCAGCCCGAGGGGCTATCAGAGCACCATGGCGGCAATCCAGCCGAAGATCACCAGCGGGATGTTGTAGTGAATAAAGGTGGGCACCACGCTGTCCCAGATATGGTCGTGCTGACCATCTGCGTTGAGGCCGGAGGTGGGGCCCAGCGTCGAGTCGGAGGCCGGTGAACCCGCATCCCCTAGCGCGCCAGCGGTACCGACCAAGGCGATGATCGCCATCGGTGAGAAGCCAAGCTGCAGGCAGAGCGGCACATAGATGGTGGCGATGATGGGCACGGTGGAGAAGGAAGAACCGATCCCCATGGTGATGAGCAGACCCACCAGCAGCATCAGGAAGGCGGCGATGCCTTTGTGCTGGCCGATGCCTGAGGCAACCACCTGAACCAGAGAGTCGACCCCGTGGGTTGCCTTCATCACCGCGGCAAAACCGGCGGCGGAGATCATGATGAAGCCGATCAGCGACATCATCCGCACCCCCTGAGTGAAGGCATCTTGGCTTTCGCGAAACTTGATGACGCCGCCGCAGGTGAAGATGACAAAACCGGCCAGTGCACCCAGTACGATGCTGTTGGTCATCAGTTGCAGCCCCAGCGCCACGCCAATGGCCAGCAGAGCCACCCAGATGTGGGTAAGGTTGAGCTCGACCGCTTCGGGCTCGGCATCCAGGATCTTGGCCAGATCGTACTGGCGCGGTTTGCGATAGCTGATGAATACCGCAATCAGCAGGCCCAGTACCATACCGGCGACCGGAATGGCCATCGCCAGCGGGATCTGGCTGGTGGTGATGGGCACGCCGTTATCAATCAGGTTCTTGGCCAGAATGTTGTTCAGGAAGATGCCACCAAAGCCGACCGGCAGCACCATATAGGTAGCTGTCAGGCCAAAGGTGATGACACAGGCCACCTGACGACGGTCGATCTGCATCTGCGCCATCACATGCAGCAGCGGCGGGATCAGGATGGGAATAAAGGCGATGTGAACCGGGATCAGGTTCTGGGAGGAGATCGCCACGGCCAGCACGGAAGAGAGCAGCAGGGTTTTGACCCACATGATGCGGGTCGAGCTGGCATCCTTGCCCAACTGGTTGATCACCTTGCGGGCCAGCAGGTCGGTGATCCCGGAGCGGGAGATGGCAACCGCAAAGGCGCCCAGCATGGCGTAGGAGAGGGCAATCTCGGCGCCACCGCCCAGGCCACCACTGAAGGTGCTGAGGGTATCGGTCAACGACAGCCCACCGACCAGGCCGCCAGCTATGGCCCCCAGCGCCAGGGAGACCACCACATTGATCCGCAGCAGACTGAGCACCAGCATCAGCCCGACTGCGATAACAACTGGATTCATTTGATTTCCTTATAGTTTGTTATTGCTGTCTGTCATGTGAAGGGGAGTTAGTTTGCGAAAAATGTGACAAATGTCGAGTAAAAAATCAGTCAAACCCCTTATATCGCAGCAACATGTGGCACAAGGTTGCTCAACATGAGGGTTTGTGACCTGTTTGTCTCCGTGCATCCCGTGCGCAGCGGTGGATAGTGACCTTGATGGCGATTTCCGGTGCGCCGTGCAATCAATCACGTCCCCAAAAAGCGAAGGCTGCCAGTGGCAGCCTTCATCCGTTTATTCTTGTCCCTCATCGTCGGCAGGGGCATCGGTTGTGTCATCATCCGGATGCGCTGGCGGCCAACCCCCCATGCTCTTCCAGCGGTTAACGATATGACAGAACAGCTCTGTGGTGCGTTCGGTGTCATAGAGGGCAGAGTGCGCCTCTTTATTGTCAAACGGGATGCGGGCGCTCTGGCACGCTTTGGCCAGCACGGTCTGCCCCAGCGCCAATCCGGAGAGAGCTGCGGTGTCGAAGGTCGCAAACGGGTGGAACGGATTGCGCTTGAGGCCTGCGCGCTCGGCGGCAGCCATCACGAAGCCGTGATCGAAGGTGGCGTTGTGGGCCACTATGATGGCGCGGCCGCAATCCTGCTCCTTCATCCCCTTGCGGATCCCCTTGAAGATCTCGGTCAGCGCCTCTTTTTCCGAGACAGCGCCACGCAACGGGTTGTAGGGGTCGATGCCGGTGAACTCCAGCGCAGCCTTTTCCAGGTTGGCCCCTTCGAAGGGCTCGACATGAAAGTGGAATACCTGATCGGGAACGAGCCAGCCCTGCTCATCCATTTTCAGGGTGTAAGCCGCGATTTCGAGCAGGGCATCGGTCTTGGCGTTGAACCCGGCTGTTTCAACATCGATGACGACGGGGTAAAAACCACGGAAACGGCCCTTGAGGGTATGAACTGCGTCGGTCATGGGATCTCGGTCGGGATAAAATGAGGCGGCATTATGGCAAAAAAGCACAGGCTTGTCCTCCCATCCCACGCAGGATACCGCGGCAAGGTGGCGCTCGATTTAATATCTGTGCAGCCACCAGCGGGCGGCAATCAGCGCCGTGAGCGTGCCCAACAGGGCGCTGGCCAGCACATCCACCGGCCAATGCATTCCCATTACCATGCGCGACAGACCAACCCCCAGCGCCCACAACGGCAGCAGCCAGACGCCTGTGGGGGCGCGGGCAAGCCAGATAAGGCCAAAGAACTGGGCCAGGCTGATGGCGGCGATGCTGTGGCCGGAGGGGAAGGCGTAGTTCACCTCGGCCTGCCAGTGGTGGCCGAGCCACTCTGGCAGGGCCAGCAACTGGCTGGCGGCGTGAACCTGTTCAGTGCGCACATCGATGCTACTGGCGTAGAAGTGCTTGATGGCCGGGATCAGCGCCTGACTCTCAAGCCAGAGCAGATAGGGTCTGGGCTCTTCTGTCAGGTGTTTGATCAGGCTCTTGAGCACCCAGTCGCTGGCGAGCAAGGTTGCCAGCACACACCCCAGCGCAATGAAGGGAGCCAGCTCCAGTTTGAGTTTGTAGCGGGTCAGCAACAGCAAGAGGGCGCCACTGACCCCGATCCCGGGAAGATCGACCATGCGGGTGAGGGCGTATGACCACCATAACCAACCTGATTGCAGGGAGCCGGTCAGAAAAGGCTGCCAGGGCAGGGTGGCGAGCAGCAGCAGGGGCAGGATCAACAGGGCAGTGAAGCCAAGCACCTGGCTGCGGGTGAGTGAGGCGGTTGACGTTGGGAGCGACGAAGCGTGTGGCGGCATGGTGGGTATGGGCGATCGCGAAAAAAGAGGGGCATTGTGCCACCGTGACATGCCCGGACAAAGCCGAGCAGCACGTTTGTTACCTCTGCTTACACATTTGTGGCGACATCCTCTGTTTTAGCGGGTTGATGGAGAGGCTGCCGCGCAATGTGGTCCCCTTTCGCGCCGGATTGCATCACAGGCTGAAATCTCGGGCGGCTTTGCGCTAGAATGGCGCCCCCGTGGCGGTTGTGACCAAAGAGAGCCCGATGAAGATAGTCGTTGATGAGAATATGCCCCATGCCGTGGAGCTGTTTGCCGAATTTGGCGAGGTGATCCCCTTGCCTGGGCGGCAGATGCAGGCACACGATCTGCTGGATGCCGATGTGCTGCTGGTGCGTTCGGTCACCCGCGTCAACGGCGATTTGCTGGCGACCAGCCCCAAACTCGGGTTTGTCGGCACCGCCACCATAGGCACAGACCATGTGGACAAGGCCCTGCTGGCAAGCCGCAATATTCCCTTCTTCAGCGCCCCCGGTTGCAACAAGTATTCGGTGGGGGATTATGTGCTCTCCGCCCTGCTGGTGCTGGCGGAGCGTTATGAACTCGACCTCTCGGCCATGACTTTGGCGGTGATTGGCGCGGGCAATACCGGCGAGTGTGTGGCTGGCAAGGCCCAAGCGCTCGGCATGCGGGTACTGCGCAGCGATCCACCCAAGGCGCGTAATACCCCCGATGCGGGCTTTGTCGATTATCAGACCGCTCTTGGTGCCGATATCGTCAGCTTCCATGTGCCCATTACCCGTGAAGGGCAGGATGCCACCTACCATCTGCTCGATGCCGAACAGATTGCCGCGCGCCCTGCCGGGCAGATCCTGATCAATGCTTCCCGGGGCGAGGTGTGGGATAACCGGGCCCTGCTGGCGCGCCAGTTGGGCGATGCGCCTTTGCGACTGGTGATGGATGTGTGGGAGAACGAGCCCGAGCCACTGGCTGCGCTGGTGCCCCATACCGAGATTGCCACCCCCCATATCGCTGGTTACAGCCTGGAGGGGAAGGCGCGCGGTACCTGGATGCTCTACCAGGCGCTGTGCCAGCAGCTGGGACACCAGCCTCGTCAGGATTTGAGTGGGCTGTTGCCCGCCCCCGATGTGCAGGCAGTGGTGCCGGGCCGCGCGCCGGATCAGGCGCTGATCAAGCAGCTGGTTCATCTGGTCTATGATGTGCGCCGCGATGATGCCCGTTTCCGGGCCCGACTCGGCTTGCCCGGCAGCTTTGACGAGCAGCGCAAACACTATCCCGAGCGCCGTGAACTATCCTCCCTGCAGGTTGAGGGGGCGTTTGCCGACCAGGCGCTGGGCGAGCTGGGATTTGCGCTGTCACGCCCCTGAATCGGGGACTAGGAGTTGGAAGATAACTGGAAGAGGTGAGCCGTACTGGCTACCTCGACCCCCTTTTTTACTGAGCTGGCGCAGATACTACTGCGCTGGCTCAGCCATATCAGGCAGCGTCATCTCGCCGTGCGGGAGCCTGCCGACCATGGCGCCACCCGGCGCCATTGCAGCATTATCAGAGGAGAACAGAATGAGCCAGCAGTTTAACGTAGCGGTATTGGGTGCCAGCGGCGCCGTGGGTCAGGCGATGATCGAGATCCTGGAAGAGCGCGAATTTCCGGTAGCGACCCTCTATCCGCTGGCTTCCAGCCGCAGCGCCGGTGATACCGTGCGCTTTGGCGGCAAAAACCTCGAGATCCTCGATGTGGAGGAGTTTGACTGGAGCCAGGTACAGATCGCACTCTTCTCCGCCGGTGCAGAGGTCTCTGCCAAGTGGGCGCCGATTGCTGCCGAACACGGCTGCATCGTCATCGACAACACCTCCTGCTTCCGTTACGACGAAGATATCCCGCTGGTGATCCCGGAAGTGAACCCGGATGCGCTGGCCGATTTTCGCAATCGCAACATCATCGCCAACCCCAATTGTTCTACCATCCAGATGCTGGTGGCTTTGAAGCCGCTGCACGACGAAGTGGGCATTGCCCGCATCAACGTGGCCACCTATCAATCCGTATCAGGCTCCGGCAAAGAGGGGGTCAGCGAGCTGGCAGGTCAGACAGCTCATCTGCTCAACGGTCGTCCGGTGGAACCGACCCTCTATCCGCAACAGATCGCCTTTAACCTGATCCCGCAGATCGACAGCTTCACCGACAACGGCTACACCCGTGAAGAGATGAAGATGGTATGGGAAACCCAGAAGATCCTGGGGGATGCCAGCATTGCCGTGAACCCCACCTGCGTGCGGGTGCCGGTCTTCTACGGCCACGCCGAGGCGGTACACGTCGAACTGCACCAGCCGCTCGATGCCGAACAGGTCAAGGATCTGCTGCGCAGTGCGCCGGGTGTGACCCTGTTTGATGACGAAGGGGACTATCCGACCCCGGTGCGTGACGCAACCGGCAAGGATGAGGTGCTGGTGGGTCGGGTACGCCAGGATATTTCTCACCCGAGTGGTATCAATATGTGGATCGTGGCCGATAACGTTCGTAAGGGCGCGGCAACCAACAGTGTACAGATTGCCGAGCTGCTGGTTCGCGACTATCTGTAAGGCTGGTCAGATGCCACAGATGCGCAGCAGGGAGTGCTGCGCATCCGGCCTGTGATCAAACCAGGGTGTGACCCATGCCGCACTCCGTCACTTCAAGATTCTGTTGCGATATCAACTGATTAAGTTTTTTCCTACACTCAGGGTCAAGTTGGGTGCTAAATGTGTCGGACTGCTGGCTTGCCAGGCGAGCCTGATTTATATTGAACCGACTGTTTTGGGGTAACTATCCAGATTTTTCAATGTGATAGGGCCGTCATACGAAGGAACGAATATGGGACATTCCCGCATAACATTGGCAACGCTACTCGCATTGGGTCTGCTGGGCACCGTCCAGGCTGAAGACTCGGCGCGGGAGCCTTTTTTTGTCGAGCTAAAAGGCCCTGACGAACCCGCACCTCCCGCCGTCAATTCCCAGCCACTGGCGCAGCCGGTCGCCAGACCCGTCGCACAACCGGTGCGTACAACCGCCCAGCCGGTGGTGCGTCAGGTCACTGCCAATGCCGGTAGCTATGGCCCTGTTCGTCCGACCGATACCCTCTGGAGCCTGGCGAGCAAATATCGCCCCTCCAATCGGGTCAGCGTCTACCAGACCATGGTGGCGATTTACGAGAAAAACCCCCGCAGTTTTGCCGATGGCAATATCAACCACATTCTGGTGGGATCCCGCATTCTGCTGCCGACCGCGGCCGAGGCGAGCGTCATCACTGATGCTCAGGCCCGCGCCAAGTTCCGTAGCGACAACGCCAGCTGGAAGGGGTTAAGCCCCAAATATCTGGCTGACAAGCAGGCCCATACAGCCAAGCCGGCTGCCGCCAAGCCCGCGAAGGTGGAAGCCGCCAAGACCGAGCCGGTGAAGGCTGCGCCTGCGCCGCTGCCAGTGGCGAAAGCCGCCCCCATTCCCGCCCCGGTGGTGGCACCGCAACCGGCTGCTGAAACCAAAGAAGTGGCCAAGGTGAGCGAGCCTGCGCCGAAAGAGGCGGTAGCACCTGCTCCGAGCGCAGCAGAAGGCACCACCCCGGCGCCTCTGCCTTCCGATCTGGATAAACCGGTGGGCAAACCGGCCACCGAGATGGCGCTGGCACTGGAAGATGCCAATGCCCAGCTCGGCCAGGTGACCGAGATGAACCACAGGCTCAAGCTGCGTCTGCAATCCCTGACCGAAGAGGTGGAGACCCTCAAGGCCCAGCTGCAGGATCAGACGGCGCTGCAAAAAGAGATTGCCGAGCTCAAGGCTCAACCGGTCCCGCCGGTGGCAGCCGAGCCTGAGCCTGAGAAAAACTGGTTGATGGATCTGCTCTCCTCACCGCTCAACCTCGCCATGATCATTCTGCTGCCTGTGCTGCTGGTCTTGGCGCTGGTGACCCTGTGGCTGCGTGCCCGGGCCCGCCGCGAACTGGAAGAGCAGGAGAAGAGCCTCTCCGAATCCACCGCCATGATGATGGATCAGGAGCAGAGCGAGTTTGATGATCTGCTGAGCGTCGATGTGACCGACAACGAGCCGGTGCGCCCGGTGCCGGATCTCAACACCCCCGATGGCTTTATGCCGATGGAGCCTGACGAGCCGGCCGCCAAGCCGGATGTCGATCTGGTGTTCAGCGACGAGGGCGAGATGGAGCTGCAGGGCTTTGAGCCCGAGCGGATGGCGGCCCAGCCAGCCAGTCGTGACCCGGACCTTGTGCCGGATCTCGATCTCTCGCTGGATGAGCCTATCGCGCTGGCCAACGAGCCCGCCATGGATCTGGCCAGCGAGTTCAACCCCAAGCCCAAGGCCGCTGACGAGATCATGAGCGAAGAGGAGCTGCAGGCAGCCCTGTTTGCCGAGCTGGATGCGGATCTCTCCGCCGACCTCGAGCCCGATTTGAGCTCCATCGACGAAGTCGGTGCCGCTGACGACGATCTGGCGAGCTTCGATCTCGGCGATTTCGACAGTGCCCTCGACGAGCCCGCCACAGGGAAAGATGACAACGCCATTGATCTCAGTGCCGCAGAGGACGCCGACGAGAGTGCGGATGCCATGCTGGCCGAGCTCGGTCTTGAGCCTGTCAAGGCGAAGGAAGCGGAGCTGGATCTGGAGTGGGATCCCAACGAGCTGGCGCTCTCCGATTTCGAAGATGCGTTCGCCGAGGTGGAATCACATCCGGCAGATCTCCAGCCCCGTGAGCAGGCACAGGAGAGTGGCTACGTCGAGATCGACAAGCTGCTGGCCGAAGCGGATGCCACCGCGCCGGAGCAGGAGCCGTATCAGGGCTTCTCGCTGGATGTGGGGCTCGATGGCTTCCCCGAGGTGCTGCCGGAATCCACCGGATTTGACGTGGATGCCGACGACGGCGGTGTGGGGGCCAAGCTGGATCTGGCCCGTGCCTACCTCGAGATTGATGACAAGGATAGCGCCCGCGAGCTGCTGCAAGAGGCTGCGGAGCAGGGCAGCGATCACCAGCGCGCCGAAGCCGAGAAGTTGCTCAAGCGGTTGGGCTAAAGCATTTCCCATCACGGGATCAGCAAAACGGGGGCAGCCAGCAGGCTGCCCTCTTCTTTTGGCGAGTTGCAACGGTGCGAGTATGGCCGCGCAGGCTCTCAATCTGGGCCAATTGCGTGCGTGGTGGGACTTTTCAGGCTGAGCGCGTATAATCCGCCCCGTTTCTTTCACTGCGTTTTCACAACAAGACAAGTTTATCCATGCGAATTGCCCTAGGTATTGAATATGACGGCAGCCGGTATTTCGGCTGGCAGCGTCAGCGTGAAGTGATCAGCGTGCAGGCTGAACTGGAGACGGCGCTGAGCCGGATTGCCAACCACCCTGTCTCCATCCAGTGTGCCGGACGCACCGATGCCGGTGTCCATGCGACCGGTCAGGTGATCCACTTCGATACCGAGGCGAACCGTGCCGAAGGGGCCTGGACCCTGGGGCTCAATTCCAACCTGCCGCCGGATATCGCCGTGCGCTGGGTCAAGCAGGTGGACGAGAGCTTCCACGCCCGCTTCAGCGCCACCGCCCGTCGCTACCGCTATGTCATCTACAACCACAACTACCGGCCGGCGATCCTCGGCAGTGGCGTCAGCCACTACCACGAGACCATCGATGCGGAGTTGATGCACCAGGCGGGCCAGAGCCTACTGGGGGAGCACGACTTCAGCACCTTCCGTGCCGTCGCCTGCCAATCCAACACCCCGTGGCGCAATGTGACCCATCTGTGTGTCAGCCGCTCCGGCCCCTACATCGTGCTCGACATCAAGGCCAACGCCTTCCTGCACCATATGGTGCGCAACATCACCGGCTCCCTGCTGCTGGTGGGGCAGGGGCTCAAACCGGTGGAGTGGATTGCCGAGGTGCTGGCTGCCAAGGATCGCAATCTGGCCGGGCCGACCGCCAAGGCCGGTGGCCTCTATCTGGTCGACGTGGATTACCCAGCCGAGTTTGCTCTACCGCAGTTGCCGCTCGGCCCGCTGTGGCTGCCGGACTCGGCACCGGGTACGACCAGTTTTTAGTAACTGCGCCCGAAAAATTGTGGTTTAATGACCCGTCATTTGTTGCCATCGAGCTATTAAGTCATTGAACAATCTAGGCTCGATGCGTTTTGTCAGGCACAAAAGCATTAAGGAATTCCATGAGCTGGCTTGAGAAGATTCTTCCCAAGAGCAAGATCACTGCGCCCCGTCGTCACAACATTCCGGAAGGGGTGTGGACCAAGTGCAGTGCTTGTGAACAGGTGCTCTACCGGGCAGAGTTGGAGCGCAACCTCGAAGTGTGCCCCAAGTGTGATCATCATATGCGCATCAGCGCCCGCGCCCGTCTCGAGAGCTTCCTCGATGAGCAGGGTCGTACCGAGATCGGTGCCGAGCTGGAGCCGCAGGATGTACTGAAATTCAAGGATTCCAAGCGCTACAAGGATCGTTTGTCTGCCGCTCAGAAAGAGACGGCGGAGAAAGATGCGCTGGTGGTGATGAAAGGGACCCTCAAAGGGGTACCGGTTGTCGCCTGTTCGTTCGAATTCTCCTTCATGGGTGGCTCCATGGCCTCCGTGGTCGGTGCCCGCTTTGTGCGCGCCGTCGAGGAGTGCATCAAGGAAGGCCGTGGCCTGGTCTGCTTCTCCGCCTCTGGTGGTGCTCGCATGCAGGAAGCCCTCTTCTCCCTGATGCAGATGGCCAAGACCAGTGCAGCGCTGGACCGACTCACCAAGGCGGGCCTGCCCTATATCTCCGTGCTGACCGACCCCACCATGGGTGGCGTCTCTGCCAGTCTGGCGATGCTGGGTGACATCAACGTGGGCGAGCCCAAGGCGCTGATCGGCTTTGCCGGCCCGCGTGTTATCGAGCAGACCGTGCGCGAGAAGCTGCCGGAAGGCTTCCAGCGCTCCGAATTCCTGCTGGAAAAGGGTGCCATCGATATCATCATCGATCGCCGCGAAATGCGTAACCGTCTGGCCAGCCTGCTTGCCAAAATGCTGAATACTCACGTCATCGAAGAGTGAAGATGAGTTCAAACATGCAACAATCCCAAAGCCGGTCGCTTGTCGACTGGCTTTCTTATTTGGAGCAGATCCATCCGGTCAATATCGACATGGGGCTGGATCGGGTCGGTGCTGTCGCCCGGCGCATGGATCTCACCCAGCTGCCGTTCAAGGTGATCACGGTGGCGGGCACCAACGGCAAGGGCTCCAGCTGTGCCATGGCGGCCAGCATTCTGATGGCCGCAGGCTACAAGGTCGGCGTCTACTCCTCGCCCCATCTGCTGCGCTTTACCGAGCGGGTGCGGGTCAACGGGCAAGAGCTGTCCGACAGCGATCACTGCGCCGCTTTTGCCGAAGTGGAAGCGGCGCGTGGCGAGATTGCCCTTACCTTCTTCGAGTTCGCCACCCTGGCTGGCTTGTGGCTCTTCTGCCGCGCCGCCCCCGATGTGCTGCTGCTGGAAGTGGGACTGGGCGGTCGGCTCGACGCCACCAACGTGGTGGAGTCCGATGTGGCGATGATCACCTCCATTGCCCTCGATCACTGCGACTGGCTGGGTGATACCCGCGAAGCAGTGGCGGTGGAGAAGGCTGGGGTCTATCGCGCCGGTAAACCCGCCATCAGTGGCGAGCCCAATCCGCCTGCGACTATCGCGAGCGAAGCTGCGCGTCTTGGCGCCAACCTGCGTCAGGTTGGTATCGATTTTCGTGGCGATGAGCACGAGAGCGGTTGGGATTATCACGGCCTCAACCAGTGGCGGGATCTGCCAAAACCGGCGCTGCCGCTGATGAACGCGGTGACCGTACTGGCGGCGTTGGAGTCCCTCGGCTTGCCGCTGCCGGAGTCCGCCATTCGTGACGGGCTGGCCAATGCCCGTCTGGCTGGCCGGATGCAGCAGCTGCAAAGTGCGCCGCTGGTGATCGTCGATGTAGCCCATAACCCCCATTCGGCAGCCTATCTGGCAGCGCAATTGCGCAAGATGCCCTGCGCGGGTGTGCGCCGCGCCGTGGTCGGCATGCTCAAAGACAAGGACATGGCGGGATCCCTTGCCGAACTTGATGGTCTGATTGGCGAGTGGTATCTGGCCAGCCTCACCGGCCCGCGCGCCGCCACTGCTGCGCAACTGGCTGCGGCGCTGGGGGAGGGAAAGGGCCCTGCCAGAGAGTTTGATGATGTCAGCGCCGCTTATCAGGCAGCGTTGGCCGCATCGAGTCCGGACGATATGGTCATTGTGTTTGGTTCGTTTTACACTGTCGCCGACATTCTGGCGGGTGTCGCCGTCTAGGCCACACCCCGGCTCCCCGGCCTTCGGGCGGGGAGCCAAATCGCATATTGAGTTACGTAAAGGTAGGATTCAACTTGGCCTCGAAGTTTCAAAACCGTCTGGTGGGCACCGTCATCCTGGTGGCCCTGGTTGTTATTTTCCTGCCGGACTTGCTGGATGGTCACAAGCTGGCACAAAAGGAGGAGGCCTTTGCCAAGATCCCGCTGCGCCCCGAGCTGGAGCCTGCCAAGCCCGCGCTGCAGGTCTCGGCAGCCAGCAGCCTGCCAGCCGATCATCTGGCCAGCCAGCAACAGGCCTCTGCGGCCCAGCAGTGGCAAGTGGAAGAGGTGGCTGACCCCATGACCCTCGCCGGTCAGGGCAACGGTGCGCAGCCGGCGACAACCCCTGCCGCACCGGCACCGGTTCAGCCGCAACAGAATGCCCAACCCAAGCCACAGCCCAAGCCGGAAGTGGTGGCCAAAAAACCGGTAGAACCGCCAAAGCCAGCACCCAAGCCGACGCCAGCCAAACCGGTTGAAGTGGCCAAGGCACCCGCACCGACCAAGCCGCAGGCGGGTCAGATCAAGTCCCTCGACGATCTGATTGAAAGCAAGATGACCCAGCCGACCACTCCCGCGCCTGCTGCGGCACCGGCGCAGGGCAGCTGGATCCTTCAGCTTGGCGCCTTCAAGAACGTCGACAGCGTCAACGCGCTGGTGAGCAAGCTGCGGGCGGCGGGCTACTCTGCCCACACCTCGCCGCGCACACCGGTGCAGGGTCAGCTCAACCGGGTCTTTATCGGACCGGATGTCTCCAAGGCCAAACTGCAGGGCATGCAGGGGCGGATCTCCCAGATGACCGGCCTCAGTGGCTCGGTGGTCTCTTACAATCCGTAACGGCGGTGCCGTTGGCAATGTCCCTCTGAAACAAACACCGCGCCCTTTGCGCGGTGTTTTTTTATCTGGCCGCCGTGATTTTTAAGGACGGCGTCGTACAGGTCACCCTCCGGTTGGGATTTTCGGGCAGTTGGGGTAGTCTGAGCCCTTCTGCTACTCACAGGAGTTCAAGATGATCCTCTCGACGACCCCCACGCTGGAAGGCAAAACCATTCGTGAATACCGCGGCATCGTGGTTGGCGAAGCCATTCTCGGCGCCAACATTTTCAAGGATCTCTTTGCCGGGATCCGCGACATCATCGGCGGCCGCTCCGGTGCCTATGAAAAAGAGCTGGCCCGTGCCCGCGAGATCGCCTTCGATGAGCTGAAAGAGCGCGCAGCGGCCCTTGGTGCCAACGCAGTGGTCGGCATCGATATCGACTACGAGGTGGTGGGGCAAAATGGCAGCATGCTGATGGTCAGCATCAGTGGCACCGCCGTGGTGGTCTGATCGGGCACCCGCCTCTGCATGGGCAATGAGCCGATAACCGGGTTATCGGCTTTTTTATTGCCTGTCTGATACGTGGTGGCTGGAGGGGTTGTCACTTAAAATATTGATTTTAAATATTTATATTTATTAATAACTCCACTGACCGGTTTTATTTTTTTTAACTGGGTAGCCCGAGAGGGTCAAGCTAGAGTGCCGCCATCAGGAACGACACTGCTCACGGACGAGGTTCTCTTCTCTTGAAGGCGTATCAAAATGAATCAAAAACCTGTTCTGCTGACCCTTGTCATGTTGGCCATGACCGCCCATGCCGGCAGTGCCCTCGCGGCGCTGCCCAACTTCAGCGCGACTTGTCCCACCGATATCCGGGTCAAGTCACAAGGGGGCAACGTCTTTATCAATGGCAAGAAGGCGACCCTGAAAACGCTGGCGCCCGCCGCCTATTCGGCCACAAACGGCAAGGTGGTCATCGGGATCACCTTCGATCTGCCCGCCAGCGAACCCACGCTGGATTACGACATCAAGCATGATCGCCGGGCCCACGGCTTTTGCACCGTGCACGCCTGGTCGGCGGGCAAGGCAGCCGCACTGCCGATGGCCAAGGGGGACTCGCCCTATCAGGGCAAGTGGATCGCCAAGAACCGCGAGACAGGCGCCACGGTGGCCAATATTCAGGTGGATGGCAAGGAGCAGGTGTGGGTCAACGGAGTCAAGGTGAAGGCGAAACGGGCCGATGGTGCGCTGCAGTTTCGTCAGGGCTCTATCCTCTACACCTTGCAGGGGGATCCGCGTATTCGCGATGAGAGCGACTGGAATGACAGCGATGTTCAGAACACCGGCCCCATCACACTGGAGTAACAGACGCGCCGTGCCACGGCTTGGTCATTGATGCAAAAAACAGAGAGCGGCATGGCCGCTCTCTGTTTTGTTGTCTCTATTGGATGATAGTCGTGCGGGGTTAGATGCCGTGGATGGCGTTGGCTTCCCCATACCAGTCCAGCTTGTCGGCCAGAGTGACCACCGAGCCGATAATGATGAGACTCGGGCTCTTCACCTGACGGGCCAGTTCGGCCAACTGCTGCAGCTCGCCGCGCACCACCCGCTGACTGAGCTGGGTGCCTTGCTCCACCAGCGCCACCGGGGTGTGACCGGGCATGCCGTGGGTTTGCAGCTCATCCTGAATGCGGGCGGCATGGGCCAGCCCCATGTAGAACACCAGGGTCTGGCGGGGGGCCGCCAGCGCCGACCACTCCTGGGCGATATTGCCCTCCTTGTCGTGGCCAGTGATGAACTGCACCCGCTGGGCGTGATCGCGGTGGGTGAGGGGAATGCCGCTGTAGGCGGCGCAGCCTGAGGCTGCCGTAATGCCCGGTACCACCGAGAAGGGGATGCCCGCCTCGGCCAGGGTTTCCAGCTCCTCGCCACCCCGGCCAAAGATAAAGGGATCGCCCCCCTTGAGCCGCACCACCTGTTTGCCCAGCAGCGCTTGTTCCAGCAACAGCTGGTTGATCGCCTGCTGGGGTACGCAGTGGCGGCCCGCCTCCTTGCCAACAAAGATCCGCTCGGCATCCCGGCGCACAAGCGCCAACACCTCCTGCGAGACCAGTCGGTCATAGACCACCACATCCGCCTGCTGCAACTGCTGCAGACCGCTTAGGGTGAGCAGCCCCGCATCGCCGGGGCCTGCGCCGACCAGGGTTACGCTTCCCTTGCTCTGCAGCGGCTCATCGAGCAGCTCTGCGACGCTCTGTTCGGCAGCTTGCTGCTGGCCGCGGGCCAGTTGGCGGGCGAGGCGATCGTGGCTAAAGAATCGCTCCCAGAAGCGGCGGCGGGCCAGCTTGTCCGGAATGAGTTTGACCCTCTCGCGCAGCTTGCCCGCCAGCGCCGCGAGCTGGCCGAGGTGTTGCGGTAGCAACGCTTCGAGTTTTTCCCGCAGCTGGCGGCTCAGTACCGGCGCCGCGCCTGCGCTGGAGATGGCCACCATCAGCGGCGAGCGGTCAATGATCGCGGGCATGATGGCGCTGCAGTGGGCCGGAGAGTCCACCACATTGCAGAAGATCTGGCGCAGGTTCGCCTCATGAAAGACCTGCTGGTTGACCTCTTGCTGGTTGGTGGCGGCGATCACCAGCCACTTGCCATCGAGCAGTTCGGGATGAAAGCTGGCGGCGCAGACGGTCAGGCGACCCTGCTCGGCCCAGCTCATCAGCTGGGGTTCCAGATGCGGGGCATTGATGGTGATCTTCGCCTTGGCATCGAGCAGCAGGCGCGCCTTGCGCACCGCCACCTCACCGCCGCCGACGATCAGGACCGGCTTGTTTTGCAGCTGACAGAAGAGAGGGAGAAAGTCCATAACAGGCTCCGGATGCTGGCCCGCTCGCAATGCCGCGCCGGGCGAGATAGCAGGGCGCGCCGTGACGCACCCCGGATGGTCGGGGGAAAGATCCCCCGACGGGAATAAAAAAGGGGAAGGGTGATCTACGCCCGGGCCCACGACAGATCCCCACCGGTGTCGGCCACTTGATCACGCTTCCCCAAACGAGGTTTTTCCTATTGCACCGCTTTGACATGCATGTTGGCGACGTACTGATCTTCGGCCCAGAAGATGCGGTCAGCGACCATGGCTTCCGGGTTGAGGGTGACGCCGCGCAGCACCCGCTCCTTGAACTTGTGATAACCGGCCCGGTCGATAAGGTGACCCATGTGCAGGTAGATGGGTTTGCCATCCAGCATCTCGGCCTCGAACTCGAACAGGTTCTTGATCACCGCGTGCAGCACCTCTTCGGTCACCCAGTTGAGGAACAGCTTGCCGGTACGGGGGGTCTTCTTACTGGTGCGTCCCCCCAGCTTGACCATATAGAGCTGCTTGGGATCCCGCTGCCAGGCCATAGTCGGGCAGGCCAGCACGCATTCGCCACAGCCGATGCACTTGCTCTCCTCCTTGACCGCCTTGCCATGCTTGATGGCGAGGCAATCCACAGCGTGGTGGCTGCACGCCTTGACGCAGGCGCCGCAGCCGATGCAGCGCTCGGCATTGAAGTGGATCTTGGCGATGCCGAGGATACCGAAGTCGGCCATGTTGGCCTTGGCGCAGTCGTTGGGGCAGCCGGCGATCACCATCTTGAGGTGATAGGGGTTGGGGTAGAGGTGCTTCTCCATCCGCTGGGCCAGCCCGGTGCAGTCGATATTGCCCTTCTGGCAGATGGTGTTGCCCTGACAGGCGACGATGTTGCGCCCGCCGATGGTCTGGTAACCGGCTGTGGTGTCCTCTACCTCGATGCCGCAGGTCTCCACCTCGATCTCCTTGATAAAGGGTTCGAGGGCGGCGTTGACCTTGTCCATGTCCTGATACTTGATGCCGGGCATCGCCAGCTTCTGGCGGGTGGTGAGGTGGATCAGGCCGTTGCCGTACTGTTCGGCGATCTGCTGGGCCACCGCCAGCAGGTGGGCGGGCATGATCCCGCCGGGAATGCGTACGCTGATCATCGCTTCGCCGCGCACCTTGGAGAGGCGGTATTCGTTCTTGGCGCGGGCCTTGATGATGTCGATATCGAGACTCATGGTGTTCTCCCTCAGTCGATCAGATGCTGGGCCTGGTCAAAACGAAAGACCGGTCCATCCACGCAGATATAGGTGTCGCCCATCCGGCAGTGGCCACACTTGCCAACGGCGCAGGCCATGCGGCGTTCGTAGTCGACCCAGATGCGATCCTTGGGGATGCCCCGTTCGAGGAAGGCGAGCACCACGAAGCGGATCATGATGGGGGGGCCGACCACGATCACCTGGATATCCTCCTTGTCAGCGAGATCCAGCTGGTCGATGTAGTCGGTGACCCGGCCGATGCGAAACTGCTCGCTCTCCTTACCCTCATCCAGAGTGACGATGAGGTTCTGCTGCTCGGCCCAGAGCGGCATCTCGTGGCGATAGAGCACCGCCTGCTCGTTCTTGAAGCCGAGGATCATGTCGAGGGATTTCACCTCTTCCGGATGTTTGCTGAAGCGGCGCAGCAGCCCCTTGACCGGCGCGACGCCGGTACCGCCCGCCACCACGATGAGGTGCTGGTTGCGGTAGGTCTCCAGCGGATAGCCGTTGCCGTGGACGCCGCGCATCCACACCTTGTCGCCCACATCGAGGGCAAACAGCGCATCGGTCACCTTGCCGACCTTGCGGATCAACAGGTCCACATATCCATCGCCATAGTCGGAGACCGAGATGGGCGCCTCGCCGACGGTGGGCAGGGAGATCTCCACAAACTGGCCGTAGTGGACATCAAAGTCGCGTGATACCCGAAAGTTCCACTCAAGCTCGGTGTGACGCTCGATGGCCAGAATGGTGTAGGCCTTGGGCAGCAGGCGGTTTTCGACCTCGTCCTGCTGCGGTTCTGCTGTTGCGGTTTGCTGGCACTGGCACATATCAGTTCGCCCCCTGCGCGTTGTCGGCTGCGATGGTCTGTTCGACCACATCGGTCATCTTGTTGATGATGTTGCTAAAGGAGATGTAGTGAGGGCAGCGATCGTCGCAGCGGCCACAGCCGACGCACATGTGCTCCTCCCCCTGACGGGACTTGTAGTCGTTGACCTTGTGCAGGGCGCGATAACGCAGGCGCTCGCCATGCTTGGCGCGAAAACCGTGGCCACCGGCCATGTCGCTGAAGCCATCTACCATGCAGCTGGCCCACTGGCGACGGCGCTCACCCTGCTTGGGGTTCTCCGCATAGGTGAGGTCGTGCACGCTGTAACAGCTGCAGGTCGGGCAGGAGGTGGTGCAGCGGCCGCAGCCGATGCAGCGGCTGTCGTACTCGGCCCAGACCGGATGGGCGGTGAGGATCTGGCGGATCCGCTGGGGGTCGTCACAGACGCTGTCCGGGGTGCGTACCTTGACCGGGTTGCTCTGGACAAATTCCGGGGTGAAGTCATCGGATTCACCCAGTTCGGCAAAGTAGCCGAGCAGCTCGGGATCCTTCACCTCGATGCGGGCACCCTCATCGCTCAGACGAATGGCGGCGGCGTAGTCTTGGGTCTCGTTGCTGCCCATGGAGACGCAGAAGCAGTTCTCGAAGCTCTCGCGGCACTCCAGCAGCACCAGCTTGAGCTTGCTGCGCAGCCGGGCGTAGTAGACGTCGCTGTTCTGGCCGTTTTTCAGGTAGACCTGATCCAGCCTGCGCAGGGCGTGGATATCGCAGCTGCGCAAGAACAGCAGGGTGGGTTTGGCCTCCACCTTTGATTCACGCAGCTCCAGATTGTCGAAGTGGAACAGGGTCTGGGTGATGGGGAGCACCACCTCTTTCGGGGAGAAGTGGGACTTCTCCTGCCACACCAGATCGGCCGGATGGCGGATGCTGTGGTAGGTGACGTTGTCGGTGTCGGAGAAGCGGCCGCCCCGATATTCGGCCGCGGGCGCCATGATCCGGTAATCGGGCAGCAGCCGCTCGAACAGCTGCGCCAGCGCGGGATGGGTGAGAAGAAACGACATAAATAAACACCTTGTATGAGGGTGAGATGCCCTGGCATAGGGATGAGGAGCGGGCCGGTCTGGGTGTCTGGCACCGGTTCTGGCCGCGCTTGCCTCGCCACGGTCTGTTTTTATGACTCATGTTGCTCAACTGACCCGATTGTTATTGTGTTGGCGGCGCGTGCGTCGCGGCAGGTCGGGTCATGCCTGTAAAACCCTTATCAATTGAGCAGGGCGGCCTGATAGCCTGCGCACTTGCCCATCACGTATCCCATCTCCAGCTTGTTGATGTCGCGGGTAAAACGGGAAACGGGGAAGTAGTCGGCCGGGGCGATCACCTCGATCTGGCAGTCCTCCGGCGGATTGGCGATAAAATCGAGCGCCTCGTTGTAGCTGCGATCCCGCTGCTCCAGCGCCTGTGCCAGCGCGGGGCGGGTCTTGAGCAGGGTGCGGATCATCCAGGGGAAGGGCATCGGCTTGAGCCGATAGCCAAGGGGCTCGGAGAGGATCACCGTCAGGTGACGGGCACCTCGGCGGTAGGCCTCGATCACCGGGATGGAGTCGGCCACCCCCCCATCTGTCATCGGCACCCCGTGCACCTCCGGGTATTCGTGGGAGGCGAGGGGAATGGCGCAGCTGGCGGGCAGCACCTCGTTCATGTTCTCCGGCTTGACCCGGATGTACTCAGCCTTGCCGGTCAGGGTATTGGTCACCACCGCATAGAAGGGGATACCGGTCTCCCGGTAGGCGTGAATGTCGAGGGGATACTTGCGGCAGCTGGTGTTCCACAGCCAGTGGATATCCACCAGATTGCCCCCCTTGGCAAAGCGCAGGGGATCCATAAACTGCTGGCTGCACGCCAGTTTGGTCAGGATCTCGTGGCTGCGACCATGCTGGCTGGCGAGATAAGCCAGCAAGTTGGTGGCTCCCGCCGAGACACCGATGGCGAAGTCAAAGGGGCGATAGTCATGCTCGATAAACGCATCCAGCACGCCGCTGGCAAATATGCCGCGCATGGCACCGCCTTCTACAACCAATGCGCTGGGGGATGCGTTTTTGTTCATGACAGGCACCTCATTGATAAGTCAGAGAGAAAAAGTGGGAAAGAGAACGTCCGGGCTGTCAGGCCGACCATTCTGACAACCAACCGGGGTTGGCCATCGCAATGAGGTCATTCTAGGAAGGGGATGGTGTTTAGAATATCTGTTAATAATGAATCAAGTGTTTTGTATTTCTAAACGATAGTGATAGAACCGTTGTGATCAAAGGGGTTGTGTAGGAGTCTCAACGACTCTGTGATGGCTGGATATTGGCAAGGATGAGTGTGTCATGACGTTATTGGTTCCCCCGCTGCTTAAACGTGGCGATAACATCGCTTTTTTCTCCCCCTCCAGCGCGGCGACCGCCTGGGCACCCAACCGTTTTGGCCGCGCCAGAGCCTTTCTTGAGGGGCAGGGCTTTAGGCTCAAGGCGGGCAGCCTCACCGGCCAGCAGGATCACTGGCGCTCCGGCTCCATCGCCGCGCGGGCCGAGGAGCTCAACGCCCTTATTCGCGACCCAGAAGTGCGCTGCATCATGTCGGTGATTGGCGGCAGCAACTCCAACTCCCTGCTGCCCTACCTCGATGTTGAGGCGCTGAGGCGCGATCCCAAGATCATCGTTGGCTACTCAGACGTGACGGCGCTGCTGCTCGGCATCCATGCCCAAACTGGCCTGGTTACCTTTTATGGCCCGGCGCTGGTGGCCTCCTTTGGCGAGTTGCCGCCGCTGGTGGATGAGACGCTGGCCAGTTTTTTACGGATTGTGCTGGCCGATGAAGCTGGCGTCCCCTGCACGCTGCCCACCCCGGCAAAGTGGAGCGATGAACGGCTGGACTGGGAGAACCAGACCCGGGCCAAGCAGTGCCAGCCCAATCGGCTGATCTCGGTGGGCTCAGGCCGGGTTGAGGGGAGGCTGATGGGCGGCAACCTCAACACCATGGCGGGGATCTGGGGCTCTCCCTATATGCCGGCCATCGAGTGCGGCGACATTCTGCTGTTGGAGGACAGCCTGAAATCAGCCGAGACGGTGGAGCGCTCCTTCGCCCACCTCAAGCTGTGCGGGGTCTTTGAGCGGATCGGCGGCCTTATTCTTGGCAAGCATGAGCTGTTCAACGATCAGGGGAGCGGCAAGCGCCCCCTCGATATCCTGCTGGAGGTAGTGGGGGAGCCGAACTTTCCCATTCTGGCGGAGTTTGACTGCGCCCATACCCACCCCATGCTGACGCTGCCGCTGGGTATCGAGGTGGCGCTTGATCTCGACCGCCAGCAGCTCACGCTACTGGTGCCCTGGTGGCGAGCAGAATGAGGGCGAAATGAATGTCAAAAAATGGGTGTCAAAAAACAAGGCCGCGGATGCGGCCTTGTCTGTTTTTGTGGGGCGTGATCAGGGCAGGGCATCGGGTCGGAAGCTGGCGCGGATCTGCGGCACCAGGCTTGAAGGGTCGAACCCTTTCTCCTCGCCCAGCACCGGATGGAGCAGGGGTTTCTCTTCGATGGGAGTGATATCCCCCGCCAGCAGCTCTCGGGTGGCCTGACCCATCTGGTAGAGCTGGCGCACCGGCGCAAACTGGGTCGCCAGATTGAGGGGATCATCGGCGCGGGTGAAGGCCATCATGGGGATCTGATAGGTGGCATCGCGCGCCGGTTTGTCGCCGTGAATGCCTTTGCCGGCCGACATCAAAAACGGCTGGTGATCGCCAAAGGCGATGACCAGATAGCGTTTGCCCGACTGATCGAGACTCTTGAGCAGCCGCTCCAGCGAGGCCATGGCATCCACTACCCCGGTGTAGTAGGTGTTGAGCAGCTGCCTGTCACTCTCGCTCTCGTTTGGGCAAGCGCCGCTGCGCTCCTGTGCCTGATAGCGGGGGCCATCGAAGGGGCCGTGGCCCTGCATGGTGACTGCGTAGGCAAAGAGCGGTTTGTCATCCTGTTCGCTGCGTTTGAGCAGGTGATCGACGAGGGCATCGTCCGAGATATAGAGCCCCTTGTGCTCGAGAGTGGTAAAGCGGGTGTCGAACCAGCGCTCCTCATAGCCAAGCGCCGGGATCGCCTTGGCGCGGCCCCAGAATTTTTCCACATAGGGGTGAGCGAACAGGGTCTGGTAGCCGCTCTGTCTGGCGCTCTGGGCCAGCCCCGGCACCTGCTGCGAGAGGTAGTAGTAGGGCACCACCCCCTGCTTGAGCAAGCCCACCGGCAGGCCGGTGTTCATCTCGAACTCCGCCAGTACCGTCATGCCGCCGGTGGTGGGGGAGTGGATGGTTTTTTGCCACTGCTGCACGCTGGCGGGTAGGGAGAGGGTGGGAGCCGGGGCGCAGATCCGCCCCTTCCAGTCGAGCCAGAGCGACTCATATTGCAGCACGATCACCAGATCCCAGCGCGGCGCTATGCCCTGGGGCGGATAGCTCAGCTGCGGGGTCAGCTCGTTGATCTGCAAGGGGTAGCGAAACACGCTGCCCTGTTCCAGCATCTCGTCCACCAGATTGAACAGATAGAGGCCGGGGCCGGAGCGGATGATGTCCCTGTGGTAGTTGACCGCCCGATCCACGTAGCGCACGTTGGCCCCCAGCAGCTTGTTGCTGGTCTGGGTGGCAAACACGCAAAGGGCAAAGAAGGCCACGGTGGCGGCGGCGGTGCGCAGGATCCAGCGGGAGAGGGCAAAGCGCCAGCAGAGGAAGAGCACGATAGCGCCGCCAAGCAGCGGCACGACGGGGTGCTGATCCTGCAGGATCCGCAGCAGCGCCATCAGGTTGCCGAGATCATCGCCGCCGAGCGGCACGCCATAAATAGCGATCTTCATGAAGTTGGCCAGCAGCCCTATGCCGGAGAGGGCGGTAAAGACCAGCCCCATGTAGAGGTTGAACCCGGCCAGTGCGCAGAGGCTCCACCCCAGCACCATGCTGCCCCAGGCGAGATAGTAGTGCTCCGGGCGAAAGCCTGACCAGAGCAGAAATTCCCCCAGTTTGAACACCACGAAGCCGTGCAGCAGCACGAAGGTGAGGTTGCCGAGCAGCAGGCTGCCGATGATGCGCCAGCGCAGACTGCGGCGCAGCCTTGGCAGCACCGCCTTCAGCACGGCGGCGCTCAGCGCCAGTACCAGCGTCAGGCTCACCATCAGATAGGTGAGGTTGAAGCCCTGCTCCGGCAGGGTCTGCAGGATCTGGCTGAAGTCGCCGCTCTCGGGGCGGTCGGCCAGCAGCAGGCCGATCCGCAGTTGATAACGGCTGGCCAGTGCATCGTCGGGGGCGCGCAAGGTGCTGTTGAGATCCAGAGTGCAGCGGCGCTGGCGGCACACCTGACGCTTCTCCACCGGTTGGCTCAGCTCGTCGATCCGCTCCCCCTTGTCATTGAGCAGCTCGACTCGCACCTTGTCCCCCGGCTGGAGCGGCCCTCGCAGTTGCCACTGACTGCGCACCACCAGATAGAGGCCGCGGCTGTCGCTCTTGTAGAGCAAGGCGTGGCGGGTGAGGGTGGCCAGCGGGTTGTCGGCGGGCCCCAGCACCAGCGGTTGGGCACGGCCAAGCCAGCTGCCGGGATTGATGAGGGGCAGCAGCAGGGTAACGATGAGCAGGCCACCGAGCAGGATCAGCAGCAGGCGGGAGAGACTCAGGGCACGGCGACGGCCTGAGAAAGGGCGATTCATATCAGCTCATCCTTTGAGCAAGTGAGGGAGAGATCGTTCATCCGCATAGAGTTTGACCCGATGGTGCGGGCCTTGTTTCAGCTTGTCAATTTAATGACCACTTAATGAATATTTGGTTACAGCTCAACCTTGCAAATTGTGATCCCGATCGAGGGGTTGTTCGGAATATGTGATGAAAGCGTCATCATGGGGTTTTGCCACTGGCTTGGGAGGGATCTGCTGTTTAGTCTCTCGATAGCGACTGGAGGTACATGTATGAATCCCAAAGTGATGGCACGTCAGGCCAGATTGCTGCGCATGCTGGAGAGCAAGGAGGAGATCCGGATCGGACGCGAGCGCGACTGTCCGCTGCCGCTGGCCCAACTGGTCAAGCTGAAGGATAGCCATCCGGCTGTGGTCAAGGTCTATCGCCACGGTCTCACCGCCGAGGTGTTTCACCTCAAGGTGGAGGGGCATCACTGGTGCCTCAAGCGGCGCCGTCAGGATTCACTGGTGGCCAACCTCGATGGCAAGACTGCCTTTCTGACCGAGCTGGAGCGGCGGCGCGAAATCGAGGCGCTGCGGGAGCTGCATCCTACTGTCCTCTCCCACGTGGTCTGCACCAGCTTTGGCTCGGCGCGGGCCGGTGTGCTGGTCTCCCCCTGGTTGCGGGGCGTACCGGTCCACCAGCTCAACGAGCGCAATCTGGCCCAGATGCTGGAGGTGCAGGGTGAGCTGGCCCGCTGGGGCTGGTTTGACTGGGACCCGAGCCCGGGCAACCTGCTCGATGACGGCGAGCAGATCTGCGTGTTCGACTTTGGCTATATGTGGACCTTCGATCCCCGCTTTGAATACAACTCCAATGGTCTGGTCGACCCGCAGTTCCATGTGCCGGAGCGACTGGAGACCCGCACCCTCTCCGGACTCTGGCTCGATGAGGCCGATCCTCTGCCGCAATTTCGCTACTGGCGCGAGCTTTGCCTGAAATGGGTGAAACGGGAGATCCATCACCTGATCCGCGAAGGGGCCAGCGCGCCCGTGCTGGCCCGCCTGCACGCCCTGCAAGGGGAGTGGAGCGCCGCGCTGGCGAGCGACGAGGCGCTGGTCGCCAACTGGTGGCGGGACATGTATCGCAGCCACCGGCTCGATGTGGCCGATGATCTGAGCGGCCAGAGCTGCGGCCCGCTCACCCTGCGTCGCCTCGACTGGTTGATGCAGGCGGTGACGGATCACTATCCGCTGCTGGTGGACAATCTCTCGCCTCAGGAGACGGAGCTCGGCCAGACCGGGCTGCTGGCCCGCTTGCAGCAGCTGCGCCGCGAAGCCGTCGCCTGTCAGTTGCCTGCCACCAGCCTTGCCTGAGCCAATACCTTTGCGGAGTACAAATGAACAGGGCGCCTTGCGGGCGCCCTGTTGCATGGCCGGAATTTCCTCGCGGTGAGGGTCAGTCCAGCAACTCCTGATGGAGGCGGTTGACTATATTGCCCGCCTCGCTCTCCTTGACCAGGAAGCAGAGGTTGTGGGCGCTGGCGCCATAGCAGATCATCCGGATGTTGTGCTCGCGCAGGGCGTCAAAGACCTGACTGCCCACCCCGTTCACTTCGCTCATCCGGTTGCCGATGAGCGCCACCAGTGCCAGACCGGTTTCCACTTCCACTTTGCAGAGTTGCCCCAGTTCGGCCAGTACCTTGTCGCTCAGGATCGGTTCGCCGTTACTCTGGCTGCCGGTGTGATCTAGGGTCAATGACACGCTCACCTCCGACGTGGTGATGAGATCGACCGAGATGCGGTGACGGGCCAGAATGCCGAACACTTCGGCCAGGAAGCCGTAGGCGTGGAACATGTTGAGGCTATGCAGGGTCACCAGCACCTGCTGGCGGCGCAGGGCGACGGCGCGAAACAGCGGGCTTGAATCTGTGCTGGCGCGGATCCAGGTACCACCGGCGGCAGGATCCTTGGCGGAGCCGACAAACACCGGAATATTCTGGCGCACCGCCGGTTGCAGGGTGGCCGGGTGCAGCACCTTGGCGCCGAAGGTGGCCATCTCGGCCGCTTCGACAAAGCTGATTTCGGGAATGGGGCGGGCGCGGGTGACGAGGCGCGGATCCGTGGTGTAGATGCCGGGCACATCGGTCCAGATCTCGATACTGGCGGCATCGAGTGCTTCGGCGAGCAGGGCCGCGCTGTAGTCAGAGCCGCCGCGCCCCAGCGTGGTGGTGCGGCCATCGCCATCGGCACCGATAAAGCCCTGGGTGATGATGAGGCTGTCGCCCAGCTGCGGGCCCAGCGTCTGCTGGCAGAGGGTACGGGTAGTGGCCAGATCGACGGTGGCCTTGCCAAAGCGGCTGTCGGTGCGCATCAGCTGGCGCACATCCTGCCAGTGGGCCTTGACGCCGCGCTGGCGCAGCAGCTCGGTAAAGAGGCGGGTAGACATCAGCTCGCCGCAGGCGATGAGGCGATCGGCCAGCTCCGCATCGGTATGCTGGTGGGCTTGCTGGGCCATGAGGCGAATTTCGTCCAGCTGGCCATGAATGAGGGCGCTCACATCAACAGGGTTGCCGAGATCGGTCAGAATGGCCTGCTGGATCCCGGCCAGTTTGGCCAGCTGCTCGTCGCGGCCCGCTTCGTCCAGCTCCCCTTGTGCCAGGGCGAGCAGCAGGTTGGTGACACCGGCGCTGGCACTCAGTACCACCACCCGGGTGGCGGGATTGGCCAGCACGATATCGGCGCAGTGATTCATGGCCGGGAAGTTGGCGACACTGGTTCCGCCAAACTTGGCGACATTGATCGGGCTCATTGCTTACTCCTGTCTTATTTTAAGATTCCGGTTCCATCGGGCAAAAAAGAGAGGAGGAGGCTGAAAATGGCAGGAATGAACGAAGCTATCCCGGCCAGAAGCACTCCACCTGCAGAGCCCATCCCGTACCGCCCCTGACAGGGCGCGGTGGGGGATGATCACTACCGATGACAACCCGGGGGATTCAGCCCCCGCAGCCGACGTTGAGGTCACCAGTCTCCTCACTCGTCTCGGCGCTGCTCCCCCTGACCCAAGTTCACCGGACGCTGGCGTCCTCCCTTGGGCTGCCTGGGCAGCGCTCCTCTTCTGGCTCCACCAGGGCGGTGGAGTGCATTTAGAAATACCCTGCGTTGGATTGCACTGTCAATCGAGTTTGTGAAAAAGTTCAAATTGTCGGCTAACTCAACGCAGGATCAATGACTTAGGCAATGGTCTTTGACAAAACCTTGGAACGGCGCTGCCAGTTGTAGAGACGCTGGCGCGCCACCGGCAGATCTTCCACTTCCAGCGGATCGAAGCCCCGCTCCCGGAACCAGTGGATGGAGCGGGTGGTGAGCACGAACAGGCGGCGAATGCCGAGCCGCTTGGCCCGCTCGGCTACCTTGGCCACCAGCTGATCCCCCCGGTTGGAGTTGCGATAGTCGGGGTGAATGGCGACGCAGGCCATCTCCGCCATCGCCTCTTCCATGAAGCAGTAGAGGGCCGCGCAGCCGATGATGAGGCCATCGCGCTCGATGATGGTGAACTTGTCGATCTCCATCTCCAGCTGCTCGCGGGAGCGGCGCACCAGAATGCCTTCCTCCTCCAGCGGGCGAATGAGATCCAGAATGCCGCCGATATCCTCGATGGTGGCGGCGCGGGCCTGCTCGGCGCTTTCCCGCACGATCTGGGTGCCGAGGCCGTCGCGGCTGAACAGCTCCTGCAGCATGGCGCCATCATCCTGATAGCTCACCAGATGGGAGCGGGGCACCCCGCCACGGCAGGAGGCGATCGCTGCGCGCAGGTAGCGGGCGGTGCCGGACATCTCTTCGCCCGCTTGTTCCAGCTCCACCAGCAGCTCTTCGGCCTGCTCGGGGAAGAGCTCGGAGATGGCTTCGCCGCGCCTGTCCATTACCCCCTGGGTGCTGCTAAAGCAGATGAGCTTGTCCGCCTTGAGATCGACCGCCACCCGGCGGGCCACCTCTTCGGAGCTCAGGTTAAAGCTCTCGCCGGTGACCGAGCAGCCGATGGGGGATATGAGCACCAGACTCTTCTGGTCGAGTTGGCGGGTGATCCCCTCCACGTCGATGCGGCGCACCCGGCCGCTGTGGCAAAAGTCGATGCCATCATCCACCCCCAGCGGCTGAGCAGTGACGAAGTTGCCGCTCACCACGCTGATCCGCGCCCCCTGCATGGGTGTGTTGGCGAGCCCCATGGAGAGCTGGGCGGTGATGTCGTATTGCAGGCCGCCACACACCTGTTTGATGATGGTGAAACTCTCGTCATCTGTGACCCGGATCCGCTTGTGATACTGGGCCTCGATACCGGCGCGGGCCAGCGCTTCATCGTTTTGCGGACGTGAACCAAACACCAGCACCAGGCGTATGCCCAGTGTCTGCAGCAGGGCGATATCGCTGACGATATTGGCGAAGTTGGGGTGGCAGATGGCTTCTCCCCCCATCATCAGCACAAAGGTGGCACCCCGATGCACATTGACATAGGGGGTGGATTGCCGGAAGGCATTGACCAGACTGGGTTCGCGTTCACGCACTTGATATTTCTTCCATAAAAAAACAGCGACTGGCTCAATATATGAAAATTAATTCACAAATCAAGACTAAATATTGATTTTGGCCGTTTCTGGTCTATGAGGAGCGGCTTGGCCGTGCGGATTGGGAACAGGTGGCAGGAAGCGCAGACGGCCGCCGGAGCGAGCGGGGAGGGGCCCGCCGGTTGATCCGGCGCGATAAACTGCTATCTTCGATGCTCCTTTTCGTCAGCTGTGTGATTTCACAGGGTTTTATACAAGGACAGAATTCATGGAACAGATTATTTCACCGGCAGATGCCCTGCCGGGACGACGCGAAGCGATGGTGATTGGTCAGCAGCATGCGGTGAACGGCAACCCGACCCAGGGGCCCTGGCCCGAGAACATAGAGATCGCCTGGTTTGGCATGGGTTGCTTCTGGGGCGTGGAGCGCCTGTTCTGGCAGCAGCCGGGCGTCTACTCCACCGCGGCCGGTTATCAGGGCGGCGTGACCCAGAATCCCACCTACAAAGAGGTGTGCAGCGGCCTGACCGGTCATGCCGAGACGGTGCAGGTGGTGTTTGATCCGGCGGTGATCAGCTACGGCGACCTGCTCAGACTGTTCTGGGAGCAGCACGATCCGGCGCAGGGGATGCGTCAGGGCGGGGACATTGGCACCCAGTACCGCTCGGTGATCTTCTATGGCGATGAGAGCCAGCAGATCATTGCCCAGCAGAGCATGGCGGCCTATCAGCAGGCGATGGCGGCAAGCGGCGACAGCCGTGCCATTACCACTCGCATTCTGCCGCTGGCGCACTTCTACTACGCCGAGGATTACCATCAGCAATATCTGGAGAAAAACCCGGATGGTTACTGCGGATTGGGTGGCATTGGAGTCTGTTTGCCGCCCAGCCTGAACCGCTGAACTGGTTTGTAGTCGATTTCTTAATAAAAGTGAAAATAAATGGTCGGAGGAGGGAACTTATTGCGACCAGTCGGGACTAACTAGGTAGCGTCCAGGGATCGGATGCAAAGTCCAGACACATTTCTTGCCTTGATAACCGCCTGATGAATGAACGCACTGGCGGGTTGAAAATGATAGCAAGCAGGGCTGCCCACCAAGGCGGCCCTTTTCCTTATCTGCTGTTTTGCAATCTTGCGTTGGGCGGGAGAGCCGGACGGCAGATCAGCCGATGGCGCTGTCGAACAGGTTCTTGATGAGATCGATAAATTCGATGAGGAAGGTTTTCTGTTCCGGGGTCGGGGCGCGCAGCCAGACGGCAGAGAGCACCTCTTCCAGATCGGCGACCACGGCGTCGGCCTCCTGCATGATGGCGAAACGCACCTTGGGATCGAGCTGGGGGTTTTGCTCGCAAATGGCCATCAGGTTGCTGGCAACACGGCCACTGACCAGATCTTCGATGGTCTCTTCACCATCGTTCTGCTGCTGGGATTCAAACAATCCCAAACTCTCCACCAGATACTCGATCAGCGAGATATAGCCTTCACTTTCTACCACCATGGTTGCTGCCTCAATACAGTAACAATACGAAAATTAAGCGTATTTTAGTGGCTTGCCCTAGCTTGGCAAGCAGCAGTGCAGGCGATGGCGAGTAAAACTGACTCCGCCCCGCTCCACGCACTCCAGCCCGGTCAACGTAAAGCCATGTCGTAAAAATAGCTCATAACTGAAGGCACTGGCCTCGGTGGTGATGAGGGTCAGACCGAGCCCTCTGGCACCCGCGAGCGCCGTGGTGAGCAGCAGATTGCCCAGTCCCTGGCGCTGATGGTCGGCGCTGACATAGAGCAGACTGAGGTGGCCATCGGGGCTCAGAGTGACAAACCCGAGGGGCACATTTGCCTGCTCCGCCACCCAGCCGTGGTGCTCGCGCAGCTGGCTGACAAAGCCCGGATGTTGTGAACCGAGGGCCCACTGCTCCACCTGCTCGGCGCTGTAGTGCTTGGGGCCGCTGCGTCGCACCGCCTGCTCAAACAGGGTCACGAGGGCAGGGATATGTGCCTCACCAAGGGGGACAATGCAAAGTGCTGGACTAAGTGCTGGGGTCATAAGGTTGGGCCGTCAGTGGGGGAGAGGGGACGCGGCGCCTGTGGCCGTTTGGCTTTGGGCAAACCCGCGACAACTCGCTCATAGGAGTGGTGCACCCAGCCCTGCCACAGATCATCCGGCAAGGTGCTGTTCAGGGTCACTGTGTTCCAGTGTTGCTTGTTCATATGCCAGCCCGGTTTGACCTCGGGGTGGATCTCGCGCAGCAGCAACGCCAGCTCGGGCTCGCATTTGAGGTTGATGGTGAGCGGCTCGGCCTGCCAATCCACCAGCGCGAACATCTTGCCCGCGATGCGGTAGACCAGGATCTCCGGGCCAAACGGGGTATCTTCGGTGGCGCCCGGCAGGGTCAGCAGAAAGTGGCGCAAACGGGTCAAATCCATGGAAAGTTCTCGCGCAAGGGGTGATCCGGGTCATGTCAGGCGCATATCTATCGGCGGGCCTGTTCTGTTAATATGCGCGCTGCCGAGTATACCCCCCATCACCAAGGGAGCCTATTGGATGTTGTATCACAAGACTTTCGAACTGGGTCCCGAGCGGGATTGGGTGGTGTTTGTCCATGGCGCCGGTGGCAGTTCCTCCATCTGGTTCAAGCAGCTGCGCGCCTATCGCGAACACTTCAACGTGCTGCTGCTGGACTTGCGCGGCCACGGCCAGTCCCACCAGCTGCAACAGGTGGTCAAGGGCCACTACAGCTTTCGGGAAGTGACCGAAGATATCGTTCGGCTGCTCGATCATCTCGATATCCGCCGCGCCCACTTTGTCGGCATCTCCCTTGGCACCATCCTTATTCGCCATCTGGCCGAGCTCTGCCCGGAGCGGGTCAAGAGCATGGTACTGGGAGGCGCCATCCTGCGGCTCGATATCCGCTCGCGGGTGCTGGTGCAGCTGGGCCGACTCGGCCAGCACTTCCTGCCCTATATGTGGCTCTACCGGCTGTTTGCTTTCATCATCATGCCGCGCCAGCACCATCAGGAGTCGCGCAACCTCTTTGTGCGCGAAGCCCGCAAGCTCTGCCAGAAGGAATTCAAGCGCTGGTTCCGCCTCGCCACCGAGGTTAACCCGCTGATGCGCTATTTCCGCGAACGCTCCCTGCCTATTCCCACCCTTTATGTGATGGGGGAGGAGGATCATATGTTTTTGGCACCGGTGCGCGAACAGGTGGCCCGCGATGCCAGCTCCTCGCTGGCGGTGATCCAGCAGTGTGGCCATGTCTGCAATGTGGAGCAGCCGGAGCAGTTTAATCGTCGTACCCTGGCATTTATTCAATCACTGGGGGGCGGGAGGAAGTGAATTTTCACCAATATATCAGACTTTATTATCACCAAAATTTCATCTGGTTTTAGTTACAGATAGATAAAAGTAGCCCCAGTAAAGTGAATTTACCGGGGCTACTTATTGGCAATTTACCGTAGTTGTTTTTTACGTTTCATACTTATGTTTGAGTTAAGTTCATAGAGGATAACGTAAAGTTATAGTTTATGTTGAAGCACTGAGGTCTTGGTACTCTTTCAATGCGAAATGGTCTGTCATACCACTAATGTAATCTATTATTAACCTCACTCTATAATAATGTTCGTATAATTTTTGATTGCTAGTCACCTCTGTTGTTTCAAAAATTTCTTTAGTTGATAGAGAGTATGTGGTTCTATACTTCTCTGACAAATTATGGAATAGTCTTGTTTCTATGGGGTGGCTCTTAAGGTGGTTGTTTTGAGTGAGGAGCTTGATATCCTCAAAGCTAAGTTTAATCAATGGAGTATAAAGGTCTAATAATCCAGAGATCACGGAGTACCCCTTTAGTTCTAATTTTTCAACTTCTTTAGAATTAAAAACATTGTTAATTGCAACTAAACGTAAAGTCTCGGTAGCAAAATGATATTTATCATTGCCATCAAGTAGTGATTCATCAAAGTGACCATCAAAAATAGATTGGTGATTATTGACAAATCTTTCTGCTGCATACCTTGCCAGATCATTTACTAAAATTGTTCTAAGGGTGAGTATGTATGCATGATTTTTATTTGTTGGGGTGTTCTGGTAGGCACCATATGCTTTGTTAATTATTTCATTAAGATAGTTTCTCTCATCCGCATTAGTAATCTTAATTTTTAAATCATCCCATATTTTAGTTATTTCGCTATGTAGTTTTTCAATAGACAAAATCCCTTTGTCCACAGCATCGTCAAGATCGGCTATGCAATATGAAATATCATCAGCAGCCTCCATTATATAAGTAAGGGGGAATCTACAACCAGCTGCAATTGATAGCTTATTTTGGATGTTATTTATTAGCCCTTCTTCAGAAAGGAAGAAACCTGGCTTTTTCCAACGATACTTGTGTGTTAAATGTTCAACTGGCTTTGGTTGATATGCTGGGCGAGTATATTTTATTAAGCATGCTAACTGTGTATATGTTAAATTTAATGAGTGAAGGCTATGTAAAATCCTAATGCCTTGCGCATTGCCTTCGAAATTAATAATGTCTTGAATTACTTTCTTACAATCCTCTACGCTATTATATAGGTCATTAAATATCGGAGAGACTTTTTCTTTAGACCATATATTTATGGCCATTTCACCAAAATGACCGAAAGGTGGGTTTCCTATATCGTGCAGTAGACATGCAATTTCAACGGCGCTAATAAAACCATCAAGTTTATCATCTAATCCACAGTCATTTAATGGTAGTGCCGATAATACTAGCTTGCTGATATATCTCCCTACCTGTTGAACTTCAAGGGAGTGAGTAAGCCTACTTCGAACAGCAGCATTTTTTTCTAGTGGAAAGACTTGGGTTTTTTGTTGAAGACGTCGCAGAGCGGCAGATGTCAGGGCACGCCCTCTATCACTCTCCATTTCTTCATTGAAGTCTCGGCCATTTACTGTTGATATTCTATAACGGTCTGTTTTTAACTTAATTGAATAATCCATTCTTGCCTCTTGGGTAAATATTTAAAATATCTTGAGCTTATGTTGAACTATATCTGTTTTTTGGTTTTTAAGAGTATAGTCGGTGTGGATATTTCCTTTTAAACTCTATTTTTAATTGAGAGTGAACATCTATTATATGGCTTCTAACCCTTGGTAATTGCATGAAAATTTCATTGGTAAATTCAATGAGAGAAGGCAATAAAGCATTTCCTACAATTTTTTCTAGCTCTGCTAGGCTATAATATCCACCTGGATATAAATGATGCTGAACTTTTCGTTGGTAGTCGTTTATATATAGATTATTTCTTCTCATAATTGTATAAGAAAGAGATTTGAAGTCTCTTTGGCTACGGTCTAACTCTGATAATAAGTCTGAGTTTGATGACGATAACAAAAAAAGACTCCTTTCAATATTTATTGCATCGCACAGAGAATCGTCAAATTTTAGTGATTCTAGTTGTAAGGCTCTAGTGGTTTCATCCAAACTCTGGAATATTGCTATTCTCTTCTCAAACATTGATATAAACATTGCTTGGCGTTCTAGGATAAAGATTATATATCTCAGGTAGTTAATCTCACATTCTTCTTTGTCTTCCGCTCTGGAATAAACAACATGAAAAAGAGTAAGTAATGCTGCGATAGCACCTGCTGACGCAAGAAAAACACCAAGTGAATTTAATATTGATATAAAGTCACGTGATTCACTATCTGAATATGCTAAAACAACCGCAGAAGCATAAAATCCAAAAAAAGCAAAGCAAATATGTAAAGAATAACGGATTACAAGGCTCTTCACTGTCATCCTCATCACTTAATGTATTTAATAAAATAATATTCGTATTGGCGATATTGCTGATATGTAAACGCTAAGTAATAATGATTTGTTCACTTGTGGTTGATATATGGAAATACTTGATATTTTTTGAACGCTAATATTATTACTAATAACGTTGAATTTACCCATCAGCAGAGAAGATAGCTACCGCACGGGGTTACAGCTCCCCGAGTGCTGCTTTTAACCAGATTGAAAATGGGTAAATCATGGGCTGGCCTAGGTTGCTTTTGGGGCTGTGAGGGCCGGATGAGAATCCTATCAAACAGCGAATAATATAAGTGAGCAAAAAGTTATTTATCGCTCGGATTTTGAAAGGTTTTTTGACGAGGATCAGACTAGAGCCAAATTGGCTGCGGGTTGAGTGGGTGAGGGGAGTTCAATAAATAAACAGATAAGGCATCCTTGGCTACTGGCGCCAAGTGATAGGAGTGGCTGGGCGATATCACTGTGATGCCCTGTTATAAGGGCGATTTGTTTTTAGGTCATCGAGCAGACCGGCCACGTTTGTCGAGGGTGTTCAGTAGCCGGTCATCTCCAGATAGCCGACCCCCTTGGCATCCCCCGAGACAGAGACCGCTCCCTCCCAGTAGTCAAAGCGACCTGTCATGGCCTGATTGGGCTGACGAGCTTTGATGGTGAGGCTCATTCCGGCGGCGTTTAGCTGCCACTCAACGGGGTAATTCTGCCCCTTGGGGCCGCGCCAGGTGTTGCCCGGCGTAAGGTGAATCGCGTCGGGGGCGAGCACCCGGCTGCTGCCATCCCGCTCAATCAAAATACCGTAGCGGTTTTCTGGCTGGTTTTCGGGATTAGCGCGGCCCGATTTGGTGCGCAGGCGAAACAACATCAGCTCGCGGCCATCGGCCAGTTGCAGGGAAAACCAGTCCCAGCCTGATTGCCACTCGGCCAATACCGAGCTGCTCCACTCGTGATCAAACCACCCTTGGCCGGTGATGGTGCGGGTCTCGCCATCACGAGTCAGGGTGCCGCTCAGCTGCAGGCGCGGGTAGGAGTAGTAAAAGGAGGCGTTGCCCGGGCTCTTCTCGCTGTAACCGGCCTTGCCTTGCAGCACCAGCGGCTTGGCGGCAGTGACGGTGAGGTTCAGCTCGCCAATTTTGCTCTGCACCTTGAGGATGGCGGGGAACAGCGCCGCCCCTTGCGAAGCAAGCCGCCACTCCCTGAGCCAATATTGGCCGCCGCTGGATCCCGCCAGTCCCGGCCCCTGCCGACTGGCCCGTTCATCTTGCTGGTGGCTGCCACGGTTGAGATCCGTGATGGCAAACTGGGCCAGCCAGAGCTGGGGAGTGAGCCAGGGGTTGCTGGAGCGGAGTTCTTGCTCGATACCCTGCCTAAACAGGGTCCACTGCATGCCATATTCACGCCCCTGTTCATCCTTGAGGTTGCCGGTGAGATACCACCACTCGGAGCGGTAATCGGGGTGGGCAGCGTGATCCTCCGACAGTTTGATGGTTTGCCCCGGCAGCACCTTTTTAAAGCTGTCGTTGCCACCGCCGAGCAGGGCGCCCAGATCGCTGGCCTGCGCGCTGCCAATCATGGCAATCAGCGGGAGCAAGAGGGTGGCGAGCCACAGGGGCCGTAAGGAGGACAAGATCCTCCTCACCCTGGCCCTCTCCCGAAGGGAGAGGGGATGGTTCAATGCCGCACTGTGCTCTTCTTTGCGCTGAAGAAGGGGCGGAGAGAGGGACGTGGTTAATGGGAGCTTCAAGCCATGGCTGAGCCAGTGCGCTAACCGATATTTCATACCACTCTCCTTGCTGCATACCAAGATGCCAGTGCCCCACAGACCGGCGCCAGCAACAGGGCGGTGACCGCATGAAGGGGGGCGGCTTCGAAGGCGAGGCGCCAGCCAAAGGCGCGGGGATTGACCACCTCGATCAGCACCCAGGCGAGGCCATATCCCACCGGCAAGGCCAGCAGGGCGGTAAGCAGTCCCAATCCCGCCCCTTGCCACACCAGCAGCTGGCGGCAATGGCGGGGGCTCAAGCCCAGACTCTGCAAGGTCTGCAGCTCGTCACGGCGCGCCAGCCCCAGCACCATAAAGGCCGAGCCGATCCCGACAAAGGCGATGCCGAGGATCAGCAGTTTCAATAGCTCGGTCACCACAAAGGTCTGGTCAAACACCTTGAGGGCAGCGCTGTGGATGGCGGGGGCGGAGAGCAGATTAAGCTGCTCGCCAAAGCGCTCGCGCAGGCGGTCGGCCAGCTGTTCGGGGTCGTTGCTAAAGAGGGCGAGGGATTGCACCGCCCCGGCTTCGAAGGCGTGCAGGATCTGCCCCTTGTCGCTGCCGTAGTCCTGATAGACACCGGTGACGGTGAACTGCCTTGGCCCCTGCTCGCCGCTGATCGCCAATGTCTGGCCTACCTTGACCCCGAGGCGCACCGTCAGCGGTTCGCTCGCCAGTACCTCGTCGGGACGGGTGGGCCAGCGCCCGGCCAGCAGCGGATAGGCTGCTTTAAGCTGGGGGATAAAATCCATCTGCGCCCACTCGATGGGCTGCCCCTGCCAGCGGGCGGGGTGTACCGAGCGGCGCGAGGCGGCGCTCACCAGCGGATTGGTGAGCAGGGTCTTAAGGGTTGTGTCGCTCAAAGTGCCCTTGTTGCCCGCCACCCCCTTGGGGGCGGTGACATAGAGGTCGGCGGCCAGACGCTGGCCGAGCCAGATCTCCACGCTGGAGCGAAAGCTCGACACCATGACCCCGATGCCGATGGCCGCAGCGATGGCCAGCTGCAACGCCATCACCGCGATGGCGGTGCGGTCGAGGTGATAGAGGGTCTCGGCCACCCCGAGCCGGGCTGTGAGGGGGCCGCCCGCGCGCCGTCGCAACCAGCCAAGCAGGCCGCGCAGGGCATCGGGCAGCCAGAGCGCCATGGCCAGCAGCCAGCCGCCGGCGATAAAGAGGGCGCCGGTCAGACCCGTTTGCGGTAGCCACAGGCAGAGGGCGCACAGCAGCAAGATGGCGATGGCCAGCACGCGCCGTCGCCACGGATGAGCGGGAGGGCGGCTGCTGCCGGCACGCAGTTCAAGGGGGGATTGGCGCAGCAGTTGCCACCAGCCGGGCAGGTTGGCGGCCAGCGTACCGAACAGCCCGATCAACAGCGCCTTGAGCAGGCTCACGGGGGAGAGGCGAAGCAGTTCGATGGGGTTGGGCCCATAGAGATCGGCCAGCGCCTGGGTGAGCTGCCCCATCAGCGCCAGGGCCAACAGGCTGCCGAGCAGCACCCCGAGCAGGGTGCCGAGGGTGGCGAGAATAAGCAGCTCCAGAATGAGCCAGCGGAGCACCCGGCTCGGCCCCATCCCCAGAATGATCAACTGGGCCAGCTGGGGGCGGCGCACGCTCTGCACAAATCGTTGGGCGTTGAACACCAGAAACAGTCCCACCGCCATGGCGAGCAATGAGAGCGCCGTCAGGTTAAGGGCCAGCGCATCGCCAAGCTGGCTGGCATCGAGCGCCGGACTGATGGGCTCAAGCCACAAGGGCTGGTTCGGGTAATCGGTTTGCAGGGTGGCCTGCAGGGTACGAGCCTCGGTGTCGCTTAGCTTGAAGACGATGCGATCGAGCCGACCCGCTTTGCCCAGCAGCGGCTGGGCGAGGCCGATGTCGGTTATCAGCAGTCGCTCCATGGGCACGGCGCCCGGCTCAAACGTGCCCGCCAGCGTCAGGGTCAGGGGTCGGGCGCTGGCGCCATCGCTGCCACCCAATATAAAACGGCGGCTCTGGCCCGCTTGCCAGCCAAGGCGCGCAGCTTCGGGGGCTGCCAGCCAGACGCTGTCGGCACGGTTGAGGGAAAAGTCGGGCTCACTCGCGGGTTGGGCGCCAAACAGCTGGCGCAGGGGGCCGGGGTTGAAGAGATCCATTCCCAGCAGCTGAAAACTGCGCCCCTCTTCATCCTTGAGCCAGCCATGGAGCTGGGGCATGGCATCGAGGGCGGGCTGGCTGGTCACCAGCTGCACATAAAGCTGCTCATCCAGCCCGCCAGCGGGGGCCAGCCGGTAGTTGGCTTCTCCTGCCAGCTGGCTGCGGGCGGCGATGAAGTTGGTGCGGGCACTGTGATTGAGCAGCTCGATGGCCACCACCAGCGACACCCCCAACACCAGCCCGGCCAGACTCATCAGCAGCAACCAGGGGTGGCTGCGATAGAGGCGCAGCAGCGCTTTGAGTGGCAGCATCAGCGTGACTCCGGCAGGCGCAGTCGCTGTTTAGTCATGACGGGGCCCCTTGAGCTCGATAAGTTGCCCCCCTTCAAGGCGCAGCACCCTGTCTGCCAGCGCAGCATAGGCGGGGTTGTGGCTCACCAGCAGCAAGCCTGCGCCAGTGTCCCGCACTGCCGCTACCATCAACGCCATCACCTGTTCGGCATTGTGCTCATCGAGGCTGCCGGTGGGTTCGTCGGCGAGCAGCCACTGGGGCTGATGGATAAGGGCGCGGGCCAGCGCCACCCGCTGTCGCTGGCCGCCGGAGAGCTGCTCCGGCCAGGCATGGCGCTTGTGGCTCATATCGAGCCGGTGCAGCAACTGGTCAATCTTTGTCTCATCCTGTGGCATGCCGTTGATGGCGAGCGGCAGGGCCAGATTCTCGACCACGTTCAGGGTCGGCAGCAGGTTGAAATCCTGATAGACGATACCGAAATGGCGGCCCCGCAGGCGCGCCCGCTCGTCGGGGGAGCGGGTGTCGATCCGGGTCTCCCCCAGCCAGATCTCCCCTTCGTCCGGTGCAATCAGCCCGGCGATCAGATTGAGCAGGGTCGACTTGCCGCAGCCGCTTTGGCCCAGCAGCAGGGTGATCTCGCCAGCGGGGAGGGCGAGATCGAGATGGTGGAACAGCGGCAGTCGTTCACTGCCGTTATCGAAGCTCTTGCAGAGGTTGCGCAGGGTCAGCATGGGATAACCGCTTGATGGTCAATGGCTTTCATCATGCTTGGTACGCTAGCACGGCCGGCAATGATCAACACCCCTTACGGTTGATCAAGAGTGCCAGTTAGTGATCAAGGCGGCAAAAGAGCAGTGGATCCTCGCTGGATCCCGCTTGCCCGAGGTGGTTAGAATAGGGGCTTCCATGGGTCACAGGATGAGCAAGGATGTTACACAAGCAAGTCAGTTTTATCATCGATAGCAAGGGCAACAAGCAGGCTGCCGTCGTCCCCATCGAGATCTACAACGAGCTGATGACCCTGCAAAAGGCACTCTCCGACAACCGGCCGGGGGAGCGCGAGCTCTACCACTTCAACGGCAAGGGGGCCGAGGCCCACGGTTATCCGGTGGGCAAGCGGCAAAATCCGGGCTTTATGGTGCTGGCCGGTTCCACCGCCAATGGCGAGGATGCCGCCTCTTTGCGTGAAGCGGTGATCGAGCTGCGTCACGAACTGCTGGAAAAGGGGGTCATAGTGCCCCGCAGTCAGGGCGGCTTTGTCTTTACCGCCGATCAGTTGTTCAACAGCCCGAGTCTGGCCGCCAGTCTGGTGGCGGGCAATAACCGCAGCGGTCTGGATGCCTGGCAAAACAGCGCAGGCTATACCCTCAAGCAGTCGGGTTTCGGCAAGAAATAATCCCGCGTTTCGACAGCAAACCAATTAAGCGTTAATTGACCTGGATGAATTTTTCTTTTCATCCAGGTGCTAGCATCATTGCCAGATGGTTCTAAAAGGAAGAGACCATGTCTGCGCTCACCCCTGTTATTTTGCTGCTGTCCCTGTTTATCCCTCCTGCCCATGCCAGTAGTGGCCCTGTTCTGTTGACATCCTCCTCAATCGGACTTTTTTGTGTCGGATTGTTTGTCTTGGCCTACGCCCTGGTGATGGCTGAAGAGTATCTGCAACTGCGCAAGTCCAAACCCGTGCTGGTGGCCGCCGGGGTGATCTGGATCCTGATCGGTATCGCCTATGCACAGCAGGGGATGAGCTCTGCGGCCGAGCAGGCCTTCCGCCATACCCTGCTGGAATATGCCGAGCTGATGCTGTTCCTGCTGGTGGCGATGACCTATATCAACGCCATGGAGGATCGGCGGCTGTTCGATGCCCTGCGCGCCTGGCTGGTGCGATCCGGCTTTCACTTGCGCACCCTGTTCTGGTTGACTGGCGGGTTGGCATTTTGCATCTCGCCGGTGGCAGACAACCTGACCACTGCGCTCTTGATGTGCGCCGTTGTGTTGAAGGTGGCCAACGGTGATCGGCGTTTTGTCAATCTTGCCTGCATCAACATAGTGATCGCCGCCAACGCCGGTGGTGCTTTCAGTCCCTTTGGCGATATCACCACCCTGATGGTGTGGCAGGCGGGCAAGGTGCAATTTGGTCAGTTCTTCACTCTGCTTATTCCCTCTCTGCTCAATTTTCTGGTGCCAGCCATCCTGATGAGCCTGATGGTGCCGCGTCATGTGCCGGAGGCTGATAACGAGGTGGTCGATCTCAAGCGGGGGGCCCGCCGCATCGTCGCGCTGTTCTTGCTGACCATCATCACGGCGGTGCTATGCCACAGTTTCCTCCACCTGCCACCCGTGCTGGGCATGATGCTGGGGCTCGGTTATCTGCAGTTTTTCGGCTTCTATTTGCGCAAGTCGCTGCCACGATCCCTTGCCCGCAAGCGTGCGCTCTATGAACGCAATGGTGATGAGGTGCGGTTGCGCAGTCTGGGTTCTGTGGTGCCATTTGACGTGTTCAACAAGGTGGCCAAGGCGGAGTGGGATACCCTGCTCTTCTTCTACGGGGTGGTGATGTGTGTCGGTGGGCTGGGCTTTATGGGGTATCTGGAGCTGGTCTCACACTGGTTGTATGACGCTGGGGATCCCACCATGGCCAACATCTTCATTGGGGTCTTGTCCTCCGTCATCGACAACATTCCCGTGATGTTTGCCGTGCTCTCGATGAACCCGGATATGGCGCTGGGGCAGTGGCTGCTGGTGACCCTGACCGCCGGAGTGGGCGGCAGCCTGCTCTCCATCGGCTCTGCGGCCGGGGTGGCCCTGATGGGACAGGCCCACGGCATGTATACCTTCTTTGGCCACCTGAAGTGGCTGCCTGCCATCTTGCTCGGTTATCTGGTGAGCATAGGGGCGCACCTCTGGCTCAACAGTGCCCAGTTCTGAACGTCCGGGCGCCAGTACGAAAGAGGCTTCCGTTGACGGAAGCCTCTTTCGTTTTCCTGACAGGAGGGAGGGGGATCAATCGCCTCGCTTGCCGGTCAGCAGCCAGTAACTCAGGGTTGAACCCACGCCGCAGCAGGCGATGGCGATGGCCATGGGCAGCGGCGAGTGGGGCGGATTGAGGTTGACCAGAATACCGACCAGGGCGCCGATACCAAAGCGCAGGGTGCCTGCCAGTGCCGATGCGGTGCCCGCAGATTGGGGGAAGTGGCCCATCAGGCCGGTCATGGCGTTGGCGCCCACCAGACTGATATGGCCGACAAACAGCACCACCGGAATGACGATGCCCCACAGGCCGCCGGTCTGGCTCCAGGCGTTGTAGACCAGCAGAGCGCCCGCGCAGGGCAGCACCAGCAGACCGTATTGCAGCATCCGCTCGGCGCCCACCCCTTTCACCAGTCGGCTGTTGACGAAGGTGACCACCATCATCAGCAGAATATTGAGGCCAAACAGCCAGCCGTAGTGCTCGGTCGGCACCTTGAAGTACTCGATATAGACGTAAGGGGAGCCGCTTAAGAAAGCGAACATGCCGGAGCTGGAGAGGGAGCCGCACAGCACATAACCCATGGCGCCGCGATGGGAGAGCACCCCCCAGTAGTTCTTGAGGATCTGGCCCAGATTAAGCGGCTGACGGTGCTCCGGTTTCAGGGTCTCCTGAATTTTCCACTGCATCACCAGACAGATCAGCAGGCTGATCCCCACCAGCAGCCAGAAGATCACCCGCCAGTCGGCGTGGGCGCTGATATAGCCGCCCACCACAGGGGCCACCAGCGGCGCCAGGGTCATCACCAGAATGACGAACGACATGGCGCGAGAAAACGCATCCTTCTCGAACAGATCGCGCAGCAGGGCATTGACCACCACAGAGCCCGCCGCGCCGCCCGCCGCCTGCAACATCCGATAGGCCAGCAATTCAGGCAGGGAGTCCGCCATGGCACAGCCCACCGAGGCGATGGCAAACATCACCAGCCCCGCCAGGATCACCGGCTTGCGGCCATAGCTGTCGGCCAGCGGGCCGTAGAAGAGCTGGCCGATGGCAAAGCCGCCCAAAAAGGCGCTGATGGTGAGCTGGGCGCCGTCGATGCTGGTGGCCAGATCCCGGGCGATGGCCGGAATAGCGGGCAGATACATATCCACCGCCAGCGGGGTCAGACCCGCCAGAGCACCCAGCAGGATAAACAGGAAACGGGGGGAGAGGGCGGCAGCCTGAGCTGTTGGCGATTGGGGCATAGGGTGTCCAGTTGATGCGAAACGTCGGGTTGAAAAGCGCGAAAAAAGCAGTCTATCAGTTTTGTCGCAGCTATGGATCCGGTATGGCGAGCCAGAGTCCGGGCTCGGCGGCAAAGCGCGGGGCAAACCAGTGCTGGCGCACCGCAGTGGGCATTTCGCTTGCGGCAATGGGGCGGCGACTGAGGCGGCAGGCTCCCCGAGAGAGCGCCAGCGCCGCATCCCCCTTGTACCAGCCGTCCGTGACCGGCAGTGCCGTGGTCTCCCGCAGCAATTTTACCCCCCACTGGGTCACCAGCGCCGGGCACGTTGTTTCTGCCAGCCTTGCTGCCTGCACCATGGCGGGCGGACGGGGCAGGGTGAAGGTCGCGCCGAGCAGCAGCAATCCGGCCACCGCGGCCACCCACTCAGCACGGCGCGGCAGCCAACCCGCCAGCAGCACGAGACCGAGCAGGGTGATGGGGGCCAGATGGCGGGGATTGTCGGGGTTCTGGCCAAACAGGGTCCAGAGCAGCAGGGCGAGCCAGTAGAGTGTCCAGAGTGGGGAGAGGGCGGCAGGGTGGTTTTTTGCTCTTTGCCAAAGCGGCAGTACCAGCAAAGCCGCCATCAACAGCGGCCAGAGCGGGGTGAGCTGATCGTTGAAGGTGCTCGCCCAGCTCAGCAGCCGATCGCCATGGGCCGCCGCCGTGTTGCCCCACAGGGTAAAGTGGCCGTCGGTAAAGCGGCGCCCCTCGCTGAAGTAGGCCCAGCCATCGGCCTGCCAGACAAACAGCAGGCTGATAAGCCCCACCAGCAATATGGGGAGCACAAACCTGACGCGCGTGCCCTGCTGCGCCAGCCCGAGCCACAGGGGCAGCAGCGCCAACACGAAGTAGGAGGGGCGCAGTGCCAGCATAAGGCCTAGCAGCAGACCCGCCAGCGCAATTCTGCGCTGCTGCAAGGCCAGTAGCGTCCCGAGCCAGGCGGCGAGCGCCGGCCCATCCGAAAGGCCGGAGAGGGCGAGCGTCGGGGTGAGCGGCAGTGCCAGCACCAGCAGCCAGACTGTGGCGAGCAGGCTTGGCCGTTGCCACAATCTGACCGCCAGCAAGGCGGCGAGCGGCGCCAGCAAACTGCTACCGAGCAGACTTGCCCACTGCACCGCGCGGGCCGGATCGTCCACCGCCAGATTGATCAGCCGTGCCAGCCAGATAAAGGCGGGGTAGCCCGGAAAGTGGGGGGAGAACTCCAGCACGCTAAAGTGCGTCACCCCGTGGGCGAAATTGAGGGCATCATCGGAATCGAGGGCCACCGGGAAGGCCAGCAGCCAGCCGAGCCAGGCCAGTTGCAGCAGAATAAGCAGCCAAATGGTGGTGGAGCAGGGGGAAGGCCAACGCCGATACGTTGCCTTCCCCCTCATCTCCAGCCCTTCTCCCGCAAGGGGAGAAGGGGGCAAACCGGCGTCCGGGTGCATCTATCGGTAGGCCGTGCGTAGGGTGGGTAGAGCGCAGCGAAACCCACCGTTTGTCACAGCGAGATGGCGCAATGATTGGCAGGTTGCCATCAAAGCGGTGCCAGCACGGCCATCAGCGTTTTTTCTGCATCGCTAAAGGCGGCGGCATCGGCGGGCTTGGCGCCCACCCCGAATACCCCCGGGTTGCCGATGGCATCCAGCACCTTGGCCAGCGCCTGTTCGGCCGCCTTGCGATCCCCTTCACTGAGGGAGGGGAGGATCAAATCGAGGAAGCGCTTGCTCTTGACCACCAGCACCTTGGCGGTCTGGTAGTCGCCAAGATTCTGGCTGGCCCCTTCGAGGCGGCGCTCGATCTCCGCCTTGTAGGCGCGGTTGAGCAGGGCGGCGGTGGCTGCGGCATCTTGGGCCTTGATGGCGGCGGCCAGCGGCCCTTGCAGCTCCACCTTGTGGTGCTGCTCCAGATAGGTCAGTTCGTCGGCAATCTCGCTCAAGGTGGCGCTGGCATCCTTGCCGCCAGTGGCGGCGCCCAGCAGTGCCTCGCGGGCGTCGATCAGTGGCTCCTTGCCGGCGGCGGCGTAGGAGTAAGCTTGTGCCTGCCCGCTCAGGGTCAGCAGCAGGGTGAGGGCGAGTAAACCCGGGCGAATGGTCATCCTGTTCTCCTTACTTAATGCCAAGAGGTTGGCACTCAGGCCACGCTCTGGGTTTCAATCACGGTGTTTTCGTTGCGATGGTTAAAGATGGCGTGGCGTCTGTCTACCTGTTCGACACCGACAAGCCTCACGCCACGCTCTGGGTTTCGATCACGGTGTTTTCATTGCGATGGTTAAAGATGGCGTGGCGTCGGTCCACCCCGTCGATCACCATGTCGGCAGCCATCATCCCCATCTCCATGGCGGTGTCAGTGAAGATGTAGCGGAATGTCCCCTGACGGCCGGTCATGATGAGGTTGGTGATGGGCATCAGCGCCTTGATGGCTTCGTTGCGGCGTGTCTGATAGCCGAGATCCATCAGCGGATAGGCGTATTCACTGCGCGCTTCGAAGGTCTCATCGCCAAGCTTGGCGGTATCGACGCCGAGGCTCGCCAGATCGGCGGTGACCCGACCGCGCAGATCAGAGAGCGGCGCCTGCCAGGTGGCATCCCCCGGATTGCAGGGGATCTCCAGCATCACCGAGGTCTGGCCTTGGGGAGCCATAAAGGGGCTGCGGCGGCGCGGCTCCTGCAAGCGGGTGGCCAGAATATGGGGGTCGGAGAGGTACTGCCAGGTGTTGTCCGACAGGTTCTCCTGCTTGAGCGGCATATTGACGAAGCGAAGCGACCGGTAGTGCAGATCGCACGGCAAGCCAAGATGCTGGCAGGTGAGTGGCAGCGGCAGGGTGGAGATCACCTGATCGAAGGCGGCACTCTGCTCAACGTCATCTTGTTTCCAATAAACCCGTTCAATGTGGCCATCGGCCTGCTCAAGGCGGGTGATGGTGGCGCCGGTTTTGAGCTCAACGCCCTCTGCCACCAGTCGCTCCCCCAGAGTAGTGAAAATTTGGCCGAAGCCATATTTCGGGTAGCGGTATTTGCGGGCATAGGTGCGCACCGAAATGCTGCCATTACGTCTTGGCAGCAGGCGGCGCGCCACATCTTTGAGATCGATCAGACTGATGCGCTGACCGGCCCAGTCGGCGGAGAGCTTGTCCGGGTTGATGCCCCACAGCTTGCCGGTGTAGCCCTCGAAAAACTGGCGGTAGAGGGTGCGACCAAAGTGGCTCTGGATCCACTCGGCAAAGCTCGCCTTGGCAAAATCATCCGGCTTCTTGGCAAAGGGCAACAGCAGCAAGTCTTTCACCGCACCGGCCATCAGGGCGAGCGGCGCCGTCTTGAGCAAGTTGGGCAGGTTCAATGGGTAGTCATAGGTGCGCCCACCAAAGCGGATCACGCTCTTGCGCTCGGCGTGGAGCAGGTCGTCCCCCATCAGCTCGTCGATAAAGGCGAGCAGCTCGGGGTTCTTGGTGATAAAGCGGTGGCCGCCGTAGTCGAAGCGATACTCCCCATCGCGTCCCTTGAAGGTCTGGGTGGCGCACATGCCGCCGACCACCGGCTCCTGCTCGAACAGGGTGACGGCAAAACCGGCGCGGCGCAGGCGCCAGGCCGCCATCAAACCGGCGGGGCCAGCGCCCAGCACTGCAATGCTTTTCTTGTTGTTATCGCTCATGACCTATTCCGAAACTGCTTGATAGATAAGGGAACCGCGCCAAGGCGCGGCTCCCGAATGATGTTGTTACCCCGTGCCCTTGTTGCTACAGGGCGTGCGGGCTCAGCCCTTGCTGGATGCGGCGCTCACCTGCGGGCGATAGCTGCGCTGCCAGAGGGTAACGAAGATCGCCAGATAGAGGGCCCAGGTCAGCAGCTGCAAGCCAGCGGGTGAGGCATTGTAGCCAAACAGGGCGCGCAGGAAGGTACCAAATATCCCCTGATCGTCGAGAATGTGGCTGATGTCGAACACCGGCGTGGTCCAGAAGGTGATGATCTCTGCCGCTTGCAACATGTTGACGGCGGACGACAGCAGACCTGCGGCGATGATGATGATAAGCAGGCCGGTCCAGCGGAAGAAAGGAGCCAGCGCCACCTTGCGGGTGGAGCGCAGTAGTCCCCACACCAGCGCGATGGAGACCAGCAACCCCGCCAGCGCGCCCATCAGGCCGGATTGCAGATCGACCCCTTGCCCGGAGTAGAGCAGGGCGGAGAAGAAGAGCACGGTTTCAAACCCTTCGCGCATCACCGCCAGAAAGGCGAGCAGCACCAGACCAAACAGGTTGCCGCCATCGATGGCCGCATCGATACGCGCCGTCATGGCCCCCACCTGGGATTTGGCCTGCTTTTGCATCCAGATCGCCATATAGGTGAGCACCAGAGTGGCGAAGATGAGGATCCCCGCCATCAAGAGGTGGTTGTAGCGCTCGCTCTCGAACTGGCTCACCACCACCTGGAACAGGAAGGCGACCACAAGGGAGGCGATAAGGCCAAGCCCCACCCCCAGATAGATGAATTTGTTGTAGCGGCTCGCCCCCAGCTTGGCGAGGTAGGAGAGGCAGATGCCGACCAGCAGGAAGGCTTCCAGCCCCTCGCGCAGGGTAATGAGAAAACTTGCAAACATCAGGATTGAGGCTCCGTAGCGGGCGTGACGGGGAGAGGCTGCAGGGTAAGTTGCAACCGATTTAGCTGCACTATGGGTGGCTCCGGCAAGCTCGGCTCGGCGGCGCGCACCGCATCATTGACCCACTTGGGGTAGGTGCGGAAATTGAGTTTGATATCGGCCTTGAATGGCCCTTGGGCATCTGCGGGTAGCTGCCAGGCTTCATCGCGCCAGCCATCGGCCGGAATGCGGGTATCTTCCAGCAGTTTGGCGTAGCGCCAGAACTTGAGCCCAACCGGCTTTCCCTCGGCATCACCGAACACTTTTCTGAACAGTCGCGCATCTTCTGGGACAGCGCCATCCACCGGCTGGCCGCTGGCAAGCACCACCTTGCCGGTGGCGTCGGTGACGGTCAGCTCCAGCCAGAGTTCACGAAAATCAGCTACGCCAGTGGGCAGAGCATGGCCCGCGCCGGTATTGGCGACCCGCACCACCAGCTGCTGACTATCGGCCGCCTGTTCGATACGGGCGGAGAGGGTAGCGCTGGAGCGCAAGAGCGCCAGGCTCTCCTGTTCAAGCGCAGGATTACGCAGCCCCACCAGCTGGTGCTGGGCGCCGGTGAAGTTGTGGCGATAGAGCCGCGCTTTCATGGTGCCGTTTTCGGTGGACTGGCCCGCCACCGGCGCGCCGCCATTGCCCGGTTCCGGGTTCATATGGCAGTCGATGCAGGTGCGCCGCTTGGCGGGATCCTCCGCGTTTGCGAAGCTGGATTTTTCCCACTCGTCCCAGGTGTTGACGATATTGGCGCCGGTGCCCGGGGCAAACTCGTTGTGGCACGATTTGCACAGAGCCGCGTCGCGGTAGAAATCCTTCTGATAGGAGGCTTTGTGGGCCGCCGGACGGGCGTTGATCTGCCGCTCGGCCAGCCAGTGCTGGAGGCTGCCGCCCGCGGCATCCTCGAACACATAGCTCTCGCGGTCTTTCAAATTCACGGTAAAGGCGCTGTTGCCGCCCGCGTCTTCTACCTTGGTGATGCGATGGCAGAGCACGCAGCCGGTCCCTTCCTCAACCACAGGTTCGCCCGCCTTGTGGGCGGCAATCAGCGAGGCGCCGCCCTGCTCGAACATGTGGGAGCCCTTGGGCAGATCCAGCTGGCCTGTCATCACCTGCTGGGGCATGTGGCAGCCCTGACACCATTGGCCAAACGCTTCCCCTTCGGTTTCGCGGGCCAGCGCCTGCACCACCTTGTAGTAGGGATGGGAGTTGCCCATCAGCCGGTGGTTGCTCTCGCTCCAATCTTTGAAGGCCTGTTGGTGGCAGTTCTGGCAGGAGGCGGAGTTGAGCCACGCCTTCGGGTGAGTCGTCGGCGCCTTGGCGGGATCGGTGCGCGGGGCATCGAGCCGCAGCCAGTTGGCGAGATAGGGGAGGTTGCCATCGGCGGTGACGAAGGCGTGTAAGTCCTCCATCATCGCCTTCACCTCGGGCTGAGGCTTGGCGGGGTCAACCGCTTCGGCCCCATCGCGGGTGTCGTGCCCCATGCCACCCTGGGTCTGCTGGGTCATGCGCAGGTATTCGCCGACAAAATCCCCCGCCACCATGTTGGTGAGGTTGGCGTGGCCGTTGATGGCGTTGTCGCCGCTCTTCTGGCGATGGGCCGCCATCAGATAGCGGTTGGTGAAGTTGAACCCGTCCAGATGGCAGGAGTTGCAGCTCATCCAGTTGTCCCCCGCCATGGGGAAGCGTGAGTTGGACGCTGTGTTACCAAGATGGAACAGCCGCTCGCCGCGCTGAAGCGGCTCGGGGCGCGGATCCGTCTCTACCAGCTTGGCGAAGTGGGGCACATCAACCGTTACTCGGGCAAACGGGCCGCTGCCGCCACTATTGAGGCGGGTAAGATCCTGCCCCATGGCGTTGTGCACCAGAATATGGTCACCGTCGATCAGCAAGTCCCGCGGATTCTGGCCCGGCAGGTGACGCAATAGCTGGGTCGCCTTGGCGCCCCCCTGAAACTTCTTGCGGCGGTGGCGGTTGCTGTTCTGCTTGCCGCTGCGGGAGAGATCAAACACCAGCAGATCTTCCGAGCCCGCAAGGGTCAGATAGACCCGCTTGCCGTCGGCGGCAAAGCGCGCTGCGAAAGGGTTGGAGACGATCTGGCTGCGGTTGCCGACGCTTGGCAGATTGATCTGCAAAAAGAGCTGTTTTCTTTCATCGACCCGCTCTTTCTCCTCATCGAGATCGATGATGGAGACAGCCGGAAAGACGGTGCTCTGAAACTGGAAGGGGTGGCTGAAGCTCCACAGCACATGAGGCAACCAGGCCTCGCTGCCATCGGGGGAGAGGGCGATGCCGTCGAGCAGGCGCGGCAATCCCTGGGAGTCGCTCGTCGTGTCGCTATAGGTCTCGGCCAGGGTGATGAGTTTGGGCTTGGGAAGCGAAGATCCCTTGGCGCCGTGGCCAAGCTTGGCTAGACCATAGATGGCGAGCTGGCCGGTCATGGCGTGGGTGAGCAGCAGGCGATCGTCGTCGGTCAGGGCCAGTCCACGGGGAGTCTCGGAGGTTTCTGCATCCAGCTGTAGGTTGCCGGCGGTGTCGTAGGCCTGCAGGCGAGCGGATTCGAACAGCGTGACCCAGAACCACTGCCGTTTGGCATCGAAGATGACCCCGTAGGGTCTATGGCCGGTGGGGATCGCCTTTTTCAGATCGAGATCATCATCCAGCAGCAACAGGCGATCGCCGCTGTAGTCGGTGACCAGCAGAGTGCCATCATCGGCGCGGGCCAGCTGGCGCAGATCGCCCCCCAGCGGCACCTCTTTTAGGCGTTTTCCGCTATCGCGCTCAAGCAGGGTGACCGAGCCAGCGCTCAGATTGGCGGTGACGAGGCGCGGGCTTTGCCCCTCCTCATAGGCGATCATCCCGGCGCCCATCTGCTGGGCAGTGGCAAAGTGGCTGGTCAGCAGCAGGAGGAGGGCCAGCAGGGGTGACAAATATGCAGAGAACGATGACTTCAACATGGGATCAGGAGCGCCATTTCAAGATGGTCCAGCGCCAGGCGTGGCGCAGCACCAGAGGAGTTAACGCCAATGCGCTCAGCCAGTGGGCCCAGCTGGCGAGGTTGCCCGTGGCATCGCCCGGAGTGCCGTGCAGCACTAGCAGCAGGCCGCTGGCCAGACAGATCAGCAGCAGGGCTTCAATAATCCGCCCCGTGGTGCGTAAAAAGGGTTTGTTGCTGCGGTTCAACAAGCTGCGGTGGGAGAGCCAGAAGGCGCCAAACAGCAGCGGGAACAGGGTGAGCGAGAGCATCACATGGAAAAACAGATTCCAGCGTGCCAGCGACCAGAGCGGGGTCAGCGGCTCCCACAACAGCAGACCGGAGAAGAACATCAGATAGAGGGTGCCCTCGGCGGCCTGATGGTGGTAGGCCAGCCACTGCCAGAATTGTCGGGGTGAGAGAGAAAGGCTTGTCATAAAGGCTCCAGCACCCGGGCGGGGCAGCCCGGGGGGAGCAAGTTTATAACGCAGTAAGAGTAATGAAAAGTGTTATCAATTGTATTGCTGGTGAATCAAGGCTGAACAAGCACAGTGATCAAACTCGACTATTTATGCTCTGCCATCCGCTCGGTCACCGCATAGATGAGCGCGGCCAGCGAGAAGGCGAGAAACACCACCACGGACCACTTCATATCGACTTCGTTGATGATGCCATCTTCGAGAAATGCCTTGAGCACCTCCACTCCGGCGATAGTCACCAGCGAGTTGATGACGATGAGCTTGAGGGAGGCAAAGTTGATCTTGCTAAGCCAGTTGCTGCTCAGGGAGGCGCGCTGCTCTTCCGTCTGGATAAATTGCACATAGCCACAGATAGCAACCAGGATCAGCATCTGGGCCACCAGTATAAAGTCCACCAGAGTCAGCACGCCGGTAATGAGATCCAGATAGGGGATCTCGAAAATGTTTACAGAAAGCTGATAGAGCTGCATGGCAAACTTCACCATCAGCAATACCACGCAGATGAGAATGCCAATGTAGAAGGGGAACATCATCAATCTGCTGCCATTGAGCATGAAATTGAATCGACGCATGAGAACTCCGATGTTGGGAACAGGGGTAAATAGAGTGAGTATGGCGCGAGCAGCCCGCAGCGTTGCAAGGCCGTGGGGACTGATTATGCCGGGTCGCCCCCTGCTTGCGCCTATAAAAAAATAAAAAGCCATCATAAAAAATAAAACCGCATCCCGCTGTCTTATTTGTGATTTTTCCCCGCCGTAACATGCCGCTTCTCGATACTGGGGGGCGACTGCCTCCCTCCTATTTATCAGGCTCGGCCCACTCTTGTGGCCGCTTGCCAGGAGTGTTGCGATGCGTATTGGTCTGCTGTTGAGTATGGGGATGCTGGTTGCAAGCGGGGTTCAGACACAAGAGCTGGGAGCCATTCCCGGGGAATCTGGTTTTTCCGGTAGTGTGCTGGCGGGGGCCAGCGTTGGCGAGACCAAGTCCAATTTTGCCACGGGGAGTGCAGGTAGCGAGCGTATTGACGCTTTGGGTGCTGCGGCGCAGCAGCGTCACCTTGATCCGGTGATCAACGGGGATCTGCGTTACACCTTTGCCTCCACCGGTAGCCAGTTGTTCCTGGGCAACCTCATTCAGGATGCCATTCGTGGCGACGGTACCCAGCAGTTCGGGCTGCGCCAGCAACTGGGGGACAAGGGGATCGTGGCCGGTTCGCTGGTGTTCAATGCCACCCCGGTCAAGGTCTGGCGCGATCCCTTTGCTGTGGGTGTGGAACGCGAGCAGAGTGACGAGCGATCCCACGGCGCCCGTCTGGCGTGGGACAACATCTGGGGCAGTGCGCTCAGTGGCAGCATCACCAGCCGCGACGTCAAGGTGGATGGGGAGTCCAGCGGCGAGCAATATGGTCGCGCTGTGATGGGGATGCTGGATCGCAATGGCCGGGTCAACTCCGCCGAGGTCTCCTACCAGTTCCGGCTAACAGACGATCAGTTCCTCGAGCCAGCATTGCGCTATGAGAAGGCTGATCTGGTGGGCAGTGCCGAGTCTTATGTGAGCAAGGGGTTGCAGCTCACGTACGCCAAAACCTCGCCCCGCTGGTCATTTGTCAGCAACCTCTATCTGGGCAAGCAGGACTATGACGAGGCCAACCCGCTGTTTGGCCAGCGTGCCGACAGTCGCGACATGGCCATCGATGCCACCCTCTTCTGGCACCAGCTGTTTGGCATTGCGCCGCTCTCTGCGCTCCTGAGCGCCAGCTACGCCACGGCAAACTCCGGGATCGACTTTTACGATATTCGCGCCACCAGCATCACCACGGGCCTGCTCTACCGTTTCTGATCCCGGCATCCGGCAGCGAGATGAGGTGCACACAAAGGGGCTGGTCAATCCAGCTCTTTGTTTATGGGATGGCGCTCAATAGACAATTCAAGCTGTATGCAGGTTGGTCATCACATGCAGACAAGAGACGTTTTGACAGTGTAGCGTTCATCTGGGGTAGAGAGGAGGTCATGACATACAGGTTGATTTGGGAAAAAACGGCAAGAAAATCTCAAGTGTAATGCTATTTGTGTTGAGGGAAATTTAGCCTAATAGCTGAATAAGTGGACTATGTGCCTGTATAAGATAAAAACAAATGTGAGTTCAGATTTGACGAACGTCAAGGATTCATACAAAGACTCATCCTTTCTTGTAGTCTCCCAATGATTCAATCAGTTAGTATCTGTCAGATATGAAATGATAGGGTTATACCGTGAGTACAATTTCCCTTCGCAAGGCCCTCGGGGTTTTGGCTAAATCTTCTTCCTTCTCGGTCAAGACGACAACACAACGTCAGAGAGATCTGTTTGATGACCTCAAGGATTATCTCTACGTTACACCCGAAATCGAGGATGATTTTGAGAAGTGCCTCCGTTCATTGCAGCCTGGTGAGTGTGTGTTTTTATGCGGCAGTAGTGGTGATGGCAAATCTGAAATATTGTCACGTAGCTATGACCAATATAAAAACAGATATACCTTCCATCTGGATGCAACCCATAGCTTTTCGCCTCATCAATCAGCAATCGATGCGCTAAACGAACTCTTTGATCGTGCAAGAGACGGGGCTCAACCCCTGGTGGTTGGTATCAATATCGGTATGCTGGCCAACTTTGCCAAAGAAGGGGCTGAGCGGCACAGTGAGTTGCGTGGCGTGATAGAGCGTTTTTTGGATAGTGGCGAGAGAACGCAAGGGGCATATCACTTTCTGGATTTCGAGTCCTATCCAAAATTTCGTTTTAATGATGACGCTGGCAGCTATTCAAGCTTTATGCGTCAACTGCTCAAGCGGTTAACTCAGCCAACCGATGACAATCTGTTTCATGCTATTGCTCTTGCAGATGAGCAACGCCAACGCGACATGCGCCTCATCGCCAATTTCAGGCTGCTGGCCAATGAGCACGTGCAAGAGATTATCATTACCACTCTGTTCAAAACCCGTTTGATCAAGGATCAATTCATTACGACTCGCGCTTTGCTGGATCTGTTGCATCAGCTTCTGGCCGGGGAGCATTACCTCTTTGACAACCTGTTTCTGGCTAAAGACAGCGAGCTAAGCCTGCGTCTTGCTGACTTTGATCCTGCCTTGATTCATACCCAAGCGGTAGACCAGTTTGTGCTGCGTTATGAGCTGAATCTACCGGATGAGGCGCTGGATGCCTTTATGGTCGAGCTGGCAAAACTGGGGCTCATATTCAACGAGCCTCGTGATAAAGCGGGTCAAGCCGCATCCCTTCTGCGCCTTTTTTATCTGCTTAAGGACTGTGAGCTGGGCAATAACTACCATCACCAATTCAAAGTCGATTTTGAAGAGCAGGTACTTGAACACTATGCCACTGTCTGGCTGCAGCATAGTCAGTATCTTGGGGAGGGTGGAAGCCAGCTGGCCTTGCGCAATTTCTATGTGAAAGCGCTGATCCCGGCCATTTTTGTCTATGCCAACCGCAATGCCCCTGAGTTGTCAAAGCGAGAGCTTTCTCTTGGTCAATTTGGCCAGTGTCATGTCGCGGCACCTGTCGAGCTGAAAGCTGATTACAGCGCAATTCAGCGTCAGCATGTCGAGAAACACGATCATTTCAGCGCCTATCTGAAGGTTGATGACCAGCCCTTGGCACCAATGGCAATCAACCTCAATCTGTTTGAGCTGATCTGCAAGCTCAACAACGGCTATCGGCCAAACAAGTACGACAAGAATGCCATCGTGTTGCTTGATGAGATGGTTGAACAAATCCGCGCTGTCGCTAAAAAGAGCCCTGTTCTTCATTATTACGAAGGTGATCAGCATTACCGTCTTGGTTTGGATGACGGCATGATCACTGTAGAAGGAACCAGATAGTCATGTCTCTGTATCCAATTCCTGTCGGATTAGCTCCGGTTGATAAAAACAAGCTCACCAACTACTGGCCCATTCGCAACAAAGGCAATGAGTTTGACTGGGATACCGTGACCGGTGTCGTGCTGGGGCTTTCTTTGCGCAAGCAGGTGACTGCCTATGAATTTGGGCAATTTAAGGAGGAGTGCAAAGCCCGGTTTGTAGACAAGCTCGACGATCCTGATTTTTGGCAGGTGCTTGAGCGAGCCTATTTTTCAAATGATGCACTCTTTCATATTTCACCGCTGTTCCTGTTGTTTAAGGCCAAAGGTAAGAAGAGTGGGCAAGCCGATCTCAGCGCACCAGATACGCGGTTGTGCAAATTGTTTGCAGGTCTGTTGGGGGATTTCTTCCTGGAAGATGCGCTCGATGACAAGCTCAACTTTGTCGAGCAAGAATTGTTGTCCGTTTTGCAAGGCAGGCTGCAAAGCGGCAGCCTGGTAAAAAATGAGGATGAGCAACCTTATCTACCTTTTTTGAATGCCGTATTTCGTGAAGATATTCGCTTTTTGGCTGCGCATCCCCAGTATCTGCTGCAAGCCTTGCCTGGCACACTCAAGCTGTATGCCTTTGCTTACTGTGCTCAGCTGGCGCTGAATGTGACCGACTGGCAACATGAGCCCCAAAGCAAGCCCCTCTACTTTATTCTCGATTCGGAAAAGGCCAGCTCTGAACGTACATCGGTAAAGCGCTCTGGCTACAAGCTGCTGGCGGCTGCCAGCGAGCGGGTTTTCCCGCTGCTTTCCGCCCTTGACGTGCTCCAGTTGCCAGGGGATGCCAAGAAAAGACCGCTCTGGCAGGTTTATCGCGATGCCACGCAATATGCTGACCAGACTCAGTTGCTGGAAGATTTGAACAACTATCTGCAGGCCTTTAGAGAGAAGCGTGGGTTACGGCCTGAGCGCCCTCTCACAAACAGCGTGGCAGAAGCCTTTGAGCAGCTCAAAGAGTTGGCTCTGGAGCAATTCCGTGATGTCAATACCTCCCGTGGCGGCGTGAACAAGAAATATGTCAAAGAGCTGGAGGAGAAGCTGCTCAGTGATTTTATTCAGGCACGGGGGGCCGCTGGCCGCACCCTGGTGCTGAATCAGGATCAGCTGTTGCTGTTGACCAATCTCACCATCGGCAAGGCCGACAAGCTGCGTCTGCACGATCTGCGCAAAGGCTTCGAGCAGCGCGGTTTTTATCTTGATAACCAGTCATTGCAGCAACTGGTTAGCTTCTATGAGCGCATGGGCAATGTAGAACGAATGAGTGACAGTGGAGACGCCGTATATGTCCGCAAGACCCTTTGAGCATTTTCTGGCCGAACGTTTCATCGAGTGGGTCAGTGCCGACATTGAACCCGGCTCTCGTTACCAGTTCAAATCCCCCAGTGCAGAAAACGGTCTGGTGCTCTATCAGTCACTGGTGACCTTTGCTGCCACAAATTCGCTGGCTACGGCCGATGGCATTGACCTGCCATACATAGAGTGCAATGGCGTGCGGGTTTTACCTGTGTTGCATGGTGAGGCTCCGGGATTTACCGAAAACTACATTTCCCGTTTGCGTGATCTGGTCGCAGGGCGCAGTGCAGAATTTGAAAAAGCAGCCCTGCTCATTATCCACAACAGCATGCTGGATACCCTGATCAACAGTGCGCTTGATTTGGGGGCGCCCGGTGCTGTCTGGCATCCGGATAGTCTCTCGCAGCAGCTTGGCGCGCTGATAGATGTTGGCAGCAGTAACAAGGAGCTGTCAGCCTGCCTGCTTGAAGAGCAACTGGCCCTCATCACCGAAGAGGGGGCGACCGTGTTTGGTTTTGCTCCTCTGTTCAGTGCACTTGATCAAGATGGGGAACTGAAGTTTGATGAGCTTCAGCTATTCAATGACCCGGTCATTCGGAGCTGGAGCGGCAAGAAGGCCCAGATCAGCAAGCGGCTCCAAGCAAACCGCAAGCTGCGACGCGAGATTGAAGATGCGGTTGAGCATTATGATCTCGATCAGCTCGAGAGTGTCCTGAAAGAGTTCAGCGCCAAGTTTATCCGCCAGCATTTCCAGGATGAGAGCTGGCGTGAGCTGGAATTCGAGGCCTACCTCAAAGAGATTGAAGCCAACAAAGCGCAAAAGTTGCTATTAGAAGAGGTGGCTGTTGACAGTGGTTCGCTGCAACAAAGAGCCAAAAGCCAGAGCAAGGCGGGGCAGCGCGACCTGAGCCTGCTAATCCAGCTCCCGCCGGGAGAGAAAACCCTCAACCTCTCTTTTACCTTCATCGGCAATGATCTGGACGAGAGCCAGTTCAAACTGATGCACAATGGGCCGCTAAAAAATGCGGTCACTTACTCTGTCAGCCGTGTCGGAGGTAAACGCTGCTGGGCGACGGTGACCTTGCCCGTCACAGGAGAACCCACCTTTTTTAGCCTTGAGCTTAAACGCGATAACCGCTCCGAAGAGTACAAGTTCCGCTGTCTTGTGGTAGAGCAGGGAGATTTCTATTTCGATGAGTTGCTGCACTGCTTCCGAGTGGATGCGGGCAAGAAGTGGCTGACCCTGCTGCTGGAAGAGAACAAGTTCAAGGTCAACCCAGAGCAAGACGCCATCATGCATCTGGTTGACGATGAGGGGGAAGTGGACTGCGGCACCTGTGGCTGGGTGAACTTTGATACGCTGGCCGAGCAGAGCGAACAGATCCAGTTTGAGCTGGTCAATGGCGAGCGTCGCTTACCCATCAATATTGAAGGCCCGGCCGCCGACGAGAGTATTTGCGTTCCGCTGCTGTTTGACAGAGATCGTTTCGCCAAGCTGCTCAGAGATGACCGTAATGCCGAGTATCTGCGGGCCAAAGGCAAGATCATTTTCGATAACAGCGAAAGTGGTGTGGCCGGGATCCGCCAGCAGCTGCTGAATCTCGAAGCACGGATGGTTGATGAGCGGGCCTTGTATATCGGTCTGACTGCCGATCCAATGCCACTTGCGGCGATTAGTGCCAGGTTCCCTGATTTACATGGCGCTTATGCCGCCCTGTTTGACTATCTGCAACACAAGAAAACATTGCCGAGCCTGGTGGCCTGGGGCGACAGCTATTGCGCCCTGGTGCAGCGGGTGCTGGATGCCTACGAAGTGGCATTGAGCGAGATACCGACCAATGCGGTGTTGGCGCTCGAGCACAAACAGTTGATGCGCATTGGTCTGTGCCGTCAGGATGAGTGGCAACGCCTTAGTCCGCTGTACCCCTTGGTACTTGCCTATCACCTGCAATTGGTGGCCGAAATAAAAGCCGATCGCGATGAAGATGGCGTCAGTTCTTTTGCCGAATTGCCGGAGGTTACCCGCGAGCGCCTGGTTGCATCTGGCTTGCTGCCTTTCGTCTATGACAATGACTCTGGCTACGCTCATCTGCTGCCGGTGCGGGAGAACAGCTTCTGGCTCGACGTGGTGCCACAAAAGCAGGAGAGCTACAGCTACATCAAGCGTCTGGTGCGCGACAAACTGGCCGAGTTTACCCAGGCCTATTCTCGTCTGTTCAGTGCCGGGGCCAAGAGCACCCTGATCGTCAATGCTATCAATCAGGCGAGTGCGGCAGAGCTCTTCCTCGGTTTGATCGAGCACTTCAAGCTGCACAAAGAGCAAGCGATCGCCATCCATGTGAACTTCTACGATGAGCGGTTGCAATTCAACGATTTCGACCGCTTTGCCGAAACTGCCGCTTATGACGAGCTGAAAGCCTGGCTTGGCTTGAACACCACTGCGCTGCGTGCTGAGGCCGATATGCTGATCGACCTGATCCGCAGCCGTCTGACTTACAGCAAGTTCACCCTGCCCAACGAGCGTGAGCAGTTTGCCTATGCCCACCTGGCGTTTTTCCGCAACCAGGAGCCGGTAGAGTGCCATCCCATCAATACCGATGAAGCTCTGAGTGGTGTGCTGTGTGATGGCTTGATCGCCGGGGAAGCGGCCGAAACGAAAGGGGCTGCCTATTTCACCGCCTTTGGTTTGCGTGGCGTGCCCTATCAAGGGGTGCAGTCGCTGCGGGTGGCCCGCCTGCTGGGCAACCTGTGGCAACCGGCCAGCCAGAGCAATGCCCAGTATCTAGCAACCAGCCTGGGGCTGGCGGTCAGTGCCGATTTCAAGGCACTGCTGACCCGCTCTTATGACAGCGCACTGTGGACCACCATCATCGATCCCAAGGTGACCCTCGATTTCTTCACCAGTCAGCAGGATGTGGTGCTGATCCACTACTCGGATCAATACACCAGTGCGGCCGGTTATGACGCCATCACGGTAACCAAGCAGGTAGACCTCTTTAAACGCTTGCTGCAAAAAGAGGGTCACGGACAAGGTGAGACGTTGCTTTCCGAATTCAATGCCTTCAACGGCGAGTGGCTGCTCAAGATGCTCACGGCCAACGACAAGGAGCGCAAAGAGAAGAACGGCATCATCGGTGCCTACAAGTTTGTCTCGGCCTTGTTGCGGCAATCCGATATCTGCTGGGTCCCCCTCTCCGTGGCCGAGATGATCCGCGTCTCCGGCAATGTTGGCCTCAAGATGAGCGACAGCGAGTTCTCCCGTCAGGTGCATGGGTATCGCAAAGGGGCCATTTCCGATGACGTGCTCTTTGTCGGCTTCAAGGGCAAGCAACTCTATCTGTTGCCTCTGGAGGTCAAGACCGGTGTCAGACCTGACTTTGCCTATGCCGGGCAACAGGCGCTGGAGCTTAAACGTTACCTGATGGAAGAGGTGCTTGGCCCCAATACCTTGGCTGCGCGGCTCTACCGTGGTCTCTTTATTCGCCAGGTGCTGATGCAGGTCGACAAGCTGTGCCTCTATCAGGTGATGCAGCCTGCACAGCTTGCACCGCTATTGACCGAGCGGGAGTGGTGGCTCAAAGGGGAATATACCTTGGCTAGCGTGCCCGACTATCCCGAAGGCTTTGTGGTCGCCCATATCGAAAACGACAGCTTCTTTGTTCCTCACTACCAGATGACCGAGCGGGGGGTATTGCAGGTTGAACTGCCCTACGCCTTGCTGGGTAGCCTTATTCAGGCCAGCAGCGCCCCTGCGCTTGATGAGCTGGTGACCCTGTGCCACGTAGATAAACAATATCTGCTGGGGCCTAGAGAAGAGGTGGCGGAGCCTGAATCTGGCTCTCAACCGCAGCCAAAAGAAGGGGGCAATCAGGCGGTGGATATGGCGCTATTGGCAGCAGCCACTGATATCCAAAACACCGATCCGGTTACCCCAGTAGCGGTGGAAACCGGACTGACCATCGAGCCGACAGAGCCCATTCGTATCCTGTTTGGCCACGAGGCGCTGCGGCAAACCCCGCTCTATTGGGAGCCCACCAATACCGCCCGTTTTATGAATACCAATACCGGCATCATAGGCACCATGGGCACCGGCAAAACCCAGTTTACCAAGTCGCTGATCACCCAGCTGATGCGCCAGCAAGACAACAATGTCGAGGGGGCACGTATCGGTCTGCTGATCTTCGATTACAAATCTGACTATGTGGATGATGCCTTTAGCGAGGCCAACCAGAGCAAGCGGCTGCGGTTGTATCGTCTGCCGTACAATCCGCTCTCGCTCTATGGCGATATGCCGATGCTGCCGGTGCATACCGCGACCGGGTTTGCCGAGACCCTGGCCAAAGCCTTCGGCCTCGGGCCCAAGCAGCAGCTACGGCTGCGCAAGTTGATCCTCGATGCGTATGATCTGGCGGGGATCAGCAGGTCTGACGCCAGCACCTGGTCAAGGCCTGCGCCCACCTTGGCTCAGGTGTGGGATCTCTATCTTGAGCAGGAGAAGGTAGAAGAGGACTCTCTCTACGCGGCGCTCGACTCGCTGGTCACTTACGAGATCTTTGAAACCATGCCGGATAAGGTGAGCTCCCTGTATGAGCTACTCGATGGTGTGACGGTGATCGAGCTGGCGGGCTACTCACCCCAGATCCAGAACCTAGTGGTAGCCCTGACGCTGGATCTCTTCTATTCGCAGATGCAAAAACGCGGTAAGCCGCAAGTCAACGGCGATTATCGCCAGATCACCAAGATGCTCCTGGTCGACGAGGCCGACAACTTTATGTCGCAGGACTTCCCCAGCCTGCGCAAGATCCTGAAAGAAGGGCGCGAGTATGGGGTAGGGGTGATCCTCTCAACCCAAGACTTGAGTCACTTTAAAACCGGGGAAAACAACTACGGCTCTTATATTTTGACCTGGGTGGTGCATCGCGTCGCCGAGATCAAGAATGCCGATATCAAGGCCATCTTTAATAAAGATGATAAGACCGAGCAAGAACAATTAATGGAAACCATCCGCAAGCTGGATAAGCACTTTAGTCTCTATATTGATGGAGATAAAAAGGTATCTATGATGCGGGATAGAGCGTTTTGGGAATTAAGCTATGAATAGCTCTATGATATCTAAGACCTTTTTTGTGAAATATTGTATTGAACTACAAATTTAAAATAGCGATAAAAATATGCTGAAACAAGCGGGTTTACGTTATACATATTCGTCTGAAGATAGTTCTATAGTAAAAGATTTTTATGTGCCTGCGCTGAAAAGCAGTTGTTATTACGACCGAGCAGTCGGTTTTTTCTCCTCCGCATCGTTAAGCATTGCTGCACGTGGATTAGCTCCGTTGCTGCAATCCGGTGGGACCATGAGATTGATTATTGGTTATCCTGTTAGCACAGAAGACTTTGATGCGATCCAAAACGGTATAGGTATCGGGCCGCATTTGACTGTTATACAGCAGAAATCAGCAGACTTCTTTGCCAATCTGCAAACCAACCTAGAGTGCCGTCGCTTCGACACCCTATCTTTTTTGGTAGCGACTAATCGCTTACAAATCCGTTTTGCATTTCGTCCAAGAGGCATGTATCACGAAAAAATTGGAATTATCCGTGATGCTGCTTATGACCGTGTAGCCTTTATCGGTTCGGCAAACGAAACTGAAAACGCACTATGCGATGATCTAAACTCGGAGTCGATAAACACCTATTTTAGTTGGGATGAGGCAATCTACAAATGCTATGGCCTAGATATTGAAGACCGTTTTGAAAGGCTTTGGCGAGATGAGCTACCGGTTACTAAAACTGTTCCAGCAAGCGCAGAATTCATCGCACAGCTAGCTGCATACCATGATGGTAAGGATGTAACGCGCATCATAAATGAGTTACAACAGCTTGAGCAAGATATTCAGGAAAAGAGTTGGGAACCATTCCGTGAACTGCCAGAGTTACCGGCATTCATCGGTCGCCATAAGTATCAGCTTCGAGAACATCAAAAAGAGGCGTTAGCTTCCTGGATCAAGCAGAAATATCACGGAATACTAAAATTAGCTACCGGGGCGGGTAAGACCATTACTGCCCTGCACGCCAGTACAGTGCTTTCAACACATAAACATTTTGCTCGTGGATTGTGTGTGGTGGTGGCGGTGCCTTACCAAGGATTAGCAGAGCAATGGCATGAGGAAATGAAGGCATTTAATATCCATGCTCTACTTTGTTATAAATCGCAAAATATTTGGTTGCAAGAATTTAAAAACAGGATTGCGGAATTCAATATTGCCACCACCCAAACATTTTTGGGAATTGTCGTGGTCAATGACACATTAAAAAAGTCAACATTTCTGGACGAGATCAATAAAGTGCCTTCAGATAGACTGTTATTTATTGGTGATGAATGCCATAACCATGCGAATTCTAGATTGATAAATATTCTGCCTAAAGCTAGGTTACGGTTGGGTCTTTCTGCTACTCCGTGGACTGACAGTGAAATAGATAAACGAGATATTTTGACTGGCTACTATGGTGAGGTGGCTGCTGAATATGGTCTTAAAGAAGCGATTGATGACAAGGTGTTGTGTCCTTATGACTACTTTCCCATTATCTGCGAGATGAATAATGACGAGGCCGACAACTATGAGGCTCTGTCCGCGAAGATCGCCCAGATGGAATCGATAAAAGAATCCGGCGGCATAGTGAATGAAGATGTATTAATGCACCTTTATCTCAAGCGTACCCGTTTGTTAGGTAATATAGTTTCAAAAATTGAGCATTTGGATCGACTAGTCCAAGAAAAAGGGGTGCAAACTCATACGTTGTTTTACTGCGGTGAAGGAGGGGGAGATAATAATTTTGAAGACGATGAGAAAACAATTGATGAAGTCACCAAGATTTTACATCAAAGAGGTTGGCGTACTTCGAAATTTACCAGTGAACAGTCGCTATCAATGAGAAAGCAGATCATGGAGAATTTTAAAAATGGAGAGATCGATGCTCTAGTTTCTAAGCGGGTGTTAGATGAAGGAATCGATATACCAGCCTGCAGCCAAGCTTTTATCATGGCAAGCTCACGTAACGAACGACAATATGTACAGCGACGCGGTCGGGTGTTGCGGCGAGCACCTAATAAAGACAAGGCTGTTATCTATGACTTTGTAACCATCCCCCCTGTTGGACGAAAGCATCAAAATTGCTTTGCCTCGATGATGCAGCAAGAATTACGCCGGGTTGAAGATTTTTCCTCACTAAGCCTTAACAAATTGCGCATGGACTATGACAATGAATATTGATGAAGTAAAAAAGTATCTAAATGAGTTAACTGATAAGCCAGATCTGCTTGATAGTAATTTGAGCATCCATGAATTGACGATCCACGAGATTATACGTGCAGAAAAAAAATATTCGTATGGGCTCGATAATACTACATCATCCGCTAGACAGGATGAGATTGAACGCATCGTATTACTGGGAATTGGGAAATATAACAATGAAGATAAAAAGAATTAAGTTAATTAATTTTCGCCAGTTTTATGGTAAAAATAACATCATTGACTTTTCAATCGACCCTGAACGTAATGTCACGTTGATACATGCAGAAAATGGTGTCGGTAAAACAACTTTGCTTAATAGTATTCTTTGGTGCTTTTACGATAAATTCACTGCTGATTTTGAACAGCAAAAAAATATTATCAATATTGATGCAGAGGCCAATGGGATTAATCAGTGTGAAGTAGAAGTGGAGTTTATTCACGAGGGGAAAACATATGGTGCTAATAGAAGATATGATGGGCAGACACAAAAGTCAACACTAGATTTATTTATTATTGATAATGGTAGCTATCAGCCAATTCGCAGTGAACGACGATTGCTTAATAGTGTCATTCCTGAAGACATGGCAGAGTATTTCTTATTCCATGGCGAAGGGATTTCTCAACTTCAGTCAAAAGAATCTAACTTTCGCAAAGCGATTCGGGATATTTTAGGTTTTACTTTAGCAGAGCAAGCGATTCATGATCTAGATGTAATCAAGCAAAAATGGAAATCTCGTCTCCAGAAGATCAATGCTAACCAAAATAAATTCATTAAAGCCCACTCGGAACTTAACAATCACGAGTCTGATCTGAAAGGAATGCAAGAAAAACAACAGCAACTTATGGAAAATATTAGTGATTTTAATGCAGAAAAGAGGAGTCTTGAAGAGGCGATAATCAATTGCAAGAATACTGATGCTACCGATCTGAAAAAACGCCTATCGAATACAGAGGATACTATCAGACGTCGTAATCATGATCTACAGCGTGAGAATAGTAAGCGGCAGCGCCTTATTAGTACCTATGGGTGGAAGGTTTTTGGAATTGAGCTAAGTGAAAGTAGCTTGGATTTTATCGATACCAGCACTCTGACCGGCAGAATACCAGCTCCTTATGATGAAACCCTGGTTAATGATATTGTGTCTTCAGGACTATGTATCTGCGGTCGTGATGTCAAAGAAGGGACCCTAGAGCACGAGAAAATTGTCGGTCTTTTAGATCGTGCTAATACACCAGAAATAAAGAATAACATAATGAAAGCTCGTTCTTTTGCTCAAACCATTGGTAATGGTGCGCAAACATTCATCGAGGAATACAACGATATTAATCTGGCTATTAAGAAGTTACATAATGAGCTAGCAAACCTTGGTGATCTTAGAGATGATTTAAACATCAAAATCGATGATATTGATGATACAATTCTCAAAGAATTACGAGCGAAAGAACGTGAAGTTGCATCTAAATTGTCTCGTGCAGAGGTATCTATTAATTCTCTAGTGAGGGAAATTAATGCCAAACTCGCTGTTATCCAACAAATTAAGCGAGAGGTGGAGAAGCACTCTCCGCAAGATGCCGAAAGCTATCAGATTTATCAATCCATTGCCTTTATCGAAGAGCTTATTAGCCTATGCAATGTTAAGCTAAGCGAGACAGAAACGCAGTCTAAAATACTCATTGCTGCAGACGTCAATGAGATTCTAAGTAAATTCAGCCGAAAAGATTTCTCTGTTAAGGTAAGTGATAGTTTTAACTTCGAGCTTATACGTGAAGGCGGTGGCATTGTAGCTAAAAGTAAAGGAGAGAAACTGCTTTTAAATTTGGCATTTGTCTCAGCCTTGATAAAGATGGCAGCCCAACGTAGTAAAGCGGAAGGCAAGTTTCTTCAGCCTGGTACTGTTGCACCATTTATCATTGATGCTCCCTTTGGTGAACTCGACGAGACCTATCGGAAAGCCACAGCTCGCTTTTTACCAGAAAATTCCGAGCAGCTCGTACTTTTGTTATCATCGTCCCATTGGAGGGGGACTGTGGGTGAAGAGATTAAAAGTAAGGTGGGCCGAGAGTACATATTGGTATCACACAAAAAATCTGCACGTGGTAGCAAACCGCTTGATGAGATTAATATATATGGAAAAGTATTCAATCAGTCAAACTACGACAGTGATTTTGATGGAACATCCATCCTTGAGGTTAAATAATGGCTACGATCTATATTGACAAAAAATACAGCAATCTGTGTGCCCAATTAGTGGATGACAAAGTTGCACAAACCGGCGAGAAAATATTTAATACCTATATGGATCTTTCGATATTCTCTGCCATGATCGCGATGGAAAAGGGTCGCATACCCGTGGAAAACAACGGGACAGAGATTCCAGATAGGGTGTTTTATAACAACCAGAAAGAAGGGTTAGTCTATCTTATTGCTCTTTTGGAGACTAAAGATCCCTATGTACTCAAGGATGACAAGCAGTGTTGGAGAATTTTTCAAGAATACGTTAACACTGGTATGTCCGAGATTTCAAGTTGGTTGATAGATAATCCAACTGATGATACAGGTGTAGACACTTTACTTAATTCTATCGCTGAAAAAGCATCAGCACTACTCAATACAGAAACACAAAGTGGGGATATTCCAGAAATTGATTTTTTCTAACTTAGAAAGGAAAGTATTGGAGTTATATTGACTAGGTGTTTAGTGCTCCATGTAGAGTTGGTCATAAAATGACACCATATAGATGGTGTCATTTTATTTTTTCATAAATTATTCGTGAATGCGTTTAAACTTCTATGATTGCGTAATGATGCTATGCCATCCTCAACATGAGCCGCCCAGGCTTTTATCCACTCTTTATGATCTAGGTCAGGATAAATCATCTGGAGGGTGAGCTCGGTCACAACCAGTGTTTCTCCCAGCCAGGTTATTTTGTCGAGGACTAGGCTGCCATCTAGTTTCTTATGGTCAGGATGGTAGCGAAAATCAGTTTCCACTGAACGAAAAAAAGCCAGGCGAGCTGCCACATTGGGAGTGATCCCGGTATTGGCTTTTAATCGTTTAAGCTGCTCTTCCGTTTGGCGGGTGAGTTGCATGCGATTCGGGAGCATTAATAAACCTCCTTGGCTTGCACTTGGGCAGGACTCTCTTTCCAGAAGTAGCCCTTGGTCAGTTTTGATGACTTGGTCAGCGCATCAAAGCGGATCTGATAGGCATGAGAGATATCATCCACCAGAGCACTGGCAAAATAACGTTCATCCACTTCTGTATCGGTCGACAGCAATATCACCTGATGACTGGCAAAGGGGAAGTAGTGATGAATTAGCTTGTCTCTATGGTGTGAGTCAAGACGCCCCAGCGGGGTATCAATAATGACCGGCAGTTGTCGACCAGATGTTTTAGCCAAGGCTTCCAGGATCGCGATGGCATAAATTTGCTTCTCACCAGCAGAGAGTGACTTTCTATTGATAGCTATCCCAGCTTCGTCTACCAGCTCTACATCAAAGGTGTGAGGATTGATCCTGGCCTTAATCTGCAGATCTTCTTTTCTAGCCAATTTTCGGTAGGCCACTTCAAAATTCTGCTCCAGCGTTTTAACCCGAGCTTGGGTCAATACATCGCTGTACTCATCCAGTAAACTGATGGTCTCATTGGCATATTGCACGGCACTCACGGCACCATATTGCTCTCTGGCTTTATCATGCAATTTCTGGATCTGGCGGGCGCAATCCAGTTGACTCATTACCGCTTGTTTGGCTTGTTCCAGCAGAGCCTTGTATTTGTGGCGCTCTTCTTGCCGTTGATTGTCCATCTCTCGCAGGGTTTGGAAAATATCCATCAGCTGCTCATCATCAGGTGCTCGCTCAATATTGCTGGCTGCTTGCTCCAGTTGATGTTCAACCTCGGCCAATTCACGACGTTGTGCATCAAATTTGCTCCAAGCCCGTTGGCAATCCTCACTGATTGCCGCGATGATGACGTGAGTCTCGCGCTCAGAGATGTCAAAGAGGACTTCACCTTGCGGCTTGTTGGCCATAAAGCTGTCAAGCTGCTCTTCGATCGCCTGGGTTGTGATGGCCAGCGTCTCTTTACCTTTAAAGCCGATATTGGCTTTAAGCTGTTCGAGAAAAAGATTGAGCTCTTGGGAAAAGCTGCGAGCCCTTTTTATCTCTATTTCTCTGGCCAGCTGTTGCTGCAGTTTGGCCATGGTGTTGGGGGCCAATGCAAAGGGGAGTGATCCATCACATTCATGGCGCAGACTCTTTTCAAGCTGTTCTTTTTCTTTTACCAGTTCAGCTACTTTCTGCTGCTCCTGATTTTTTGTCCGCGCAAAAGCACCGCCTTGTGCTGCCAGCATGGCTTCATATTTCTGAATATCCTGGGTAATAAGGCCAATCCTTGCCATCACCAAGTCAGCTTCAAATCGATAATGCTCGGCCTGTTTGGCAAACTGCTTTTTATTCTGCTCCAGCTCGGCCAATTTGTGCTGTTGTTGGGTGCCCAGCTCTTTGGCTCCTTGCTGCTTTAAATAGATGCCAAGGTCGGTGCGCAGTTTGGCGATCAGGTCAAGGCCGAGCAGGCGGCGTACCGCGGTCTGCAGAATCTTGCCCGATTCATCCTCTGCCAATGAGGCGATCTTTTCGCCATCAAAAAAGAAGAGATCAGCAATACCGTGCGGGATTAACTCATTGAGAAAACCCTGGCACTGTTCATAGTTAAGCTCGTCCAGCTCGACTCCGTTTTGCAGCAGTTTGAGTCTATCTTTTTTATTGCGATTCCAGCTGCGAATAACGGTAAATTCAGACTCAGTGCCCCCCTGGTTATAGGTAAAAACCAGCTCGATAGAGGCATCTTTAGGTTGTTGAGAGACACTGACACCGTTATGGATAAGTGCAGTAAGTTGGTCAATATAGTCCTGATTGTGGATGAGGTTATCAAAGGCCAGGCGTCCATACAGCGCTAAACGGATGGCTGACAAAATCGACGTTTTGCCAGCGCCGTTGAGGCCACCGAACAGCACGATAGGTCTATCAATGTTCTCATTTCCACGTTTTTGTGGGGTCAGCTCTATTTCGTGGTGACCACGAAATACACGAAAGTTATGCAAGACCAACTTCTTAATGATCATTTTTTACTGCCTCACTAAACAGTGCTGCCATATCGTCGGCTTGTGCCAATTGCTTTTGCAATCCAGCAAGCGACTGTTCAATTTGTTCCACTTCTTCTTGATAGAGATCGCGCTCATTGCGCTTTTGTAATTGTGCCTGTTTCTGCTCAATGGCTTCGAGGCTGCCCCAATCCTGTTTCAGGATGGTTCCTATTTTGGCGAAAACGCCTTGGCGGCGGCTAAGCCCTTCAAGGGATATTTCGAGCTCTATCAGCTTCATCACCATTTCTGGCTCGACATCATAGCCCTGGCTTAGTTGTGCCAGCAGTTCGGCATCGCTGGCATTGAAGCGTGACTGATCGTCGATTAGCCAGTCGAGGTCTTCGCCATACACTTCCCGATATATAGCTGGCAGTGAGTCATTCCAATCCGGTTCGTTAGGGTCGGTTAACCACTCCTGGCGAATCGCATGTAGCTCCGGCTTGGTGATCAGAGTAATGGTGTGGCCACGCAAGTTGAGGTCACGCTCCATCTCCAACAGCTCTTTAAGCCATTCTTGGCGGTATTTCAGCCAATAAGGGCCGGGAACGTGCTTGCGCTCTGCGCTAAGCTCTTCACCCTCTTTGGCGTATTGGTAGCTCACCTTGCCGGTGCGGCGCTTGTAGTTACGGTAGGTATCTTTTTGCGCAGGGTCTGTGGTCAGAGCTAGCTGATTACGAAACTTGAGCAGGGGGAGCATCCAGTCTTCGCCGTTTTGGATCAGGCTCTCCATGGCTCGGTCTTTGGTGACCACGGTACAGGTCCAGCAACCAAAGCGTGAATTACCACAAGAGGGGGTGCTGTCATCAATGACCAATGGACATTCACCCTGACCCGAGGAGTCCATATAAAGAGTCCAGAGCGGGCGATTATTGCCGCCCCAGGGATTTTCCCACTCTTCCACATCATCCGGCGCGTATTTGAAGGCGCCGCGCAGCAGTTTCCAGACATCCTCAACATCCCAGGTGTCGATAGGGGTGTAGATGAAGGCATTGGCCAGCGTGGTATGGCGGGCAAGACGGGTTCCATCAATCTTGTGCTTGGCAATGACCTGGGCACGGGAAGCACTCTCGCTGCTGCGAGAGCCAAGCACAACGATCACCTCTTCAAACTGGCTGACCTTGTCTTTGATAAAGTCACTGACCGGGTTGATCTTCATTCGCTCGGTACACCAGCGGAAGCTGCGAGTCGGGGCAGGGTAGCCTTTGCCGAGCAGGTTTACCCAAAACGTCTCATGGGTTTTGGGTACGACAGGGTGAGAGGTAATGGGTAACGCATCGCGTTTGGCGCCCTTTTCGATTTGATCCATGGTCCGAATGATCAAATCGACGACAACAGGGGTCTCGACCAGGGTGTCTGATGAAACGACAAAGACATCTTTGTGGCGCATTTCAGGCGGTAATCCCAGCAGTGCCAGATAGACCAACGTCAGCACAGCAGAAGAGTCTTTACCTCCGCTATAACCAATGACCCAGGGACGTTTGTCTGCGCAATAGATACGTTGTACTTCAGCTACATACTCTGCCAGTGGGCGGCCGGCAAAGGGCTCGGTATTGATGAAATCTTCGTAATCGGCCAGATCATGGGCCTGAATCAAGGGGTTCATGGAGTGACAACCTGAGCTTCAAGTACCTTCTCCTCAGGGGTGAGGGGGAGGTTTAGTGAGGTTTTAAGGGCGTTACAGGTAAGCTGGAGCGCTGTGGTGGATTTGCTTAGCTTGCCATGCGACATGGTTCTGCGAATCCATTCCGGGTTGGTTTTGCGCCAATCAATGGTCTTGAGCTTACCAAGGTCTGCTTGCCAGGTATCAGGATGCTCGCTTATCAAAAAGCGGCCGAGCATACCGAGAGCTTGCAGGCCGACGCCGTGAGCATGGACATACTCCTGCCGGAGTTGGGCTGGTGATACTTCTTTGCGACTGGCCATCTGCCAATCCGGCATCTGGTCGTAGACCGCTTTCCAATAGAGAGCAGCAAGCTTGGCCTCTTCATCTGTGCAGCCCTCTTTAGGTCCCTTGCCCAGTAGGGCTCGGGTTGCCTGCTTGATGCTACTTAAGGTGAAGAGCTTGCTGGAGAGCTGGGAGATGCTCGACTTTTCCATCTCAGTAAGCCCGACGAAGGGCTCCATGCTAGTAGCCAGATGGCGAGCAAGCTCAGAGCCTTGATCTCTATGGTCATAGAGCGTTGACAGTGACGGACTGGGTTTGACCGCGTACTTGTTGAGATCAGCAAACATTTGCTGGCTTCGGGTTAGCCCTTCATCGACAAAGAACAAAACAGGGATGTTATCCTGACCCAGTTCGGGGCGCTCTACCAACGCCTCTTCGATAGCTTTGCGGCGGTGCTGGCCATCGTTGATCAGGATCTGTGCATCCATGGGCACCCGTAAAGTGCCCAGATTGTTGGAGCCGGGATGTTCAGCAAACTCGACGTCAACAGCTATTGACGCAGTCAAGGCAGAGAAGACGTAATCCTTGGGATTCTCCAAGAGGTATCGCACCATTTCCGGGATCCGGGATTTGTTCAATGTGCGTTGCGCCCGCAATTCAGGGGGGACTTCGCTCTCATCGAAGTTGAAAATTTTGGGGATGATGCGCATCGGGCAGGTCGCGATATAGAAGGGGCGACCGGCTTGTATCCCACGCACTGCGGGGAATGAGTAGCAGTAGTCAGCGTCGAAGTGGTTCATGATGATGCTCCTGGCTAGTCCTGCTTCAAGTCTAGATTTACGTCAAAATTAACGTAATCACATGTTGTTATAAGACTGTAGATTAGGTTTTAGCGAGGAATAAGTGGTTTTTACGTTATTTTGGGGCGCTGATTTTACTCTTTTACGCTACAAATACGAAAGCCTGAAATTTGCCTTTTTTGCTCTTTGAGAGCTGATTTATATTGTTGGCGACTCAAGTGATGCTCTGTTTCCAGGTCCATCCCAAGCAGTTTGCTCAATCTTTGCTCCAGCGCTCGTTGTGCCTTGAAGCTCGGATCATCCGGTGCCATCAGATAGCTTTTGTTGAGAAGCGGTGGCCGGGTCTGCTCATTGATGTAGTCAAAGAAGTCGACCTCCTGCTCGGCCATCTTGATCTTGACCCGCTCCACCAGATAGGGGATGGGCTTGCTGAAGTCGTCATACCCCATCAGGCTCACCTTGCCGGAGCGAATGTGCAGCTTGATCACGTCGATATCGGTCAAGTCACCATAGAGCTGGCAAGCCGCGCCGAGGTAGACACGCAGCAGCGGCGGTAATTGCGGAATAAAGCATTTGTGTAGCAGCAGTGAATGGCTGGGATAGAGCAGGCTGTTGGGTAGCTGTTGATGGGCCAGCTCGCAGGCCTGGTTGATGAGGGCGATATCCGCAATCTGGTAGAGCAGTGCTTTGGCGGCCTGCTGTGCCTGCGGGTTGCCACCGAAAAAGGCTTTGATATCCCGCTGCAGCTCGCTGGGGTAGTGGGTATAGGTTTGGCGTTTGCCAAACAGGTTGAGTGCCAGGTAGACCAGCAAATCTTGCTGCCGCTCCAGCTCGGCCTGCTTTAACTGGGCAAGGTCAAAATGCTGGCCAAGCAGGGTCATGGCTTTGCGATGGCTGCCTGCTATCTCTCTTAACTCGTCGCTTTGTTCAAACTCGTCATTGGCTGGAATTCGGCCAAGGGTCAGCGCCCGCTGCCAGAAGGCTTCAAACAGCGTTTGATGGCGAGTGATCAGCAGTGCCGCAGTGGCCCGATGGTTGGGCGTGGGCGAGGTCAGCTGTTGCCAGCTGTGGCTTCGGCGTTGACGCTGTGCCAAAAAGCGTTGCTCTTCGAGCTTGTCTTTGAACACGTAAAAGATGCCGGGCCCAACGGCGATGGCATTTTCATCCAGTGTTTTGTCTATGTAGTGCTTGAGCTCGCTTTGGTTGTAGTAGCGCTGAAAGGTGTTGCGCGAGGTGATAACGCCATCTTTATAAGGGGTGAACTGGGCAATAAAGCTGTCGTTGGCCAGCATGGCCGAGACGACCAGCAGGGTTTGGGTCAGCTCCCAGGCGCCGAGCAGCGCCTCCATTCGCTCATCTTGATCCTCAATCACGTTGATCACAAAACCGAGATTGACCAGATGGGAGATCACCTTCTCGCCATCCGGACGAAAGTTTGGGTCCCAGCCCAGCGCGTCAATACCGTGTGCTTCCAGTTCCCGCAGGTCATCCCCTCGGCCGCAACCGTAATCAAACAGCGCATAGTCGCCGTTGAGATAACCATGGCGTGCCAGCATCTTCATGGGGGCTGAGAGTTCATGGCGAACCAACGCGGTTTTGTGGCGATCAATTTGTGGGCCCCCCTCTTCGGGCGGCAGGGCGGAGGTGCGAAACAGGCGCCCATCAACCAGTTGGTATCCATGTCTTGCGATAAGCCGCTCCCACGATGCTTTGAAGCCAATCATGCGGGGATGATCGTAAAGCCCTGCCAACACCCCCTCTTCGGTGATCTGGCGACAGCTCTCTGCCTGTGGGTGATCGGGGGTCAGCATGCACTCTTTGCGATGCAGAATGGGGGGATTGTCCTGGCTGTCGTAGCGGGTAACGGTATGGCTTAGTTTGGCCAGATCAACGGTCACGCTCTGCTTGAGGCTGGGGTAGGCCTCTTCGAAGAAGGTGGGGTAGCTGAGCAGTGACAGCCGAAAGTCCTGCTTTGCCAACTTGACCAGATCCCATTCACACTCCGGGAGTTTGAGCGCTTGTGCCACCGCACAGACAAAACGGTAGAGCTGTGGGCTGGTCGTGGCCAGGGTCTCTTTGTGCAGATAGACCGCGTCGGGCAGCACTTTTTTGTATGGCAGGGTAGCGACCAGTTGCGTGAAGCGCTCGGGGGTCAGCATCAGCACATTCCATTGAGTTGGGTGAGTGTCAGCCGCTTGGGCATTCGTCTTCCATGGTGAGTGGTGAGTTCGACCAAGGCGCGGTTTTGTTCGGGCCCATAGCTGATATGCAGTGGCCGGTCTGGGCCATAGAGATAGAGACGATCAAACGGGGTGTGCTGCGCCAACCAAAGGGCTACCTGATAGCTGTTCTTCCCTGGGTATATCAGATCAACCGCGGCCCCTTGCCGAGGACAGACAACTCTTCCTCGCTGATTGAGTTCACAGGCCGCATGTTGATCCAGTGTGGGGGCTATACCGGGGGAGGCGTTGGAAAGAATAGCTTTGCGCAGTGTTACCCCACAAAACCCATAGGTCAGCAATGGGTGACCAAATGTTTCTACCAGCGGATCGAGAATATGCGTTGCCAGTTCACGGTAGGCCAGCCAGCTCTCGCTTTGTTCAGGCAAGTTTGGGCATTGGATGCGTTGCCAAGTTTCACCACAGTGAAACAGCATCTCGAAGGTGAAATGTTGGCTGCAGGATTCCTTTATATCTATGGAGATGCCCCCTAACAGCTATCACAAATGGAAATGAACATGCCACGTTAGGCTGGGAAACCACATTCTGCCTTGACGGTATTATCTGCGGGGTTCCTAGCCAGAAAGCAAAAATTAGCACGCGGTGAGCTTTTCCTGCTATGCCCTTTTGTTGGTGGAAGCATTGGAACTGTGAGTGTGCGTGTGATTCATGCATCTGTGGATGAGGACTTGCGCTGGTTCAAAGGAGGTGCGTTATAATGCTTGTATATAAATACAGGTTTTTTGCCATGAAGCTGTTAACCCCAGACCCATCACCCGCCGAGGTGACCATCCCGTTGTTCTTGCACCGCGCCTCTTGCGGCTTTCCCAGCCCAGCCAGCGACTATCTGGAAGGGAAGTTAGACCTCAATACCCACTGCGTGGCGCACCCTGCAGCAACCTTCTATCTGCGTGCCGAAGGGGAGAGCATGACCGGGGTCGGCATCTTTCCCGGTGACTTGCTGGTGGTCGATAAGAGCCTCACCCCGCGCCATGGTGATGTGGTGATTGCACTACTCGATGGCGGCTTCACGGTAAAGACCTTACAGCTCAAGCCGAGGTTGCGGCTGTTGCCAGCCAATCCGGCGTTCGCGCCTATCGACCCTTGTATGAGCCTCTCCCTGGAACTGTTCGGAGTGGTCACCCATGTGATTGGCAATCTGAGGCAGCGTGATGGCTATAGCGCTCGTTGATGTAAACAACTT